>CAYZFH010000022.1:2493-22039 GCA_964477375.1 uncultured Rhizobiaceae bacterium | reverse complement strand
AGATGGCGGCGCGCGACGGGCGGCGCGTGCGCCTGTGCGTCAACGGCTACATGCCCGGCCAGGTGATTCAGCAGTATGTGCGCGATCCGTGGCTCGGCACGCTGCACAAGCTGGGGGTCGAGATCATCCCCATGGTGCGCGCGGTCGGCGCCGATGCCGATACCGGATACTTCGAGCACACGACCAGCGGCGAGCCGGTGTTGTGCGAAGGCATGGAGACCTTCATCTCCAACCTGGCGCGCGAATCCGATTCGGACTTGGAAACGGCGCTTGAGAACTACGACGGCGAAGTGATCGCCGTCGGCGACTGCGTGGCGCCGCGCACGGCCGAGGAAGCCGTGCTGGAAGGCCTGCGCGCCGCCGTGAAGCTTTGAACCGAGGAGAGAGACGATGCTGAAATTCCTGAACCCCGAAGGCAACTACGCCCCGCCGGGCAACGGCTATACCCAGACCGTCACCGTGCCGGCCAACGCGCGCTGGCTCGTTCTGGCGGGCCAAGTGGGCCTCAGGCCCGACGGCACGCTGCCTAAGGGAATCGAGGAGCAGGCCGAGCAGTGCTACAAGAACGTGCTGGCCTGCCTGAAGGGCAACGGCATGGGACCGGAGGATCTGGTCAAGGTGACGGTCATCCTGACCGACAACCGCTACATCCCCGCCTATCGCGCCGCGCGCGACAAGATCATCGGCACCCAATACAAGCCGGCCGCCACGCTCATTGTCGTGGACGGGTTGGCCGCACCCGAAATGCTGATGGAAGTCGAAGCCATCGCCGCGAAGGTTTGAGCGGCCATCCCATCTTCGTCACCCCGGACTTGATCCGGGGTCCAGTCGCGCGGCAGCGCGCTATGATTCTTTTGCCCGCTTAACAGCGGGCACTGGACCCCGGATCAAGTCCGGGGTGACGGAAGGATTTTACCCCGCAGGCGGTGCCGCTACACCGCGTGGGTTACGCCGCCATCGATGCGCAGGCTCTGGCCGGTGATGTAACCGGCGCCTTCGGACACCAGGAAGCTGATCGTGGCCGCGACCTCGTCGACCTTGCCGTAGCGCTGCAGCGGCACGGCCTTGCGGCGCTCGTCGGTCGCAGGAAGACTGTCGATCCAGCCGGGCAGCACGTTGTTGATGCGGATATTGTCGGCCGCGTATTTGTCCGCGAACACCTTGGTGAAGGACGCGAGACCGGCGCGGAAGACGGCCGAGGTCGGGAACATCTCGCTGGGCTCGAACACCCAGGCCGTCGAGATGTTCACGATGGCGCCGGACTTCTGCTTCTGCATGACCGGCGTCACCAGGCGGATGGGGCGCACGGCGCTGAGGAAATAGACATCCATGCCCTTGCCCCAATCCTCGTCGGTGATGTCGAGGATCGGCTTGCGCGGGCCGTGACCGGCGCTGTTCACCAGCGCGTCGATGCGGCCCCACTTGTCCACCACCTGATCGACCAGCCGCTTGAGATCATCGTTCGACTGGTTGGAGCCGGTGACGCCGATGCCGCCCAGTTCCTTGGCCAGCGCCTCGCCCTTGCCGGACGAAGACAGGATGGCGACCCGATACCCGTCCTGCGCCAATTTCCGTGCCGCGGCCGCGCCCATGCCGCTTCCACCTGCCGTCACGACGGCCACTTTTTCTACACTCATTGATAGCTCCCTTGATTTGGGGTATGGCCGTCATTCGGCCGAAATTCTTGCAAAATATTATCTGACATTGAGCGCCAGGACGAACCAGTTAACCTCCTGACTGCCGGTAGAAAAACTATCTCATGAATGATCCGATCGGGCGGCTGCCACCCCTCAATGCTCTGCGCGCGTTCGAAACCGCCACGCGGCGGCTGAGTTTTCGCGCCGCCGCCGACGAATTGGGCGTAACGCAGGGCGCCGTCGCACAGCATGTGCGCGGGCTGGAAGCGAGCTTGGGCGTGAAGCTGTTCCAGCGACTGCCGCGCACGCTGGCGCTGACAGACGAAGGGCGCGCCTACGTGACGCACATCCGCCGGGCGTTCGAACTGATCCGCGAAGCGACGCTCGCCCTTCGGCCGGAGCCGTTGCGTCTGACCATCAGCATCACTTCGACCTTCGCCGCCAAGTGGCTGCTGCCCCGCCTGCCCGCGTTCACCGAAGCCAATCCGCTGATCGACCTGCGCATCTTGGCGTCGGAAAGCTTGGCCAATTTCCAGTCCGACGGAGTTGATATCGCCGTGCGCCAGGGCAAGCCGCCCTTCGGTCCGGGCTTGAAGGTGGACTTCCTGTTTGCACAGGAGATTGTGGCCGTGTGCAGCCCGAAGCTGCTTGCGCGCGCGGCAAAGTCGCTTGAGCCCGCCGCGCTGAAGAACCAAGTCCTCCTGCACGATACCCACGACCTTTGGCCGGAGTTCATCGAGAGAGAACTCGGCATCGCCGCGCCAGACGTCAAAAGCCTGCGCTTCAACCAGACAGGGCTCGCGATCGACGCAGCCGTTTCCGGCCAGGGCATCGCGCTGGTCAGCAAATTTCTCATCGAGACCGATCTGTCCGCAGGCCGGCTGATCCAACCATTTGCCGCCACCATGCACGGCGGGCGCGACTACTATGTCGTCGCGCCGCGCAAGCAGCGCCATCCCGCCCCAACCGAAACCGTGAGACGCTGGCTTCTGTCGATGGCGGCCTAGTCCGCGCTACGGAATGATGCCGCAGGCGATACGCCGGCCACCGCCGCCGAGCGGCTGGGGCTGGTCGGAATAATTGTCGCCGCCTTGGTGGATGATGACGGCGCGGTTCTTGATCTCGGCCAGCTTGAGGTTCGGTGCAAGGAGCGTCTGCTTCGACTTGCCGGAATCGTCCACGGTGATGAGCGGCAGATCGCCCGCGTGGCCTTCCTTGCTGTCCGGGCCCATATGCTTGCCGGTGCTCTTCGGGTCGTAATGCCCGCCGGCCGCGCCGCCCGGAACGGCGATCGCTTCCTGCATCGCGCCGTCGCAGCTTGGGTTCTGGTGCACGTGGAATCCGTGCGGCCCCGGCGGCAGGCTCCACAGGTCGGTCTTCACCACCAGGCCTTTGCTGGAATCCTCGAAGGTGATCGAGCCCACGGGATCGGTCGGCCCGACCTCGCTGATCGCGCTCATCTTGACCGTCTGGGTCGCAGCAAGTGCGACGCCTGCGAACAGAGTGACGGCGGCGGTGGCCAGCAAAAGCTTTTTCACGGGGAACCTCCCTCGATTGGCGGGTGTGCAATCATAGCGCAATCGGCAGTGCGCGCCGATGCTCGGCTATTTGTCCTGCCCGCGCACCTTGCGGAGCTGCGCGTCCATGGCGCGGCCCCAGGCGGCCATGCCGTCCTCGGAGCGCAGGGAGTTCAGGCCGCATTCCGTCAGGCCGCCCGGTGTCGCCAGCGACGCCACGATGTCCGGCAGCGACTCTTTTATGTCATGCAGACGCATGGTGCCGGCGCCGCGAAAGCACCAGGCCACGATGTCGCGCGCGGAGGCGTCGGGGATGCCCTGAGCCTTGGCCCAGCGCTCGCCCTCCTCCATCAGCCCGAACATCATGGCGTAGTAGCCGTACATGACCGTACCGGCTTCCAGCGCCGCCTCGCTCGGCATGGTCAAAACCGGCCCGAGGGACTTCAACACGTCGCGCGTGACGGCATCCTCGGGGTGAATCACGACCGTGCTTTCGCCGTGGGCGCAGGCCGCGCAGGCCATGGCGCGGACACCGACCGCCGGGCCGAGCGCCAGAGAAGCGGGCCGGATGCCCGCCGCGAAGATCACAAGGCGTTGCCCCTCGCGCCAGTGCAGGGCGGCCACGGTCGCCGCCGCGTC
Source organism: uncultured Rhizobiaceae bacterium (assembly GCA_964477375.1). Taxonomy (GTDB): domain Bacteria; phylum Pseudomonadota; class Alphaproteobacteria; order CADEGL01; family CADEGL01; genus CADEGL01. The sequence goes on along the minus strand of CAYZFH010000022.1, from coordinate 18,246 downwards.
CTTGGGCCGTGTCGCCAGCAGCACGACGTCGGACTTGTCGACCACGGCCTGATTGTCGGGCGCGATCTCGAGACCGTGACGCTCGGAAAGCTCTTTGGCCTTGGCGGCGCCGCGCGGCGACAGGATCACGCGCGGTGCGTTATCGCCCCGCAGGAGGCCCTCGACCAGATACCCGCCGAAATGGCCGACGCCGAGAATTCCGATGGTCTGTGTCACGCCGCGCTGTCTCGCGACATCTCCGCCAGACGATCCAGCAGCACGGTCACATCCGGACACACGATGGCGCCGGCTTCCGCCAGCTCGCTGCTGACATCGACCGGCAGGCTGGTGTTGCTGCCGTCGGGAATGCGGTTGAGCTTGCCGCCGATGAAAACCGGCAAATCGACGCCGTGGCGCTTCATTTCCGTTTTCAGCTCGGAGACAAAGCCCAGCGCCACGCCGTTGTAGGACGACAGCGCGATGAGATCGACCTTCTCGGATTTCACGAAGGCCGCCAGGTCGTTCGCGTCGATCGAGGTGCCGCCGTCCACGATCTCGACGCCCAGGCCGCGCATGACCGTCTCGACCAGGATCTTGCCGTACTCGTGCACGTCGGTGGTGGCCAGGCACGCGCGGAAACCCGCCTTGCGGATGCGCTCGCGCACGGCGGGATCCATGTGCGCGATGTAGCCTTCGCCGGCCTCCTCCACCTGCTCGATGGAATTGGCGCGCACGACCGGCGTGCGGCCGCGCAGGCGCCCTTCGGTCGGGCGGCCCGGACCGTACAATTCCTCCAACCGCTTCGAGCCGACACGGCGGATGGCCAGGAACATCTCCAGCGGGTTGTTCGTGTCGATGCCGGCTTCGGTGAAGCCCTTGAACAGATTGTCATTGAAGACATGGCCGCCGGCCACGATCTGGTCCGCCACCGCGTCGATCTCCTGATCGTCGCTCAGGCTGTGAAGCGGCTCTTCCAGCTCCACCAGCTTGTTGGCGAACATATGGACGTCGATGATCTCCTCGATGTCCGGAATGCGCTCGGCCTCGGTCACCGGCACGGGATTGACCGCGTGACCCGAGGGCTTGGTGCGCTGGCCATAGGCGTCGAGGCGCAGATAGGACGCCAGCGCCGCGAAGTTGGCCGCATGGTTCGGCCCGTACATGGTGGTCGCGCCATAGACCATCGTGCCCGGCGCGGACGAGACACGCTGGGACGCGCGCTGGAAGGCCAGCCGCGTATAGGGGCGCGAGAAGGTGTTGCCGAAGCAGTGCGCGACATGCGCGCCGCATAGATTGTTAACGATATGCGTCTCGACCAGGATGGCGCCCAGCGAACAGGCCAGGTCGGTGAACATCGAGGCGAAGCCGTCGTCCAGGTTCGAGTGGATCAGAACCTCGGCGGGCTGTGCGCCGGCCAGCGCGATGGCCTTCACCGCCTCCGCGGTGGTGAAAACGTCGTCGTCCCAATGCGGCTGGCGGAAGGTGAAGTACTGTCCCAGATTGCCGATCGCGGTGGCGCCCGACAGAAGCGCCGCGATCGTGTTCTCGTATCCCGCGGGCGTGCCGATGACGAAGTCGCCATAGTGCGGCGCGACGGGCGCCTGCGAGGTCATGGCGCTCCAGTCCTCGATCTCCTGCATGATCAGGCCCGTGCCGCGCGGCATGTTCTTCCGCTGCTCGCGCGGGTAGCCCATGCTCCAGTCGAGGCAGATGCCGTAGCGGTCGACCCGGTGGCCGGCCTTGTCCAGCTTCTCCCACACCTCGGCATAGGCGCGGCGGCTCTTGGCCGGATCGCGGAAGCCGATCTGCGCATGCATCATCACGCGCCCGGCTTCCGCCTGCTGGCGCTTGTATTGGGCTTCCGACGAGACGCCGTAATGCTTGAGGAAGGGCGACGGGCCGACCTTCACCGTCTCGGCCATCTTGCGGCCCTCGGCCAAGAGGGCCGCGGCATCGGGCAATTCGGCTTCGGGAAAGACGGTCGCGCGGTCGAGTTTTTGCGCCATGTCGGTCTCCGGCGGCGGACATCGAATATGTCCGTCATGTTGTCCTCGCCCACTATGCCGAAAAACGGCTATGTATGGAAAGCCCTGCACCGGACCGGGACCGCGCCGTGAGCAACGACTTCGCCGACCTCGACGCCACGGCCCAGGCCGAACTGGTGCGCAGCGGCCAGACGACCGCCGACGAGCTGACCGAAGCCGCCATCGCGCGCATCGAGCGGATCAACCCCGAGCTTAACGCCGTGATTACGCGGCTCTACGACGAGGCGCGCACGCTGGTGCGGCGGCGCGGCGCGCGCAACGAGAACGGCAAGGGCCCGTTTGGCGGCGTGCCGTTCCTGCTCAAGGACATCGTCGCGCGCCATGCGCGGGCGCGCTACACGGCGGGTTCGCGAGCCCTGGCCGAGTTTGTCGACGAGAAGGACAGCGAGCTGACCACCCGCCTGCGCAACGCAGGCCTCGTCATCCTGGGCAAGACCAACACGCCGGAGTTCGGCCTGCTGCCAACGACCGAGCCGCTGTTGTTCGGCCCCACCCGCAATCCCTGGGATCCCACGCGCTCGACCGGCGGATCGAGCGGCGGCAGCGCGGCCGCCGTCGCCGCGCGCCTCGTGCCCATGGCGCATGCGAATGACGGCGGCGGCTCGATCCGCATCCCGGCCTCGTGCTGCGGCCTGTTCGGCCTCAAGCCCACGCGCGGGCGCAACCCGCTCGGCCCCGACACGATCGACATGCTGGGCCTCGTGGCCGAACACGCCGTCACCGTCTCGGTGCGCGACAGCGCGGCCTTACTGGACGCGACGTGCGGGCCCGATGCGGGCGCACCCTATTGGGCCGCCCCGCCCGCGCGCCCGTTCCGGGACGAAGTCGGCGCCGATCCCGGCCGCTTGCGCATCGCGGTCTCGACCAAGGCGCCGGCGGGCACGCCGGTCCATCCCGATTGCATCACGGCGGCGGAAGACGCGGCGAAGCTGTGCGCCTCTCTCGGCCACGAGGTGATTGAGAGCGCGCCGCGCATCGACGGGACCACGCTCTACGACGCCTTCGTGCAGCTCTGGGGCGCAAGTTGCGCCTGGCAGGTCGAGACCATGGCCAAGCGCGTCGGCGCGGACCGGGCGCGGGCGGGCGTCGAACCCTTCACCTGGGCGCTGCACGAGCATGGCAAACACGCCAGCGCCATCGACTTCATGAACGCCAACGCGTTCCTGCAAAGGACCGCGCGCGAGATCGGACGTTTCTTCCAGGGCGTCGATCTCTGGCTGACGCCGACGCTCGGCCACCCGCCGCCCCCGCTCGGGCATTTCGACGTCACCGGCGAGGATGCCGAAGCTGTGCTGCGCCGTTCGGCCGCGTTCGTGCCCTTCACGCCGATCGCGAACATGACCGGCCAACCCGCCATGTCGGTGCCGCTCTCATGGAACGCGGAAGGCCTGCCCATCGGCGTGCATTTCCAGGGGCGCTATGGCGAGGAGGCCACGCTGTTCCGCCTCGCGGCACAGCTCGAAGCGGCACGGCCGTGGGCGGATAGAAAGCCGCCGGTCTCGGCGTAATTCCTAGAGCTTCGGCGGAGTCTGCCCGTCGCGCCGGAGCGCGTGCCGGTCCTGCCAGCGATAGAGCGGCCCCGCGACGGTCGGCGTCATGAACGACAGGATGCGCCTTCCGAACAGCGGCTTCGGATCGAGGAACGGCAGCGGCAGATCGGCTTCAGCGATGTCGCCCGACGCCCATCCGGCCAGCGATTTGCCGAGCGCCGTGCAGGTCGGCACGCCGCGCCCCGAGAAACCCAACGCAGCGACGACGCCCGGCGCCGGGCGAAAGAGTTTCGGAATCATCTCCGGCACCATGTCGACATAGCCGTGCCAGAGCCAGCGCCACTGAGGCTCGCCGATCTGCGGAAACAGATCGCGCACGCGCCGCTGGATCACCGCGAAAGTGCGGTCCTGTTCGAGACCGCGCGTCCAATTGACCACGCTGCCCGTCACCAGGCGGCCGTCCTTGTCCAGCTTGTAGTACTGCGTGTCCTTGCGGACATCGATCAGGTTGTTGTTGCCGGGCAGGACGCTGCGCCGGACGTTCTCGGTCAGCGGCTCGGTCGCCACGTTGAACGCGGTCAGGCGGAAGAACGTTTTGCCGAGGTCGGGCCAGAAATCGCCGGTGAAAGCGTTGGTGCCGATCACCACCTTGTCCGCGGTGACCGAGCCGCCATGCGCCTCGACGCGCCACTTGGCGCCGTCGGGCACCACGCGCTGGACGCGCGTGCCGGTGTGGATGACCGCACCTTCCTTCAGCGCGGCGCGCGCCAGGCCGCGCGCATAGCCGAGCGGATTGAGGTGCCCGCCCTCGGGGTGGAACCAACCGCCGGCATAACGGTCCGAGCCGATCAGCGCAGCGGCCTCCGCCTTGTCGATCATCCGCACGGCCTTGCCGAGCGCCGCATAGGACGCACAGACGCTTTCCTGCGCCTTCAACGCCGCGCGCGTATGGGCGGGATAGATCAGCCCGTTCTGAACGGCCTCGCAGTCGATGCCGTATTCGCGGATAAGACCGAACACCAGGTTGGCCGCATCGGCCTGCAGCCGCACCATGCGCGGGCCGTAAACCGGCCCCCATTGGGCGACCACTTCCTCGGGCGTGTGATGCAGGAACGTGGGCGAGCAGTGGCTCGCGTTGCGCCCCGAGGCGCCATAGCCCGTTTCCTCAGCCTCCAGCACGACGGCCTTCACCCCGCGCTTAGCCAAATGCAGCGCGGTCGAAAGGCCTGTATAGCCGCCGCCGATGACGGCCACGTCAGCCGTAACGGCGCCGGCGAGCGGATGGGTTTCCGGCGCGGGTGCGGCGGTGTCGTACCAGAGGGAACGTTCGAGCGGATGGACTTTCATGGCCCGATCCTCCCCGCCCGCAAGGTTCGGGGCAAGGGTGGAATCCGGTTTCGCGGCGGCCCGCCCGCCCCCTATCATGCTCCCGCGACGAGATGATCCGGGGGCGCCATGATCCGCAATCCGATTCCCTGGCCGAACGGCGCGCGCTGCGCCGTCTGCTTCAGCTTCGACGTGGATGCCGATTCGACGATCCATCACGGCTTCCCCAAGGACGCCGACAACCGGCTGCATTCGACCTCGCTCCTGCGCTACGACACCGAAGTCGGCGTGCCGCGCATCGTCGACATCCTCAACCAGCACCAACTGCCCGGCACCTTCTTCGTGCCCGGCTGGGTGATCGAGAACTATCCCGCCGCCATCGAGACGATCCTCAAGGGCGGGCATGAACTCGGTCACCACGGCTATCTGCATCACAACCCGGTCGACTTGAGCGCTGCCGAGGAAGAAGACGCTATCGGTCGCGGCATCGATGCCGTGGTGAAGGCGTCGGGCAAACGGCCGCGCGGCTACCGCGCGCCGTCCTGGGGCGTCTCGCGCAACACGATCCGTTTCCTGATCGAGGAAGGCTTCGACTACGAATCCTCCCTCTTCGGTGACGACATTCCCTATCTCCTGACCTACGGCGGCAACCGCTCGCTGGTCGAGATCCCGACCCCGCACGGGCTCGACGATTGGCCGCACTACATGAACTGGCGCGACTTCAACTACATGCTGCCGGTCTCCTCGCCCGCCCGCGCGCACGAGCTGTTCCGCGCCGAATTCGACGCGGCCTGGACTCACGGCGGCTTGTGGGTCTGCGTCTGGCATCCACCTGTCAGCGGGCGCCTCGCGCGCGCCATGGCCATCGAGGACCTGATCGCCCATATGCGCAGCCGCGGCCATGTCTGGTTCACGAGCTTGGAGCAGATCTCCGCGCATGTGCGCAACGTGATCGCCTCGGGCGCGTGGAAACCGCGCATCGACACGCTGCCCTATTACGACCGGCCGATCCCCGAGCTGATGCCGACCGGCAAGCCGCGCCTACGCAAGAAGGCCGCGCCGACGAAAGTCAAGGCGAAGCGCCGCAAATGAAGCATAAGCACGCGCGCCTGGACGAAGTGGTGGATTACTGGCTCGGCCCGTGCGACGGCGCCGGCCGATACCCGTGGCAGGAGAAATGGTTCAAGGTCGTGCCGGAGTTCGACGCCGAGCTGCGCGCGAAGTTCCTGGCTCACCACGAAGAGGCCGCCGCCGGCCATTACGACGACGTGGCCGATGCGCCCTACCGCGCGCTGGGCCTCCTGATCCTCCTGGACCAGATTCCGCGCAACATCTTCCGCGGCACGCCGCGCATGTACGCAACCGACGCCAAGGCGTTGGCCGTGGCCGAGCGCGCCGTCGGTCACGGTTTCGACATGCGCGTCCACCATGTGCCGCGCACCTTCTTCTATACGCCGTTCGAGCACAGCGAAGACATGGCGGTCCAGCGCCGTTCGCTGAAGCTTGTGCTGCGCCGGAACGAAAGTCCGCGTTACGAAGATTCGCTCTACGTCATCCGGCGGCATGCCGAGATCGTGGAACGGTTCGGGCGCTTTCCCCACCGCAACACCATCCTCGGCCGCGTCAGCACGCCCGAGGAGATCGAGTTCCTGAAGGAGAAGGATTCGTCTTTCTAGGTCCGGCCACGATGCCGCGCGAATGATTGCGCTAGATCAATGGCGTTCGCGTTCCGAAATTGGATAGTGCGCGCCATTTTCGACGGGTCATAACATCAATGGGCTTCTTACGGGGGAGTGCGGTTCTGCTTCTCGCTGTCGCGCTCGGCGCTGGCGGCATTTTCCTGTGGAAGCACTGGCAAGACGGCGATCAGACCCCCGGCATCGTCTTGGGCAACGGCCGCATCGAAGGCACGGAAATCGACGTGTCTACGAAGTTCGCGGGACGCGTGGAAGCCGTCCTCGTGAAGGAAGGCGACGACGTCCTAGCCGGCCAGCCTTTGGTGCGTTTCGACGCCCGCGCCATGCGGGCCAGCCTGGCCCAGGCCAAGGCGCAGTTGACCCGCGCGACACATCACGTCGAATCGGCAGCGGCCGAAATCAAGCGGCGCCGAGACGATCTGGAGCTGTCCGAAATCGAATTGAAACGCTCCGAAACTCTCTTCGAAAAGGGCTTCGCCACGCGAGAGAGGCTCGATCGCGACCATTTCCGGCGGGAGGTGAACCTCTCGTTCCTCAACGCGGCGCGTTCGGCGCTCGAGGCGACCAAGACCGAAATCGTCGAGCTGCAGGCCCGCATCGAGGAAATCGAAGCAAATCTGTCCGACGCGACGCTTTACGCGCCGACAAGCGGCCGAATCCTATACCGCTTGGCCGAGCCCGGAGAGGTCTTGGCCACCGGCGGCAAAGCCCTGGTAATGATCGATCTCGACGATCTCTATATGACGATTTATCTGCCCGAGCGCGCGGCAGGTCGCGTGCGGATCAGGGACGAAGCTTCGATTCGGCTCGACGCCATCCCTCATAAGCCGGTTGCGGCGTATGTGTCGTTCCTGTCGGCGCAAGCGGAGTTTACGCCCAAAGAGGTCGAGACCACCGAGGAACGGCAGAAGCTGGTCTTCCGCGTGAAATTGCAAGTGCGCGACAACAGCGCCCGTATGGTCAAACCCGGTATGCCGGGCATGGGCTACGTGCGGGTCGAACCGGATGCGCCATGGCCGGCTTCCAAGCGGTAAACAACCACGCCGTCGTCGACATCGCGGGCTTGGAGCACCGCCATGGTGCGGTGATCGCCCTGCGCGGCTTGGACCTCGAGATCGCGCAAGGTTCAACGGTCGGCCTGGTCGGACCGGACGGCGTAGGCAAATCGTCGCTTCTCGCACTGATTGCGGGCGTCAAGCGGATTCAAAACGGCGCGGTCGCCGTACTGGGCGGTGATATGCGCGATACCGCGCATCGCCGGCGGGTTTGTGCGCAAATCGCCTACATGCCGCAAGGCCTGGGCCAAAATCTCTACGGCGAACTCTCTGTCGCTGAGAACGTGGATTTCTTCGCACGGCTGTTCAACCTGCCGCGGCACGAGGCATCCGCTCGTGCGCAATGGCTTTTAAATACCACCGGCCTGTTGCCGTTCGCGAATCGCCGAACCAAGCAGTTGTCCGGCGGCATGAAGCAGAAGCTCGGACTTTGCTGCGCCCTGATTCATGACCCGGCACTTCTTATCCTGGACGAGCCGACGACCGGGATCGATCCCCTCTCGCGCCGCCAATTCTGGGATTTGATCCGCGATCTTAAGCACGCTTCTCCCTCTATGACGATCGTCGTGGCGACCGCGTACATGGAAGAGGCGTCCCATTTCGACCGCATCATCATGATGGATGAAGGTGCGATCCTTACGGACGGCTCACTCGGCCAGATTCTGGCCGAGACAAAGGTATCGGACTTGGATGCGGCCTATGTCGCTCTGCTTCCGCCCACAAAGCGTCCGGAATCCTGGACGCCGCATTCTCCGTCCGCGCTGCCGGCCGACGGCGCCATCGCGATCGAGGCCATGGAGCTGACGCGCCGGTTCGGGCGCTTCGTTGCGGTCGAGCGCGCCAGTTTCCGGATCGCACGGGGCGAAATCTTCGGATTCATCGGTCCAAACGGATGCGGCAAAACGACGACAATGAAGTTGTTGACCGGCCTTCTTCCGCCGAGCGAAGGAAAAGCCAGCCTGTTCGGCACCGACACGACGCGCGGCGGCATCGCCCAGCGGCGGCGTCTGGGCTACATGTCGCAGGCTTTTTCGCTGTATGGCGAATTGACGGTTGAGCGAAACCTTTGGCTGCACGGCCGCCTGTTCGACATGCCCGCCAAGCGAATTCGCGAACGCGTTGCCGCCCTTTCCGCCGAATTCGGCCTGGGCGGCGTCCTGCAGCAGCGCGCGGAGGCTCTTCCCTTAGGATTGCGCCAGCGCTTGTCTCTGGCCGTCGCCCTCATTCACGAACCGGAATTGCTGGTGCTGGACGAGCCTACGTCCGGCGTGGACCCTGTCGCACGGAACCGCTTCTGGCACGCCATCGTCGGACTTTCCCGCGCCAAGGGCGTGACGGTTTTCGTCTCGACCCACTATCTGGCCGAAGCCGGTCGTTGCGACCGGATCGCCCTGATGAATGCCGGCCGTGTGCTGTCGATTGCGCCGCCAGATGAACTCATGCGCTCGGCCGGCGCACCCACCATCGAAGACGCGTTCGTGACGCTGATCGAACGCGACGCTGCAGACGCCGGACGGAGCGCCGCATGAATCCCCGGCGGCTTTGGGCCCTCGTTCGCCGCGAGTCTCTCGAGGTCTTTCGCGATCCGTTTCGGCTCGGCTCCGCCCTGGTCGTGCCCGCGGTTCTGATGACCGTCTTCGGCCTCGGTCTCACGCTGGACGTGGAGAACCTTTCCTACGCGACTTTAGACCGTGACCGTACGCCGGCGAGCCGCACCTACCTCGAAGGATTCGCGTACTCGCGCTATTTCCACGATGTCGGTGCTGTCTCGTCGGATGCCATGCTGGAAAGGAAGTTCGCGGCGGGCGAACTGCGCTTCGCGATCGAAATTCCTCCTCTGTTCGGACGCGACCTCGCCGAGGGCCGCACACCGCAAGCCGCTTATTGGATCGATGGGTCGATGCCGTTCCGGGCCGAGACGATCCGAGGTTACGTCCAGGCGATGAATCTGGAACAGGCGATGCGCTATGCGCGCGAAACCCGCGGCATGGAAGCGACGTTCTCGCCGGTCGACCTGCGCACGCGGTACTGGTTCAACCAGGATCTGCAAAGCAAATATGCTTTCGTTCCGGGAATCCTGGCCATGGTGCTTGCGCTGTCTCCCGCCATGCTGACCGCCGTGGCGGTGGTGCGGGAAAAGGAGCTGGGCTCGATCACCAACCTATACGCCACGCCCATCGGGCGGGTGGAGTTTCTCTTGGGCAAACAACTGCCGTATGTCGCGATCAGCATGGTCAATTTCGGCTTATTGACCGCGATGACGATCTACGGCTTCGGCGTTCCCCTAAAGGGCGATTTCTTCGCACTCGCGCTCGGCGCAGCGCTCTATGTGTGCGTGACGACGGGCATCGGGCTTCTCGTGTCCACATTCACCCGGACCCAATTGGCGGCCTTATTGATCTCGCTCATCGTGACGGTGGTTCCGTCTTTCTTGTATTCGGGACTCCTGACGCCGGTGAGTAGCCTGGTCGGCGGCGCGTCGTGGATCGCACGCGCGTTTCCCGCGACCTATTTCCTCGACATCGCCGTCGGTTGCTTCACGAAAAGCCTGCCAGCCCGCGAGCTATGGCCGAGCTATGCCGTTTTGCTGGGGATGATGGCCGCCCTTCTGTGCGCCAGCATCGCGCTTCTGCGCAAGCAGGAGGCCTGAAACATGGCTGGGCTTTTAAGCCGGGTATTTCATTTGGGCGTGAAGGAACTTCTGGTGCTGGCGCGCGATATCACGCTGCTGCTCTTCATCGGCTATACGTTCACTTTCGACATCAAGAACGCGGCAGAGGGCATGTCCCTGGAGTTGCGAAATGCCGCCATCGCGATCGTCGATGAAGACCGCTCGCCTCTGTCCCAACGCATCATAGCGGCCTTCAGGGCGCCCCATTTCCGCGCGCCTGACCTGATCGAGTTCCGCGATATCGACCGGGTCTTGGACCAGGGCACGCACACGTTCGTTCTGGTACTTCCCTCAAAGCTGCAGTCGGACCTGGCCGCCGGGCGCATACCGGAACTCCAGCTCAACGTGGACGCCACGGCCGTCAACCAGGCCTATATCGGCGCAGGTTACGTGCGCAGTATCGTCGGCGAGGAAATGCAGCGCCAATTGGAAATCCGCAAACGTGACGTCGCGGCGGCTCTGCCGATCGACGTGCGCACACGCGTTCTATACAACCAAAACCTGACCAGCGAGTGGTACAACGCCTTGATACGTTTGCTGTTGGTCATCACCCAGATCGCCTTCCTGCTGCCGGCCGCGGCGCTCCTTCGCGAAAAGGAGCATGGCACGATCGAACATCTTCTTGTCATGCCCGTGGGTGCGGGAGAAATCATGCTCGCGAAGGTATGGCCGACATGCCTGGTCGTCATGTGCGCGGCTGCGCTGGCATTACACGGCATCGTCATCGGCTTCTTCGGCGTGCCGTTCCGCGGCTCCGAGCTTTTGTTCTTTTCCGGCACGTTCATCTATCTGTTTGCGATCACCGCCATTGGAATCATGCTCGCGACCTTCACGCGCAGCATCCAGCAAATGTCTCTGTTGGCCATGCTGGTGTTGGTGCCGTTGATGTTCCTATCCGGCACCTACACACCGATCGAATCCATGCCGGAATCGATTCGTTGGCTCACAGTCGTCTCGCCCGTCCGGCACTATGTGGAGTTCGCCACATCCGTCGTGTTCCGGGGGGCCGGGCTGGAGATTCTGTGGCCCAAGCTGGCCGCCATCGCGGGCATCGGCGCAGTCCTGGTGACAGGGTCGCTGCTGCGATTCCGAGCGCATTTCGGCGCGTCTCGGTAGCGAATGCGAACGGGCTACAGCGGGATATTTGCGTCTCGTCCGCCACCATCGCGCGCCGGCACGCCCAGTCCCTAGAGAACTCTTCCTCCTTTTGATGGAGACCGCCGTCACTCAGTGACTGAGCGAGGCCATGGGGCCGCCGTATTTCTTTTCGAAGCGCGCCCAGGCGGCGTCCGAGGCTTTCGCCGCGTCGTCGATGACTTCCATCCGGTCGACCGTCTTCATCTCGCCGCCGTCGACGAGAACATTCCCGTCCACCATCACCATTTCCACATCGCGCGCATGGGCGTGGTAGGCCAGGTTCTGGACGGGATCGAGCATGGGCACGAGGCCGAGCGCGCGATAGTCCAGCATGATGATGTCGGCGCGCTTGCCCACCTCGAGCGAACCGATCTCCTTTTCCAACCCCATGGCCTTGGCGCCGTTGATGGTCGCCATCTCCAGCGCATCCGTTGAAAGCAATGCCAGCGAATCCTGCGTTTTGATGCGCGCGCAGGTCACGGCCGAGCGGATCACGTCGAAATAGTCGCCGAACATGTTGTCGACGCCCAGCGCCACGTTGACGCCGCGCTTCCGCATGTCGTTGACCGGCGCGATCAGTCCGCGAAAGGAGTTCATCAAGGGGCAGTGCGCCAGATGGGTGCCCGACTTGGCCAGGATCTCGATGTCCGGGTCCTCGATGACGTAGCAATGGGTCGTCACCACGTCCTGGCCCACGATGCCGTGCTTCCGGGCGAATTCGAACGTTCCCATGCCGTAAAGCTTTTGAATGGTGCGCTGCTCGAACGGGCTCCAACCCAGATGCATCGTCAGGCGCAGGCCGAGCTTGTCGGCGGCGGCGCGCGATTCGTCGAGCTGCTCCGGAGATGAGGTGATCGTGCTGCCCGGCGCGATCATGGCCGTGATTCGGCCATCCGCCTGGCCGTGCCAACGCTTGGCGAAGCCGACCGCGCGCTCCATCTGCTCGGCGCGCATTTTTCCGTCGAAGACGAATTCGCCCTTCAGCATTTTGTCCGGGTCCGCGTCGCCCACCATTTCGCCCATGGCGCTGCGGACACCCAGCTTCTGCACAAAGGGCGCCAACACCTCGACGTCTTCTTCCTGCTGGACGACGGACGTGCAGCCGCTGCGCAGCAATTCCACATAGTTGAGAGCGCCCATGGCCTCGCGGTCTTCCCGCGTCATGACGGTGGACATCGGGAAGTAGAGGGTCGTGGCGAAGTTCATCCCCGCGTCTTCCGACCGGCCGCGGAAGATGATGTAGCCGGCATGGGAGTGGATATTGACGAAGCCGGGGCAGACCACCTTGCCGTGCCCGTCGATCACCCGCTTGGCGTTCGCGGCCCGCCGCTTCTCGACCTCGGCGGAAGGCCCGATATCAGCGATGCGGCCCTTCTCCACATAGATTGCGCCGTCTTTAATGACCCTGCGGTCCGCATCGACGGTCAGAATCGTCGCATTCTTGATCAGCAGGCTCATGACGTCCTCCTAGACGCGAAGATCGACAAGGCAGGGTCCTGCGGGCGGGAAACTAGGGACGTAAAGGAATCCCCGCGTCTTCCTCGGCCATCCGGATGGGCGACAGGCAGTCGGCGTCGTCGCCGTAGCGCTCGCGCGCCTTCTCCATCACCGCCTGCACGAACTTGGCGAGCGGCAACGGCACGCCCTCCTTATCGGCCAGCTGTGTCGTCAGCAGCATGTCCTTGCAGGCGTGGGCGATTGGGAAGGTCGTGTTGTAGATACCTTCCAAAATCTTAGGTGAGTCGGCTTCGGCCACGAAGCTGGCTCCATAACTGGACTGGATGGCCTCGAGCAATCCGGGCAGATCGAGCCCCGCCTTCTTGCCCAGCATCAGCCCCTCGCCCAACGCCTGCTCATGCACGAAGCACAGCATGTTGGTGATCAGCTTGGCCGTCATGGCCGTGCCCAGGGGGCCGAGGAAGATCAGCTTCTCACCAATGTCGCCCAGCACGTTGCGCCGCGCCTCGAACACCGATTTCTCGCCCGAGACGAAGATGGTGATCTTGCCCTTGTAGGCGTTCTTCACCCCGCCGGTGACGGGACATTCCAGCGCCGTGCCGCCGCGCCGGGCCACTTCCTCGGCATGGCGCTTCAACTGATTGATCAGCGTCGTGCTCATCTCGCACCAGGTGGCGCCGGAGCGAAGCCCGGCCAGCACGCCGTCCATCCCCTCCATCACCGCCCGCACATGGGCGGGGCCCGGCAGCGAGGTGATCACCACATCCGCCTGCCGCGCCGCCTCCTTCGGGCTGGACGCCCATTGGGCGCCTTCGGCCAACAACGGCTCAGCCCTTTCGCGCACCAGATCGTGGATGACGAGCTGGTGGCCTTTGGCGACGAGCTGCTGGGCCATGGGGAAACCGATGTTCCCCACCCCGATGAAGGCGACGGTCATACGCTACTCTCCAATCCGGCCGTTCAGGCCAGAAGCTCATCTTCGAAGGGGAATTTATCCAGCGGGATGCAGCCGCTCTTGGTCACCAGTACCTGGCGCTCCAGCTTCACGCCTTCGGCCCCGCCTTCCGCGCCGACATAGGATTCGACGCAGAGGGTCATGTTCTCCACGAGCTCGCCGTCATAGCCGTAGGTCGGGAAATCGACCTGATAGGGAATGCCCGGCCATTCGTCGCACATGCCGATGCCGTGCATGATGAACGGATAGCGGTTGGCGACATACTTCTTGGCGGGCTTGAACGCCTTTTTGGCGAGATCGCGGAAGGACGCGCCGGCCTTCACCAGCCCGATATTGTGGTGCACTTCCTCATAGGCGAGCGTGTAAAGCTCGCGCTGCGCCTTGGTCGGTTTGCCGGGATGGCACAGGAACGTGCGCGAGATGTCAGCGCAATAGCCGAGCGGCCCGACCATGTCGGTGTCGAACGCCACCAGCTCGTTGGGGCGGATGATGCGGTCCGAGGATTCCTGCTGCCAGGGATTGACCCGGTCGCCCGCCGACATGAGGCGCGCGTCGATCCATTCGCCGCCCATGGCGATGTTGTTACCGTAGAGGATCGACCACAGCTCGTTCTCTGTCATGCCGGGCCGCAGCGCGGCGCGCATGTCGGCCATACCGGCCTCGGCCACCGCCAGCGCATAGTTCATGCACTGGACCTCCTCGGCGCTCTTGATCGCGCGGGCACGTTCCAGCGGCTCTTGCGCGATGAAGGTCTTGTAGCCCTTGTCCGCCAGGGCGCCCGGCATGCGCGGATCGCACTTGTCGATCGCGATGCGCTTGTTGCCCTTGCAGTGTTTCTTGCACAGGTCCGTGATCTGGGTGACCCAGTTGCGCACCATGTCGTCCAGGCGCGAGCCGACGAAGAAGAAGTTGGTCATGATCATCGGCCGGATTTCGTCGATCGTCTCCAGCCCCGCGCCCACCGGACGATAGGTGTCGCCCTCGAACAGGATCACCGGACCATCCACGGGAACGAACAGATAGCGGCTGGGGAAGTGGAAGATGAAGGCCGAGTGATTGCGGCTGCCGGTCGCGTAGCGAATGTTGATCGGGTCGAACAGGACCGCCGCGCCATAATCCAGCCGCTTCAGCTCATCACGCACGCGCTGGAGGCGGTAGGCACGCATCTTGACCATGTCGAGACGGGCTTCGGTGTCCGACAGGGTGATGACCGGCGTGCGCGAGGCCGCGCGCGCCATCGCGGCCGAATCTACCGGCCGGGCCGTTTTCTTCGCCATGATGTTCCTCCCCTAATCCCGGCCATCGCTGCCGGTCCCTCATGTTCCACCTTCGCGGCTTGGCGTTTCAAGGCCAATGCACGACAATCGGCAGGCAATTCACCGGGTTTGCATGGAAAACTTCATCCGCATCTACGATCGGGCACTGGCGCCGGAATTCTGCCGCGACGTGATCGCGCGCTTCGAGAGGGACGAGCGCAAGTTCCCCGGCACCATGAACGCCTTTCACGGCAACGTGGTCGAGAAGGGCAAAACCACACTGGAATTGGCCATCGCGACGACGCCCGGCTGGGCGGACGTGGACAACCGATTGCGCCAATCGCTGATGGAGCATTTCCCGAAATACCGGGAGGACGTGAAATTCCTGGCCGGCAGCGAGCATAAGAGCATCGACGTCGAAAACCTGCGGGTGAAGAAATACCCGCCCGGCGGCAGCTTCGAATGGCATATCGACAATTCGAGCCCGCAAACGCGCGAGCGCGTGTTGGCCGCGCAGTGGTATTTCAACACGGTGGCCGAGGGCGGCCGCACGGAGTTCGAGGTTCAGGGCGATGCCATCGATCCGGTCGAGGGGCGCCTGGTGTTCTTTCCAGTGACCTGGCTGCACCGCCACCGCGGCGCGCCCACGATCAGCGGCCCGAAATACATCGCCACCACGTTCCT
>CAYZFH010000022.1:0-2393 GCA_964477375.1 uncultured Rhizobiaceae bacterium | reverse complement strand
TTGGGATCGTAGAGGGGCTTCAGCGAGACGCGCGCCGGATGGATTTCGGTCGCGATCTCGACTTCATAGCGGCCCGACTCGACGAAGGCATTATCGACGCCTTCCTTGCGTTCCAGATAGCCCATGCCGACGGCGCGGCCGAGCGTGTAGCCGTAGCTGCCCGACGTGATGCGCCCGACCACCTTGCCGTCGCGCAAGATCGGCTCGTTGTGGAACAGCAGCGGCTCGGGCTTCTCCATGATGATCTGGACCAGGCGGCGCGGCAGCGCCTTGCCGCGTTGGGCTTCAATCGCGGCGCGGCCGATGAAGTCGACGTTCTTCTTCCACGAGACTGCGAAGCCGAGACCGGCCTCGAGCGGCGTATCGCCCGGCGAGATGTCGTGGCCCCAGTGGCGATAGCCTTTCTCGCTGCGCAGCGAATCGAGCGCGTGGTAACCGGCCAGCTTGAGACCCAGCCCCTGCCCCGCCTTCTCGATCAGGTCGAAGACGTCCTGCATGAACTCGGTCGGGATATACAGCTCCCACCCCAACTCGCCCACATAGGTGACGCGGAAGGCGTGCGCCTTGCCGTAGCCGATCTCGATCTCCTGCGCCGTGCCGAAGGGGAACGCGTCGTTGGAAAAATCGGCGGTGCTGACCTTCTGCAGCAACTCGCGCGAGCGCGGCCCCATGACCGACAGCACGCCGAAGCCCGAGGTCACGTCCACGGCGACGACACGCGCATCGGGCGACAAATTGTCCTTGATCCAGGCCAGGTCGCGCACCTGGCAGGCCGCGGCGGTCACCGCCATAAAGCGGTTCTCGGCCAGGCGCGTGATGGTCAGATCCGATTCGATACCGCCGCGTTTGTTGAGAAGCTGGGTGTAGACGATCTTCCCTACAGGCACTTCCATGTCGTTGGCCGCGATGCGCTGCAGCTCGCGCGCCGCATCCGGCCCCTCGATCATGAATTTGGCGAAGGATGACAGGTCGAACATCCCGACCCGCTCGCGCACCGCGCGATGCTCCTCGGCCGTGTGCGGGAACCAGTTCTGCCGCCCATAGGAATATTCATAGACCGGCTTCACGCCCTGAGGCGCATACCAGTTGGCGCGCTCCCACCCCGCCGTCTCGCCGAAGCAGGCGTTGCGCGCGGCCAGGCGGTCGTGCAGCACGGTCTTGCGCACCGGCCGCGCCGATTCGACCTGCCGGTACGGCCAATGCATGGCATAGAGCAGGCCGAGGCTTTCACCGATGCGCTCGTGCAGGAATTTCTTGTTGGTCTGGAAGCGCGCGAAGCGGCGGATGTCCATCTCGGATAGATCCATCTGCGGCTCGTCGGCCACGATCCATTCCGCCAGCGCCTTGCCCACACCGGCGCCCGACAGGATGCCCTGGGTGTTGAAGCCGGTGGCGACATAGAACTTCCGGATCTCCGGCGCCTCGCCCACGATGAAGCGGTTGTCCGGCGTGAAGCTTTCCGGGCCGTTCATGAAATGGCGGATCTGCGCGTCGCGCAGGCGCGGCACCAGGTCCATGGCGTTGGACATGGGGCGCTCGAAATGCTCCCAGTCCTCGGGCAGTTCGCCGAACTCGAAATTGGCCGGCAGCTTGTCCATCGGCAGCGGCTTGCCCTCGGGCTCGATGGCGCCGACGACGAACTTGCCCGCGTCTTCCTTGATATAGGCATAGCCGTCGGTGTCGCGGATGACGGGCAGGCCGGTCTTCACGCCCTCCATCGGCATCGTCGTCACATACATATGTTCGGACGCATAGAGCGGGATGTTGACGCCAACCTTGGCGCCGATGTCGCGCGACCAGATGCCGCCGCACAGCACGACGGCCTCGCAACCGATGCGCCCGGACTCGGTGTTCACCGCGGCGACCTGGCCGTTCTTCACCTCGATGCCGGTGACGGACGTTTTCTCGAAGATGCGGACACCGCCCGTGCGCGCGCCCTTGGCCAAGGCCATGACCGTGCCGACGGGATCGGTCTGGCCGTCGCCGGGAATGAACAGAGCGCCGACGATCTGGCTGGTGTCGACCATCGGGTGATATTTCGACACCTCGTTGGGCGACAGGACGTGGGCATCGACATTGAAATAGCGCCCGAGCGAGGCCAGGCGCTTGATCTCGATCCAGCGGTCCGCGTTGCGCGCGACCGGCAGGCTGCCGACCTGCTTGAAGCCCGTGGCCTGACCCGTCTCGGCTTCAAGCTGCTTGTAGAGTTTCGCGGTATAACTGCACAGCTCGGTCAGGACCGCGGTGGTGCGGAGCTGCATGATCAGGCCGGCCGCGTGCCAGCTCGTGCCGCAGGTCAGTGTGCCGCGCTCCAACAGCACCACATCCTTCACGCCCATCTTGGCCAGGTGATAGGCCACGCTGCAGCCGGCGACGCCGCCGCCGATGATGAC
>CAYZFH010000021.1:14979-22071 GCA_964477375.1 uncultured Rhizobiaceae bacterium | reverse complement strand
CACCGCGCTCAAGATCGCGCTGGCCTATCACCGCGCCAAGGGCGAAGGCTCGCGCACGCGCCTGATCGGCCGTTCGAAGGGCTATCACGGCGTCGGCTTCGGCGGCATCGCCGTCGGCGGCATGGTGAACAACCGCAAATTCTACGGCGCCTACATGCCGGGCGTGGACCATCTGCCGCACACGCTGAACATCCAGGAAGCGGGCTTCAGCCGCGGCCAGCCGACATGGGGTACGCATCTGGCCGACGCGCTTGAAGACATCGTGCAGCTTCACGACGCCTCGACCATCGCGGCCGTGATCGTCGAGCCCGTGGCCGGTTCGGCCGGCGTCATTGTGCCGCCCAAGGGCTATCTCGAGCGGCTGCGCCAGATCTGCGACAAGTACGGCATCCTTCTGATCTTCGATGAGGTCATCACCGGCTTCGGCCGTCTGGGCCGCGGTTTCGCCGCCGATTATTTCGGCGTCGTGCCCGACCTGATGACGGTGGCCAAAGGCCTGACCAATGCGACCGTGCCCGCGGGTGCGGTGTTCGCGCGCAAGGGCATCTACGACGCGTTCATGAACGGGCCCGAGCAGATCATCGAGCTGTTCCATGGCTACACCTATTCCGGCCATCCGGTCGCGATGGCGGCGGGCCTGGCCACTCTCGACGTCTATCAGGAAGAGGGGTTGTTCGAGCGCGCGGCGGAACTGGCGCCCTATTGGGAGAATGCCTGGCATTCGCTCAAGGGCCTCAGGAACGTCATCGACATCCGCAACCTGGGCCTGATGGGCTGCGTCGAATTGGATCCGGTGCCGGGCAAACCGACGACGCGCGGCTACGACGTCTTCACCCGCGCCTTCCAGAAGGGCGTGTTGGTGCGCTACTCCGGCGACACCATCGCCACCTCGCCGCCGCTGATCGTCTCGAAGCAGCAGATCGACCAGATCGTCGGTACGGTCGAGGCATCAATCAAGGAAGCGGCGTAAAGCTTCCTAACGTCGGAACGACGAAGCCCGCCGGAGAAATCCGGCGGGCTTTTTCTTTTTTCTGTCAGCCAGGAACTTTGCTCAGGACTTGCAGAAGCTCCGATACCTTGCGGCGTTGATCGGCGGTGTCGCCGCTTTTGATCGCATGCTCGACGCAATGCTCGACATGGTCCTTCAGCACCACATCCTCGACGCGCTTTAGCGCAGCGCGAACGGCCTGCACCTGGGTCAAAACGTCGATGCAGTAGCGGTCGTCCTCGATCATGCGGGCGACGCCGCGGATCTGACCCTCGATGCGCTTCAGGCGGTCGGCGCAGGACTTCTTGGTTGTCGGTGTCATGGATTGAATACTATACCCCGGTAGGGTATATAGTCAATCATGATGACCCATCAAAATATCCATTCCGCGCCCGTTTCCTCGAAGGACCCGGTCTGCGGCATGACGGTCGACCCCGCGAAGTCGCCGCATCGCCATGTCCACGAAGGCGCCACGTATCACTTCTGCGGTGCGGGGTGCCGAACGAAGTTCGCGGATGATCCCGCGAAGTATTTGAAGCCGCCCGCGGTGCCCCCTGCGGGCGCGGCCGATGCAATCTACACCTGTCCGATGCATCCGGAGGTGCGGCAGAAGGGGTCTGGAGCGTGTCCGCTTTGCGGCATGGCGCTCGAGCCTGCGGCACCCTCGCGAGACGAAGCGCCCAATCCCGAATTGGCCGACATGACGCGGCGCTTGTGGATCGGCGGCGTGTTGGCGCTGCCGGTCGTCGTGTTGGAGATGGGCGGGCACATTCCGGCGTTGGGCCTGCACGATTTCGTGTCGCATGCGCTGTCGGCGTGGCTTCAGTTCGCCTTCGCCATTCCCGTCGTCCTTTGGGCCGGTTTTCCCTTCTTCGCGCGTGGATGGACCTCGCTCGGCACGGGCAACCTCAACATGTTCACCCTGATCGCGGTCGGCACGGGCGCGGCTTTCGTGTACAGCGCGGCAGCCGTGCTAACGCCGGATATGTTCCCCGCCGGTTTTCGCGCCGCGGACGGAAGCGTGGGCATCTATTTCGAAGCGGCGTCCGTAATCGTCGTCCTGGTCTTGTTGGGCCAAGTGCTGGAGCTGCGTGCGCGTGCGCGGACGGGCGACGCAATCCGCGCGCTGCTCGACTTGGCGCCCAAGATCGCCAGGCGGGTCGGCGCCCATGGCGACGAAGACGTACCGCTCGATGCGGTGCAGGTGGGCGACGTGCTGCGCGTTCGTCCTGGCGAGAACGTGCCTGTCGATGGCGTCGTGATCGAAGGCCGCGGCAGCGTGGACGAATCGATGGTCACCGGCGAAGCCATGCCCGTGGAGAAAAGCACTGGGGATACGGTGATCGGCGGCACACTCAACGGGCGTGGCATGTTGATTATCCAGGCCCAGAAGATCGGTGCCGAGACGATGCTGGCGCGCATCGTCCAGATGGTGGCCGAGGCCCAGCGCAGCCGCGCGCCGATCCATCGCCTGGCCGACCGAGTCTCGTCCTGGTTCGTGCCCGCCGTCATCGCCGTGGCGACCATGGCCTTCGTCGTCTGGGCGGCGTTCGGACCAAGCCCCGGCCTGGCCTATGGCTTGGTCGCCGCGGTGTCGGTTCTCATCATCGCTTGCCCTTGTGCGCTCGGCCTGGCTACCCCCATGTCGATTATGGTCGGCGTCGGCCGCGGCGCATCCCTCGGCATCCTGATCCGCGACGCGGAAGCGCTGGAGCGGTTCGAGAAGGTCGACACCGTCGTCGTCGACAAGACCGGCACGCTGACGGAAGGAAAGCCGCGCGTGACGGAAATCGTGCCGTCGCATGGAAGCAACGAAACCGAGGTGCTGCGCCTGGCCGCCGCGCTGGAGAAGGGAAGCGAGCATCCGCTGGCGGCTGCGATTCTTGCCGCTGCGCGCGAGAGCGGACTCGAAGCGCCGGCCGTTGAGGCATTCGAATCCGTTACTGGCAAGGGCGTGAAGGGAATGGTCTCCGGTGCGCGCGTGGCACTGGGTAACGCCGCGTTGATGGCGGAATTGGGCGTGGACGATACGGTCCTGTCTGCGCGCGCCGACGTTCTACGCCATGGCGGCGCCACGGTCGTGCTTCTGGCCGAAGGCGCGCGGCTGGTCGGCCTGATCGCCATCGCCGACCCAATCAAGGCCTCGACACCGGCGGCGCTTGACGCGCTGCGGCACGCGGGCCTGCATATCGTCATGGTGACAGGTGACAACCGGGTCACTGCCGAGGCGGTCGCTAAGTCGCTAGGTATAGAAGACGTCGAAGCCGACGTTCTGCCCGAACGGAAAAGCGATATCGTTCGCCGGTTGCGCGCGGAGAAGCGCGTGGTCGCGATGGCCGGCGACGGCGTCAACGACGCGCCGGCCTTGGCCGCGGCGGATGTGGGCGTTGCGATGGGAACAGGCACCGACGTCGCGATCCAAAGCGCGGGCGTCACGCTGGTGAAGGGTGATCTGGCGGGACTGGTCCGCGCACGCGCTCTCTCGGTGGCGACGATGCGCAACATCCGGCAGAATCTGTTCTTCGCTTTCGCTTACAACGCGGCGGGCGTACCGCTGGCCGCCGGCGTGCTTTATCCGGTCTTCGGAATTCTGTTGAACCCGATTGTGGCGGCGGCGGCCATGGCGCTTAGCTCGGTCTCGGTCATCGCCAACGCTGCGCGGCTCAAGCGCGTCAAACTTCAAGAGTGAGGGATGTACGGATGAGAACCAAGCAATTGACCCTGTCGGCCCTGGTTGGCGTGGTCGCGGCAGTGATCGCGTGGTTTCTGCTGGGAACCTTCATGCACGGACGCATGGCTCCGGGCATGATGGAAAGGATGCATGGCCACACAGCGGCGCCGATGACACAGGAGCAAGCGCCGCCCGCAGCGCAAGGCCGCCATGGCGCGGGCCATGTGCTAGCGCCTTCCGGCACCGGGCCGATGGGCACGGTCTTGACCGGCGATCCGGACAAGGACTTCGCGCAGGAGATGATTGTCCATCACGAGATGGCCGTGGAGATGGCCAAGGACGCGCTGGCCAAGGGCAAAGACCCGGAGATCAAGAAGCTGGCGGAAGAGGTGATCGCCGCGCAGACGAAAGAGATTGAGTTCCTGCGGGCGTGGCTCGCGAAACAGCCGAAGTAAGAGGACGCGCTACTCGCGGCGGTTGCGGCCGAGGTCCATCACCTGCTTCTGCAGGGCGTCGATTTGCTTTTGGAGCTCGCCCAGTTTGTCGCCGCCGCCGCCGCCGGATGACGTCGGCTCACTGTCGGCCTTGGCTTGGCCTTCGCGGGCGAAAGGGGCGAACATCTTCATGGCCTTTTCCATCATGGCCATGTTCTGCTTGCCCATCTCCTCGAACTGGTTGAACGGGAACAGGCCGCCCAGCGCGTTGCGCATGTAGTCGCGCATATGCTCCTGGTTCTGGATGAACGACATCATGCTCTGCTCGAGATAGCGCGGCACGAGGCCCTGCAGGCTGTCGCCGTAAAAGCCGATGAGCTGGCGCAGGAAGCTGATGGGCAGGAGGTTCTGGCCGCCCTTGCCTTCTTCCTCGACGATGATCTGGGTCAGGACCGAGCGGGTGATATCCTCGCCGCTCTTGGCGTCGAACACGGTGAACTCGATGCCCTGCTTCACCATCTGGCACAGGTCGTCGAGCGTGACGTAGCTCGAGGTGGCCGTGTTGTAGAGGCGCCGGTTCGCGTATTTCTTGATCGTGACCGGAGCCTTCTTGCCTTCGCCTTGGTCTGCCATTGCCGCGCTCTCGGTAACGCGGGCTTGCGCCACCCGCAATAATCCAAAGTGAGCGCAAATATTGCGCCGCGCAAGCAAATTTGCTGCGCAGCATTTTGTGTATTTTCAAGATGTTAGGTGCATTTTCCCGCTTCGCGTCATGGCGGCGTCATGCTGCACCCGTTATACTCGCGCCATGACCGAGCCGCCTGATTTCCAAGAGCTGGCCCGCCGCGTGCTCGATTTGTGGCAGGCGCAGTTGGGCGCGGCGGCATCCGACCCGGACCTAAGCGAGGCGCTGACCCGATGGCTCGAGACGATGGGCGGAGGCGCCGCGGCGTTGGCCGCTACGCTCACCTCCATGCCGGGAGGAAACGGTGAGGCCCGCGCGAAGCGGGCCGCGGCCGCTGGGGTATCACCTGGGAACGGCGCTGGTGACCTATCTCAGCTCGCTCGGCGCCTTGCCGCTGTTGAGAAACGGCTCGCTGCCCTGGAAGCCGGCCCTCGAAGCCCGCGCGGCGGAACTGGCAAGGGACGTCCGGGCGGCGGAGCCAAAAAAACTCGCCGCCGCGCTTGAGCGGGAGGTCCGCACGCGGACCGACCGGTTCCTCTCGGGCATCGAAGCCTATCGCCGCCATCCCTACCGTCGTGCGCTGACCGATCCGCCCTCTGTGTGGGCGGAGGGCACGACACGTCTCGTCGACTATGGTCCGCCTGAAGGCCGGCCCGTCCTCGTGGTGCCCTCGCTGATCAACCGTGCCTATGTCCTCGACCTGGCCGACGGTCGCAGCCTGCTTCGTCATCTGTCGGGGCGGGGCCTGCGGCCTTTGATGGTCGACTGGGGCAAACCCGGTGGTGAAGAGCGTGGCTTCGACCTCGATTCCTATATCGCGGGTAGGCTCGAACGCGCGCTCGATGCGGCGCTCGAACGGACCCACGAAGCACCGCTGGTGCTGGGCTATTGCATGGGTGGAGATCTGGCGCTGGCGCTGGCCACGCGGCGGCCGCGCGATGTCGCCGGTCTCGCGCTCCTGGCTACGCCGTGGGATTTCCACGCCGAGCGGCCGGAGCAGGCGCGGGCACTCGCCGCGCTGATGACCCCGCTCTGGCCCTTCATCGATCAGGCCGGCGAGATGCCGGTCGATCTCCTGCAGATTCTGTTCTCGGGCCTCGATCCCTATCTCGCCGTCCGGAAATTCCAGGGCTTCGCCGCGCTCGATGCGTCGTCCGCGGATGCCGAGACCTTCGTGGCGCTGGAGGATTGGGCGAATGACGGCGTGCCGTTGGCGGCGCCCGTGGCGCACGCCTGCATGACCGGCTGGTATGGGCGAAACGATACGGCCCATGGCGAATGGCGCATCGCCGGTCGCGCGGTCGATCCCGCCGCGGTTGCTGTACCTTCGCTGGTCGTCGTGCCAGAGCGCGACCGCATCGTGCCGCCCAAGTCGGCCCTGGCGCTGGCGCATGCCGTTCCCGGCGCGAAGCTGGTGACGACGGGCCTCGGCCATATCGGCATGGTGGTCGGAAACCGCGCGCCCGCCGAGGTGTGGGCGCCCTTAGCCGCGTGGCTCGGCTCCGTGCCGAGAAGCAAGGTGCGCCGAAGGGGCTGATTTCCGCCATCCGGCCGGGGCTTGATCCCTATGTGGCGGCGCAACATACTTATGAAGTAGGTCGAAAGACGCGAAATATCGCGCTTAGGCCAGGGCCCGCCCCGCTTTCGTTTCGCGCTTGCGAACGGAGCCGTCCAGCCCTCGCCGAAGACGGCCGCCGGGACAAACAAGGAGTCTGCCATGACCGATATCGTGATCGCTTCCGCCGTCCGCACCCCCATCGGCGCTTTCAATGGCGCGCTGTCGGCGCTGCCGGCCCATGACCTGGGCAAGGTCGCCATCGCCGAGGCCATGAAGCGCGCCAGGGTGAAGGCGGACGACGTTTCCGAAGTGATCATGGGCCAGATCCTGTCCGCCGGCGCGGGCCAGAACCCGGCGCGCCAGGCCGCCATCGGCGCGGGCGTTCCGGTCGAGAAGACGGCTTACGGCATCAACCAGCTCTGCGGCTCGGGCCTGCGTACCGTCGCGCTCGGCTTCCAGGCCATCAAGATGGGCGACTCCTCCATCGTCGTCGCGGGCGGCCAGGAGAGCATGAGCCAGGCGCCCCATGTCGCGCATCTGCGCAACGGCGCCAAGATGGGCGACGTCACCTTCGTCGACTCGATGATCAAGGACGGGCTGTGGGATGCCTTCAACGGCTACCACATGGGCAACACGGCTGAGAACGTCGCCCAGAAATGGCAGATCACGCGGGAAGAGCAGGATGCATTCGCCGTCGCCTCCCAGCAGAAAGCCGAGGCCGCGCAGAAGGCCGGTAAATTCAAGGACGAGATCGTC
>CAYZFH010000021.1:5281-14969 GCA_964477375.1 uncultured Rhizobiaceae bacterium | reverse complement strand
ATCGTCCCGGTCACCATCAAGACGCGCAAGGGCGACGTCGTCGTCGATGCCGACGAGTATCCGCGCCACGGCACCACGATCGACACGCTCTCCAAGCTCCGTCCGGCCTTCGTGAAGGAAGGCACGGTCACGGCGGGCAATGCGTCGGGCATCAACGACGGCGCCGCCGCGGTCGTGCTCATGACGGCGGAAGAAGCCAAGAAGCGCGGCATCGAGCCCTTGGCCCGCATCGTCTCCTGGGCCACGGCGGGCGTCGATCCGGCCATCATGGGGACGGGCCCGATCCCGGCCAGCCGCGCCGCCCTCGCCAAGGCCGGCTGGAAGGCCGACGACCTGGATCTGGTCGAGGCCAACGAAGCCTTCGCCGCCCAGGCCTGCGCGGTTAACAAGGAACTGGGCTTCGACACCAGCAAGGTGAACGTGAACGGCGGCGCCATTGCGCTCGGCCACCCGGTCGGCGCCTCGGGCGCCCGCGTTCTGGTCACCCTCCTGCACGAAATGAAGCGCCGCAATGCGAAGAAGGGCTTGGCCACCCTTTGCATCGGGGGCGGCATGGGCATCGCCATGTGCGTGGCCCGCGACTAAGACGGTTTTACGGCTGACGGCTTGTCCGGGGCGCATTCCTGCCCTTCGAAATCGTCCCGGACGCCTCCCCTCGCGACGGTATAAAGTGATCCCATAAACGCACGGGATCGCGGCCGCATGGCCGCGGCAGGGAGGCTTACATGGCACGAGTGGCGGTTGTGACCGGCGGCACGCGCGGCATCGGCAGGGCGATCAGCATTGCCTTGAAGAACAAGGGCTATGTGGTGGCTGCCAACTACGCCAGCAGCGATGCGGCGGCGGAAGCCTTCACCAAGGAAACCGGCATTCCGGCCTACAAGTTCGACGTTTCGGACTTCAAGGCGTGCCAGGCGGCGATCGCCAAGATCACCTCCGATCTGGGCCCCGTGGATATCCTGGTCAACAACGCGGGCATCACGCGCGACGGCACGCTCCATCGCATGACGCCCGAATCCTGGCAGAGCGTCATCGACACCAATATCGGCTCCTGCTTCAACATGTCGCGCTGCGTGATCGAATCGATGCGTGAACGGAAGTTCGGACGCATCGTCAACATCGGCTCGATCAACGGCCAGGCCGGACAGTACGGCCAGGTGAACTACGCGGCCGCCAAGTCTGGAATTCATGGCTTCACCAAGGCGCTGGCGCAGGAAGGCGCGGCGCAGAACATCACGGTCAATGCCATCGCGCCGGGCTATGTCGACACCGACATGGTGCGCGCGGTGCCGCCGAACGTGCTGGAAAAGATCGTGGCGCGCATCCCGGTCGGCCGCCTGGGCAAGGCCGAGGATATCGCGCGCGGCGTTCTGTTCCTGATCGCGGACGATGCCGATTTCATCACCGGCTCGACGATGTCGATCAACGGCGGCCAGCATATGTACTGAGCCGGCCCGCGCCGCGCTGAATTAAACCCATGACGACATCCCACCGCGCCGAACGCGGCGTGTTGCGCGCGACCGCGATTGGCGCTTCGGCGCTCGCCATGTGGTCCGCGCTCGCCCTGTTCGCCACCGGTGCGCGCGGCATTCCGTCGTTCCAGCTTGTGACGCTGTGTTTCTCGATCGCGTTTCTTCTCGCGCTCATCCGGTGGCTACTGCGCGGCGAATCGGTCGCCTCGCATCTGCGCCTGTCGGGGCGGGCTTGGCTGATCGGCGTCGGCGGCTTGTTCGGCTATCACCTGTTGTATTTCTTCGCCCTGCGCATGGCGCCGCCGGTGCACGTCAACCTGCTGAACTATCTCTGGCCGCTGTTCGTCGTGATGCTGTCGGCGCTGCTGCCGGGCGAACGGTTGCGCTGGTGGCATGTCGCGGGCTCGCTACTGGGCTTGGCGGGCGCCGCGATCCTGGTCTCCGGCGGCGGCCGCGTATCGGTCGAAGCGACGCAAGCCTGGGGCTATGTGATGGCGTTCGCGGGCGCGCTCACCTGGGGCCTCTATTCGCTGGCCAGCCGCCGCTATCTCACCCATGTGCCGACGGACGCCGTGGGCGGGTTTTGCCTCGGCACCGCGTTGCTGGCCTTGCTTTGCCATCTCGCCGTCGAGGTTTGGGTGTGGCCGACGCCGGGCGAATGGCTCGCGATCCTGGCGCTGGGGCTCGGGCCCGCGGGCGGCGCGTTCTTCGCGTGGGATTATGCGGTGAAGCGCGGCGATATCCGTTCGCTCGGTGGCCTGTCCTACGGCGTGCCGCTTCTATCGACGTTGCTGTTGGTCGTCTTCGGCTTCGCGGAGCCCAGCGTTTCGATCGCCGTGGCGTGTGTGTTGATCGCAGGTGGGGCGGTGCTGGCGTCGCGCGATCTTTGGCGCAGACGCGCGTGATGGGTTAGCCCGGCGGGGTCCAGCCCGGCGGCGCCATCTCGAAGCCTGCGAACTCGAAAGCCGGCGCCACGGTGCAGCCGACCAGGGTCCAATCGCCTTCGCTTTCCGCCGCCTGCCATGCATGGGCGGGCACCAAAGCCTGTGGCCGTTGCCCGGCCGCGAGGTCAGGACCGAGACGCACGGATTCCGCCGGCTTGCCGTCGCAAGCGATCTCGAGCCGCAGCGTGGCGCCCGCGTAGTGGTGCCACATCTCGTCCGCATCGACCCTGTGCCAAGCCGAGCGCTCGCCCTTGGGTAGTAGGAAATAGATTCCGGTCATGGCGCCCCGGCCGCCGCCGGGCGGGACATGCCGGTAGGTTTCGCGGAAATAGCCGCCTTCCGGATGACGGGTGAGGCCGAGGAGGCGCACGACCTCCTCGGCGGTCATCCGTGACGACAGCGTCATGTCAGGCCGGCGGAACCGTGGACGACATCGACGGGCGCTTGGAGAAGGCCTCGAACCAGGCGGCCAGCTTCGGACGCGACTTGCGCCACTGGTCGTCGGCGAAACGGAGGTCGAGATAGCCGAGCGCGCAGCCGACCGTGACCTGGCCGATGGTGACCGGACCGTCCAGCTCGCCAACCCGCTTCTCGAGGGCGTCCAGGGCCCGGTTCATGACACCGGCCTGCTTGGTCAGCGCGTCCGGGCTCTGTTTGTCGGCAGGCCGCATCATCTCGCCGCGGCGCGAGAGCGAGGCATCCATGAGGCCGTCGCCGAGCGCCTGCATGGCCAGCGCCTTCCAGCGCGCGGGGCCCGCGGGCGGGAACATCTTGGCGCCCTTCGACTGGCTGTCGACGTATTCGCAGATGACCGGCGAATCGAAGATCACGAAGCCGTCGTCCAAAATCATCGTCGGCACCTTGCCCAGGGGGTTCTGCTGCAGGATGTCCGAGTCCGGGCCCAGCTTGGTTTCCACCGTCTGGATCTTGCCGTCCAAGCCGGTCTCCTTCGCGACGACCATGACTTTGCGGACATAGGGCGAGGTGGGCGAATAGCGCAGCTTCATCGCGGGGCTCCATGCGGCGGGAAGGGAGCCATCGTGGCTCCGAGAGGTGCAGAGAATATCGCCGCAATCGCACCGCTGCTAGACTGCCGGCCATGGCGCTCGATGTCGTCGATTTGCGGGATTTTTATGAAGGTTCGCTGGGTGCCTTGGC
Organism: uncultured Rhizobiaceae bacterium; assembly: GCA_964477375.1. Taxonomy (GTDB): domain Bacteria; phylum Pseudomonadota; class Alphaproteobacteria; order CADEGL01; family CADEGL01; genus CADEGL01. The sequence goes on along the minus strand of CAYZFH010000021.1, from coordinate 11,395 downwards.
GACCCGCATCATCCGCGCGCGCCTGCGCAGTTTTTGGCCGGATGTGCGCGGCGACAGCGTTTTGGGGTTGGGCTATGCCACGCCCTATCTGCCGCCGTTCCGTGGCGAGGCCGCGCGTGTCATCGCACTGATGCCGGCGGCGCAGGGCGTCGTCCATTGGCCCGCCGGCGAGCCGGGCTTGGTGGGTTTGAGCGAAGAAGCCGAGCTGCCGCTGCCCGATCTTTCGATCGACCGCATCCTCATCATCCACGGCATTGAATTCAGCGAGCAGTTGCGCCCTTTGCTGCGCGAGGCGTGGCGCGTCTTGTCCGAGCGGGGACGGCTTCTGGTTGTGGCGCCCAACCGCCGCGGCATCTGGGCGTTTCTGGAGCGCACGCCCTTTGGCCAGGGTCATACCTATTCGCAGCGGCAGCTCTCGCTGCTTCTGCGCGAGAACATGTTCACGCCTCTGCGTTCGGCCGGCGCGCTCTACGTGCCGCCTGTGCGCTCCCGCATGATGCAGGCGACCGCGCGCGCGTGGGAGCGGATGGGCGATCCGTGGCTCGAGCGGTTCTCCGGCGTGGTGGTGGTCGAGGCGGGAAAACAGATCTACGCCGCGGGTGCGACGCGCAGCCGGGAAAAAAGCAAGCAGCACGCCTATGTGCCCGTGCCGGGTGGCGGGTTGACCCGAACCGGGATCAATTCGCGCGGCTGAGCAGGAACACGGCCTGCTCGGCCATCAGGTTCGACAAGGCCTGCGGCATCCAAGGTCCGATCCGCTGGCCGGTCTTGGTCAGCGAAATTTGGCGCGTGATCTTGATGCCCATCTCGCGGCACAGGACGACGAAATCCAGGATCGTGCAGGGGTGGATGTTCGGGCTGGTGTGCCAAGGGTCGTCGAACAGAGCCGTCATGGGCATGCGGCCGCGCAACAGTAGCTGCCAGCGCACACGCCAATAGCCGAAATTGGGGAACGATACGATCGCGTGCTGGGAGATGCGCACCAGTTCGCCGATGACCCAGCGCGGATCACGGGTGTTGTGCAGCGTGCGCGACAGGATGACATAGTCGAAGGCATCGGACGGATAATCGTCCAAATCTTCGTCGGCGTCGCCGTGGATGACCGACAATCCGTGCGCCACGCAGGCGTTCACGCCCTCTTGCTCAAGCTCGATGCCGCGCCCGTCGACCTGCTTCTGGTGCACCAGGTGGTCGAGCAACGCGCCGTCGCCGCAGCCGATATCCAGCACCCGGCTGCCCGGCTTCACCATGTCGGCGATGATCTGAAGGTCGATGCGGATCGGCGTCTGCGGCGGCCGCGTGGTCATGCGGTTCATCGGCGCGTGAGCCCGCGATGTTCGGCGCAGCCGTTGAGAAAACCGTTCAATGTCTTGGCGAACTCCGGCTCGTCCAACAGGAACGCGTCATGTCCTTTGTCGCTCTTGATCTCGACGAAGCTGACATTGGCCGCGACGGCGTTGAGCGCATAAACGATGGCGCGGCTCTCGGAGGTCGGAAACAGCCAGTCGCCCGTGAACGAAATCAGGCAATAGCGCACTTTGCTGCCGCGAAACGCGTTGGGCAAAGCGCCGCCGAATTCCGCCGCCAGGTCGAAATAATCCATGGCGCGCGTGATGTAGAGATAGGAGTTGGCGTCGAAACGGTCGACGAAGGTGCTGCCCTGGTGGCGCAGATAGCTTTCGACCTCGAAATCCGCATCGAACCCGTAGGTCACCTTCTGCCGGTTCTGCAGGTTGCGGCCGAACTTCCGGTGCAGCGCCGTTTCCGACAGATAGGTGATATGCGCGGCCATGCGGGCCACGGCCAAGCCGCGCCGCGGGATCTTGCCCTCGGCCAGATAGTCGCCTTCGCACCAGTCGGGATCGGCCATGATGGCCTGGCGCCCCACCTCGTGGAACGCGATGTTCTGTGCCGAGTGGCGCGCGGCGCCCGCGATGGGCACGGCCGCGAACACGCGCTCGGGATAGCTGGCCGCCCATTGCAGCACCTGCATGGCGCCCATGGAGCCGCCCGTGACGCAGAACAGCTTCTCGATGCCCAGATGGTCGATCAGCAGTTTCTGCGCCCGCACCATGTCGCCGATGGTGATGACCGGAAAGCTGGTGCCGTAGGGACAGCCCGTTGCGGGGTTGATGTCCTTGGGTCCGGTCGTGCCCAGGCAGCCGCCCAGCACGTTGCTGCTGATGATGAAATAGCGGTCCGTGTCGATGGGCTTGCCGGGGCCGACCATGAACTGCCACCAGCCGGGCTTTCCCGTCACGGGGTGTTGTCCGATCACGTACTGGTCGCCGGTCAGGGCATGGCAGACCAGAATAGCGTTCGACCGGTCGGCATTGAGCGTGCCGTGGGTCTGATAGGCGATGGTGAAGGGGCCGAGTTCCGCCCCGCTGTCCAGCCGCATGGGCTGGTCGGCGCCAAGGGTCAGGCGCTCTCCCGGCAGCTCGGCGGGCCAGGTGATCTTGGGCGCATTGGTGGAAACGGCGCTCATCGGCGTGGGCGATACCCCTCAAAAGGCCGTTGCGTCGGCGACCGCATAGATGTTTCCAAGTGGCTGGGAAGTCAATGTCTTCTTTGAATTTTCAGGGAAAAACGGCTACTACTGCCGCCCTTCATCGGACCGGCTGGCCCACATGTCGCGGACTTCGAAAACGCTCGACGAGCTGCGTCGAGAGATCGACGGGATCGACGATTCGTTGCATGACCTGATCATGCGACGGACGGAGCTTGTCGCTGCCATCGGCGCCGCCAAGACGGGCGGGCCGACCTTCCGCCCGGGGCGGGAAGCCGCCATCCTGCGCCGGCTGCTGAAGCGCCACAGCGGGAAGTTCCCGCGCGAAGTTTTGGTGCGTCTTTGGCGAGAGATCATCAGCGCGTTCCTTCGCATGCAGGGTGCCTTTTCGGTCGCGATCGTGAGCGACGGGCAGGATCTGCTGCCGCTCGTGCGCGAGGAGTACGGATCATCCACCCCGATTGCGACATTCGGCACCGCGGGTCAGGCGCTGGGCGCCTTGCGTGAGGGGAACGCCAGCCTCGCGGTCCTGCCCCTGCCGCGGGAGGTCGAAGAGCGCCCGTGGTGGCCCATGCTGTTCGGCAAAGACGAAGCGCGCCCTTTCATCGCGGCCCGTCTGCCGTTCGCGATGCCGGGACAACCCCCGGCGGAGGCGCTGGTCGTGGCGCGGGTGGAACAAGCTGCAACCGGCGAAGACCGCTCGTTCCTCGGCTTCGAGACCACCGATGCGCTCAGCCGTTCGGGCCTCAAGGACGCCTTTGCCAAAACGGATCTGCCGGTCAGCTTCGCGGCATCCTGGAAGGACGCCGGCCGGCAGACATGGCTGCATTTTATCGAGATCGACGGCTATGTCGCGCCGGATGATGCGCGCCTGGCCCGTCTGCCCAGCGCGATCGGCGCCGGCGCGCGCGAGATCCGCCAGGTCGGCGGCTATGCGATCCCCGTCTCTCCCGCCCTGATGGGCGCGGAGCCGCGTGGCTAGAGAACGCTGATGTCCGCCCCCAAACCACGCGCTGCGATTCAAGAAATAGCCGCCTATGTTCCGGGCCTCTCGTCCCTCGAGGGCAAGAGCAAGGTCATCAAGCTGTCATCCAACGAGAACGCGATGGGCTCCAGCCCCAAAGCCATCGAGGCTTATCGCGCGGCGGGCGACGATCTGTGGCGGTATCCGGACGGCGATTCGACCCGGCTCCGCATGGCGCTGGGCAAGCGCTTCGGCCTCGATCCCGCGCGCATCGTCTGCGGCTGCGGCTCGGGCGACCTTTTGCTGCTGCTCGCGCAGGCCTACATCGTTCCGGGCGAAGAGATTCTCTACAGCGCTCATGGTTTCTTGCTCTATCCCATCGCCGCGCGCGCGGCCGGTGCCGTGCCGGTGCGCGTGCCGGAGACGAATCTGACCGCATCGGTCGATGCGATCCTGGCCGCCGTCACGCCCAAGACGCGTTTGGTGTTCCTGGCGAATCCGAACAACCCGACCGGCACCTATGTGCCGAAGGACGAGCTGCGCCGCCTGCGCGCCGGTCTGCGTGACGACATTCTGCTGGTCGTCGACGCTGCTTATATCGAGTTCGCGCGGGCATCGGACTGCACGTCGGGGCAGGAACTGGTCGATGCCGGCGAGAATACCGTCATGTCGCGCACGTTCTCGAAATTCTTTGGATTGGCCGGGCTGCGCCTCGGCTGGGCCTATTGCCCGTCCGCGGTCGCCGACGTGGTGAACCGAATCCGCGGTCCTTTCAACGTGGCGTTGCCCGCCCAGGCGGCGGCGGTGGCCGCTTTGGAGGACATGGAGTTCGCGGCGGCCTGCAAGGCGCATAACGACAAATGGCTGCCGTGGCTGTCGAACGAGCTGCGTAGCCTCGGCATCGACGTGCCCGAAAGCCAGGCCAATTTCATCCTGGCGCGCTTTCCAAATGACGCGAAACACAGTGCCGACGCAGCCAACGCTCACCTGAACAAAGACGGCATCATCGTCCGCAAGGTGAGTGCGTATGGATTGCCGGACGGCCTGCGGATCACCATCGGTACCGAAGCCGAGATGCGTGCGGTGCGCGATTCGCTCGCCGCTTTCATGCGTTAGGACGCCGCCATGGCCAAGAAGTTCTTGTTCGATCGCATCGCCTTCATCGGCATCGGCCTGATCGGCTCGTCGCTGGCGCGGGCCTGCAAGAAGCATGGCTTGGCGCGCAGCATGGTGGGCTGTGCGCGTTCCGAAGCCACGCGCTCGAAGGCGATGGAACTGGGCTTGGTCGATCGCATGTATGAAAGCCCGGTCGATGCCGCGCGCGGAGCCGACTTGGTCATGCTGTGCTCGCCGCTCGGCACTTACGCGGACATCGCTCGGAAAATCGCCCCGGTCTTGAAGCGTGGCGCGATCGTCAGCGATGTGGGTTCCGCCAAGCAATGTGTCATCCGCGATGTCGGTCCGCATTTGCCGGACGGTGTCCATCTGGTGCCGGGCCATCCCATCGCGGGGACCGAGCATTCAGGTCCGGAAGCCGGCTTCGCCGAGTTGTTCGAGAATCGTTGGTGCCTACTCACACCGACGGCCGACGTTCCGAAAAAGGCAGTGGATAAGGTCGAGGCGCTGTGGAAAGGCGCCGGCATGCGCGTGGCGTGCATGGATGCCCAGCATCACGACTTCATTCTCGCCATCACCTCGCACGTGCCGCACGTGATCGCCTACACGATCGTCGGCACCGCCACGCGCCTGAGCGAGGATATGCAGGGCGAGGTCTTCAAATATTCCGCCGGCGGCTTTCGCGATTTCACGCGCATCGCGGCCTCCGATCCCGTGATGTGGCGCGACATCTTCCTGAACAACCGCGAGCCGGTTCTGGAGATGCTCCAGCGCTTTACTGAGGACATGACGGCGCTGCAGCGTGCGATCCGCTGGGGCGAAGGCGATACGCTTCAGGAATTGTTCACGCGCACGCGTGCGATCCGTCGTGGCATCGTCGAGGCTGGGCAGGCGGCCTACGCTACTCCCAGCGGATCGGCCGCAGGCGCGAAACCACGACCGGCCCCACGAAAACCTGCTGGCTCTGGATCGAAACCGGCACGGAAGCGACCGGCGGCCCGCCGCCGTCGGGGCTCTTCGCGATAAGCCCCAGGGCGAATTTCGTCGCTCCCGCCGCGTCGGGCTGAATCGCACCCGTTGCGGCCAAGCGGTCCAGGGCTTCGTTGAAGCCAGAAATCTTCAGCGAGGAAGCGCCGAGCGGCTGGAGCGCATTGTCGAGCGCGACGGTGCCGTCGCCTTCGACCGATAAAGCGCCCCATCGCAACGACAGTTTCGCGAAATCAATCGCACCGCCCGCATCGCGCCACGTGGTGAGCGCGGGGATCAGCGGTTGGTCCGGCAGGTGGCCGTTGAAGGCAATGGTGCCCGCGGCGCGTTCGATCTGCGGCGCCAAGATTGCCTGGTCGGCGGGCAGCGCGATCTGATCGGCGGCGAAGGCCAGTTCCAAGGACGTTGCGTCGGGCCTGGCGATGGGATTGACCGGCACGCGGCCTTCCACGCGCAGTGTATTGAAACCGTAGGACGTCCCCTGTTCGGTGGTGACCGACAGGGTGCGGAACTCGCTCTCGAACGCGGACATATTGCC
>CAYZFH010000021.1:0-5271 GCA_964477375.1 uncultured Rhizobiaceae bacterium | reverse complement strand
CGCCGCCTGCCTGGTCCATCGTCAGATGAACGGTTTCAATCGTGTTGCCCGTGGCGATGTCGATACGTTGCGCCCCCGCGGTGCGGAAGCCGAAGCGGTGCAGGTTCCAGGGCTGGAAGGCCAGCGCGAGGGAGGTTGCCTGCCAGCGATAGGTCGGCGTGCCGTAGGCCGGGCCTTCGATCGCGATGACGATGTGGAAAGGGAAGCCGCTGACGGTCAGCGTGTCGTAGGTCACGACGTTCCCTGCGGCTTGCTGTGCCGCGGTCCATGCCGCCATACGCTTCCGCGCCTGATCGGCCGCGTAGAACCAGCCGGCGCACCAAAGCCCGATCAGCAGGGCCATGACGGCGGAGATCACAAACAGGCGGCGCAGGGACATGAGGTCTCCGGCGGGCAATCAGCCCTTAGTCATGGCATTTTTAGGCGGTCGCGAGAAAGCTTCGGGTGCGTGCGGCCATTCGCCCCTGTCATGGGTAAGGTTCTCGACGAACGGCTGCCAGGACCGTAATGGAGACGGATGAATTCTTCCACCTCGGATGACGGCGCGTTCGGTGCGGCTTTTTCCCCGCATGTGCTGGCGCTCTTCATGGCGGCGCGGTTCAGCGCCATCTCTGCTGCGCAAGTCTTGGCCGTCGCCGTCGGCTGGTACGTCTATGCGCTCACCGGCAGCGCTGTCGACCTGGGTCTGATCGGCCTGGCGCAGTTCCTGCCGACAATGGGCCTGGCATTGCCCGCCGGTCAGATCATCGATCGCTATCCGCGCCGCTATGTCCTCATGGCGGCGGTCGGCGTAGAAGCTCTCTGCGCGCTTACGCTCGCCATTTTTTCCACGATGGACGATGTCCCGGTGGGGGCCGTCTTCGCGATCGTGGCCTGCTACGGCGCGGCGCGCGCCTTCGAATATCCCGCCTTCAGTTCGCTTTTGCCCAGCCTCGTGCCGGTGAAGGAGTTTCCGCGCGCGGCCGCCTGGTCGTCCATGTCCAACCAGTCGGCCTTCGTCATCGCGCCCGCCTTGGGCGGTCTGCTTTACGTGTTCGGCGCGACGGTGCCTTTCGCGGTCGCGATGGCGTTGGCGATCATGGCCGCGACGTCCGTATTTTTTCTTCCCGCGTCCAAGCGCCCCGCCTCGCGTGAACCGGTGACCTTGCGCGGGGTCTTGAGCGGCCTCGAGTTCATTTTGCGCAATAAAGTGGTGCTGGGCGCCATTTCGCTCGACATGTTCGGCGTTCTCTTCGGTGGCGCGGTGGCGCTGCTGCCGATTTTCGCGCGCGACATTCTGGCCATCGGTCCGCTGGGCATGGGTCTTCTGCGCAGTGCGCCGGCCGTGGGCGGCTTGACCATAGGCTTCGTGCTCACTCGTCATCCGCCGCGACGGCGCGTGGGGGTCTCCATGCTGGCGGCGGTGGCGGTGTTCGGCGCTGCGACGATCGCCTTCGGCCTTTCGGACTCCGCGCCGCTTTCTTTCGCCGCGCTCGCCATCGTCGGTGCGGCCGACATGGTCAGCGTCGTGATCCGTCAAACGCTCGTGCAGATCTGGACGCCCGACGCCATTCGCGGGCGCGTCAGTGCGGTGAATTCGCTGTTCATCGGCACTTCGAATCAGCTTGGCGAGTTCGAATCGGGCATCACGGCCGCCTGGTTCGGGCCCGTGGGATCGGTCGTCTTGGGCGGAACGGCGACGCTCCTGATCGTGGGCTTCTGGTGCTTCGGTTCGCCCGCCTTGCGCAGGCTGGACCGGCTCGAAGACGGGCCTGCGAAATCCTAGCGGACGGCTTGGCAGGGCCGCCGGATTTCGCTACCCAATCTCCATGACCGCGAACGGCGGCGATATCTGGGTCTTCGGCTACGGCTCCCTGATGTGGGACCCGGGCTTCCGCCACGAGGAAGCCGTGCCGGCTTTGCTCGAAGGCTATCACCGCGCCTTCTGCATCTATTCCCACCAGTACCGCGGCACGAAAGAGAAGCCGGGCCTCGTCCTCGGCTTGCGGCCGGGCGGGCAGTGCCTGGGCATGGCGTTCCGGGTCGCCGCGGCCGATGTGCCGGCCGCGCTCGACTATCTGACCGACCGCGAAATGACGACCTATGTCTACACGCCGAAGAAGCTGAAGGTGAAAATCGGCTCGCACTATGTCGAGGCGCAAACCTATGTCGCCGATTCGACCCATCCCGAATACGCGGGCGAATTGACGCCCGAGGAGACCGCGGCGCTGATCTGCCGGGGCCTCGGTCAGCGCGGCCCCAACCGGGATTACCTCGAGAATACGGTGAAGCACCTGGAGGAGCTGGGCGTGGATGAGCCCAGCCTCAAGCTCCTGTGCGACCTGGTCCGCCGTCTGACGTCCGAGAACCTCAGCAGCTAGCACTCACGCGCACTTGGCCGTGCGCGCGCCTATGCGCACTTGGAGTGGCCGCAGGAGGTGCAGACGTCGCAATTCTCCTGGCGCACCATGCTGGGCTGACTGCAGCGCGGGCACTGACGGAGCTGGTGGCGCGCGCCGTCTTCCAGTCCCACGACCTTGCGGTCGGCGATGACGGCATCCTGGTCGCCCGCGCGGGGCAAGAAACCGATCTCGATCATGTGCTTCTCGATCACGCCGCCGATCGCGGCCAGGAGCGAGGGGATGTACTTTCCGTCGGACCATTGGCCGCCACGCGGGTCGAACACAGCCTTCAGCTCGTCGACCACGAAGGAGACGTCGCCGCCGCGCCGGAACACCGCGCTGATCATGCGCGTCAGCGCGACCGTCCAGGCGTAGTGCTCCATGCTCTTCGAGTTGATGAAGACCTCGAAGGGCCGCCGCCGTCCGTCCTGCACGATGTCGTTCAGCGTGATGTAGATGGCGTGATCCGTGTCGGTCCAACGGATCTTGTAGGTGTTGCCGGGCAGCGCTTCGGGGCGATCCAAGGGCCGCGTCATATAGACGACGCCGCCGGCCTCGTAGATATCCGCTGGGCGCGCGACCGGCTTATCCAGCGGCAGCTCCGGCTGCTTCACCGCCTCGGCCGTCTTCTTCACCTCCAGAACGGCGCCCGTGACGTCGTTGGGGCGGTAGGTCGTGCAGCCCTTGCAGCCCAAATCGTAGGCCGAGAGATACACGTCCTTGAACTGTTCGAAGGTGATGTCCGCGGGGCAGTTGATGGTCTTGGAGATCGAGCTGTCGATATAGCCCTGCACGGCCGCCTGCATGACGACATGGTCCTGCGGCGCCAGCGTCTGGGCGTCGACGAAATAGTCGGGCAAGGGCGCGGCTTCGCCATGCATGCGCCGGTAGAGGCGATAGGCGTAATCGCTGACCTCTTCCTCGCGCCGTGTGCCGTCCGGCATCAGCACGTTGCGCGTGTAGGCATAGCTGAACACGGGTTCTATGCCGGAAGAGACGTTGTCGGCGAACAGCGAGATCGTGCCGGTCGGCGCTATGGAGGTGACCAGCGCGTTGCGGATGCCGTGGGCGGCAATGGCCTCGCGCACGTCCAGGTCGATCTCCTCGATCGTCTCGCCGGCCAGATATTTGTCGCGGTCGAAGAGCGGGAATGCGCCCTTTTCCTTGGCCAGTTCGACCGACGCCATGTAGGCCGCGCGGCGGAAGGCGGCCATCCACGTATGTGTTAGGCGCACGGCGCTTTCGCTGCCATAGCGCGCGCGGCACATGATCAGCGCGTCCGCCAGGCCTGTGACGCCGAGGCCGATGCGCCGCTTGGCGCGGGCTTCATGCGCTTGCTGGGGCAGGGGGAAATTCGAAACGTCGATGGTGTTGTCCATCATGCGGACGGCCAGCGGCACCAGGCGCTGCAATTCGTCCAGGTCGAGCGCGGCGTTGGGACCGAACGGATCCTTCACCAGGCGCGAGAAGTTGATCGAGCCCAACAGGCACGCGCCGTAAGGCGGCAAGGGCTGCTCGCCGCACGGGTTGGTGGCGTGGATGGTCTCGCAATAGGCCAGGTTGTTCCGCCGGTTGATGCGGTCGATGAAGATCACGCCCGGCTCGGCATAGGCATACGTCGCGCGCATGATCTTGTCCCACAGATCGCGCGCGCGCAGGACCTTGTAGCAGGTGCCGCCGAAGTTCAGTTCCCACGGCGCGTCCTCTTTCACCGCCTGCATGAACGGGTCGGTGACGAGCACGGACAGGTTGAACATGCGCAGGCGGCCGGCCTCGCGCTTGGCGTCGATGAACGCCTCGATGTCCGGGTGGTCGCAGCGCAAGGTCGCCATCATGGCGCCGCGGCGATAGCCCGCGCTCATGATCGTGCGGCACATGGAGTCCCATACGTCCATGAAGGAGAGGGGGCCCGACGCATCGGCGCCCACGCCCTTCACCGGCGCGCCCTTGGGACGCAGGGTGGAGAAGTCGTAACCGATGCCGCCGCCCTGCTGCATGGTCAGCGCCGCTTCCTTCAAATTTTCGAAGATCCCTTCCATGTGGTCGGGGATGCGGCCCATGACGAAGCAGTTGAACAGGGTCACCTGCCGCTTGGTGCCGCTGCCGGCCAGGATGCGGCCCGCGGGCAGGAAGCGGAAATCGTCGAGCGCCTCGTAGAAGCGGTCGGACCAGGCCTTTGCGTCCTTTTCGGGCGCGGCGAGGGCGTCGGCGACCCGGCGCCAGGATTCCTCGATGGTTTTGTCCACAGGCGCGCCGTCCGCCCCTTTGAGGCGGTATTTCATGTCCCAGATCTGCTGCGAAATGCTGGAGACGCGCGGCATGGGGAGGCTTCCATCTTTCGGCGGATCATGGCCCGGCGGCGCAAGATCGCGCTCCGCGGACATCACCCAAGTCTATGATTTAACGTGCAAATCACGCTTTTCAAGCGGACCGACCCGATCAGTCTAGGGACCCTCCGGCCCGAGTCAAGCAATTGTTCTTGTTCTGTTTTCACAGCGGGCAATGGCTCTAACGGCTTGAGAGAGCGTCGGTTTCCCACTTACCCCCACGATCCCCACCCCCTGCCGCGGAAGGTATTTTTTCCACAGGTTTATCCCCCTTCGGACACGACTACCTCAGAGTCCGGGTTCCTATCCTCCTATGAATCCTAGCGCGGCGGGCCGCCTGGTTGCCCGGTTCGCCCGCTAGGTCGGAATCGCGTGTCTTTGGTACGGAGGAGAAGCCGCCGACTTTTGTCATGTCACGGATGCGGAAATGTCTCCCCGTGACGCGGCACGGTGGTGTCAGGCAATAATGACGGACGGGGAGGGGTTGCGATGGCAGCGTCGTCGTCTCCGGCGGCCGCGCCGCGCCGAGGCGGCGACCAGCTCCGCCGGTTCTATTGGCTTCT
>CAYZFH010000020.1:7258-22177 GCA_964477375.1 uncultured Rhizobiaceae bacterium | reverse complement strand
CATATAGTCCTGCGAATAGCGCTGAATCGCCATCCAGCTCATCTCTCCCGAACACCCAACCACCGCGGACGCGACAATCGACCGGATTTGCGGCGACAGAGAATCGAACTTCGCCTTGTTGAACAGGATCTCGAACTGCTCGGCGTTCTGGTGATAGCTCTGCAGCATGTAGACCTTGGACACATCCGGGAAACCGAGGATGCGGTCCGAGCTCGCGTTATTGAACTCAGCGGCATCCAGAAGCCCGCGGTCCATCGCCGGCACGATTTCGCCACCGGGCAACGCGTTCACCGCGCAACCCATGGCCGTGAACACGTCGATCGAGATGCCGACGGTGCGATACTTGAGACCTTTCAGGTCGTCGACCTTCATGATCGGCTTCTTGAACCAGCCCAGCGGCTGCGTCGGCATCGGCCCGTAGGGGAACGAGACGACGTTGGCGTTGATCGACTTATAGAGCTTCTCCAGCAGTTCCTTACCGCCGCCCCACTTGTGCCACGCCAGCAGCATATTGGCGTCCATGCCATAGGCAGGTCCCGAGCCCCACAGCGCCAGCGCATTCTGCTTTCCGTAGTGATAGACCATCACGCCATGGCCGCCATCGAGCGTGCCGGAAGACACCGCATCGAGCAGACCGAAGGCGGGCACCACGGCGCCAGCAGGCAGCACTTCGATCTTCAACTCGCCGCCCGTCATGTCGTTGACGGTCTTGGCGAAATCGAGCGCGTATTCGTGGAAGATGTCCTTGGCCGGCCACGTGCTTTGGAACCGGAAGGTGACGGGATCGGCGGCGCGCGGGGCCTTGGGCAATGTCATCGTGGCGGCGCCGGCCACAGCAGCCGCCGCACCGAATATGAATTTACGGCGCGAGGGCGCGGCGCTCGTCCGCGCCACGGTATTCGCCTTTTTCAACAGCCTCTTGTTCTTCATGATTGCTCCCCAGCCTGTTATTTTTCGAATTCAGATCGTGAATTACGTCTGTTTAACGCAAAGCCTAACACGGAAAATTCCACCGCTGGAGTCGTTTCAGCCGCAATTTATGCGGGTGTTTGACGATATGAGCCTGACCTAGATGGGCCTAAAGTCCCAGGAACGTTATGCCCCACCTAACAGGACCATCTCCGTTGCCATGAGCTTCCCACCATGACCGCACGAGACGATGTCGATTTCACCGCGGCCGCATTGACGGCAGAGTTGCAAGGCGGCGGCCTCACGGCGCGCGATGCCGTCGACACGTGCCTGCGCCGTATCGAAGCCACCGACGCCGATATCGGCGCCTGGAGCTTTCTCGATCCGGCTTACGCGCACCGGCAGGCAGCGATCGCCGACGATGCCTACAACCACCGCGCGCCTCTTGGCGCCCTTCACGGCGTGCCGGTCGGCATCAAGGACATTTTTGACACCACCGATATGCCGACATGCAACGGCTCGACGATCCACGCCGAACGCCGGCCGCACCACGATTCGACCGCGGTCGCGTTGCTGCGCCAGGCAGGTGCGGTGATCCTGGGCAAGACCGTGACAACCGAGTTCGCGCTCTATAGCCCGGGCAAGACCCGCAATCCCCACGATCCTGCGCACACGCCCGGCGGCTCATCCAGCGGTTCCGCGGCGGCCGTCGCGGCCGGGATGGTGCCCGTAGCCCTGGGCAGCCAGACCAACGGATCGGTGATCCGCCCCGCCTCCTTCTGCGGCGTGGTCGGCTATAAGCCGACGCACGGCGCGATTTCGCGCACGGGCGTCCTCACCTTGTCGCGCAATCTGGATCATGTCGGCGTTTTCGGCCGTACGGTCGAAGACGTCGCCCTGGTGGCCGACGTGCTTACGGCCTACGACGCGTCCGACGAGGACATGCGCCCCACCGCACGCGCCAACCTGCGTGGCACCGCGATGGAAGAACCGCCCGTCGCGCCCCACTTCGCTTTCGTTAAGACTCCTGCCTGGCCGCTAGCTGAGCCGGACATGGTCGAGGCGTTTGGAGAACTGTGCGGCACTCTGTCTGGGCGCATCATCGAGATTGACCTGCCGCCCGTGTTCGAAGGTGCACTCGATGCGCACCGCACCATCATGGCTGTCGACGTTGCCTCGAACCTGGCCCAGGAATACCGGACCGGCGCGACGCAAATGAGTGCGCGGCTGCGCGACGTGATCGCGCAAGGCCGCAGACTGGGCGCACAAGAATATCTGCGCGCCCGCGCGCTGGCGCCCTATCTCGAACGCTCACTTGATAAGATCTTCAACGATTGCGACGCGATCATCACGCCGGCCGCGCCGGGCGAGGCGCCGAAAGGTCTGGACGCAACCGGTAACCCCGCCTTCGCGACATTGTGGACACTCTGTGGCCTGCCTGCCATCAGCTTGCCACTGCTACAGGGGAAAAACGGCCTGCCTATCGGTGTGCAGCTTGTCGGAAAACGCGGCGGCGACGCGCGTCTTCTGCGTACGGCGCGCTGGCTGGCCCGCCACGTCGCTGAGATCGACGCGCCCGCGCCGGCCAAAAAACGCGGCAAGAAGAAATAGTTCAGGCCGCGATCGGGCGTTCGCCCTTGATTTGCGTTCGGTGCATTACCCGGCGGGTTGCCGCATCGAACGGCTCGCGCCGGTGCATGGTGCAGCGATTGTCCCAGATCAGGACGTCGCCGACGCGCCACTCATGTTCCCAAACATATTTCGGCTGCAACACATGCGCCCATAGGCGGTCCAGCAAGCTTTCGCTCTCCGTCACGGGAAGGCCGAGGACATAGGCGTTAAGCCGCCGCCCGAGATAGAGCGCGGCGCGCCCACTGTCGGGATGGCGGCGGACCAGCGGATGGCGCGCGCCCGGGGCTTGGCGAACATCCGTCACCTGCGGTGCGCCGGGCCGGAGCGAGCCCGTGCTGTCGTACGACGAATCGTGATTGACCTCCCGCCCCTCCACCGCGCGCTTCAAATCCGCCGGAAGGTCATCGTAGGCCTGATACATGTTGAGGAACGAGGTGTTACCGCCGGACGGCGGCACCTCCAGCGCATGCAACACGCTCGCCCTGGGCGGTTCGGCCATATAGGACATGTCCGTATGCCATTCGGCCTCGCCATAGCCGAGCACGCCGATCGCCTTGCCGCCTTCCTTCACGTTCGAAATCACCAAGACCTCGGGCGTACCGTCGGGATGGAAATCCCGCCATGCAGGCACGACGTCCAGCGCGCCGAAATGCCGGCTGAACGCCGCCAGTTTTTGGGGCGCCAGGCTTTGGCCGCGGAACAGTAGGACCAAGTTGCGATGCCACGCGTCGCGGATCGTGGCCCAAGACGCCGCATCCAATTCGTGCGACAGGTCTATACCGCTTACTTCGGCGCCGAGCGCCCCGCCCGTCGGTTTAACCGCGATTGCCATGGTGAATCCTCCGTACCCAAATTATGCCGCCGCGCACCAATATGATCCAGCCGCTCAAGGCTTGACCCGCCCCGCCAAGGTGCCGATCATTTTGGCCGATGGGACTAATGAGCGGAGCAATTCGTATGGGTTACGAGCGGATCCAGGTGCGGCCAATCTCGGGCGCGATTGGCGCGGAGATCCATGGCGTCGATCTTTCTATGAACTTCGACGACGAGACTTTCACGGAAGTTCGCAGGGCGTTTAACGAACACCTTGTGATTTTTTTTCGCGATCAAACGATGACGGTCGATCAGCACAAGGCTTTCTGCCTGCGCTTCGGAACTTTGGATGTCGACCGCTTCGTGCTCCCAGCGATTCCCGAACATCCCGAGCTGATTGTGGTTATCAAGAAGGAAGGCGAGAAATTCGCCTTCGGCAATACCTGGCACCAAGATGTGACGTTCTATGAGAAGCCGCCGTTGGGATCCGTCCTCTACGCGCTCGAGGTCCCACCCTATGGCGGCGATACGCTCTTCTCGAACGGCTATCTGGCCTATGAAACCCTCTCGCCCGGCATGCGGGCCACGATCGAACAGCTGCGCGCGGTCCATACGGCGGTCGGCGCCTACGATCTTGCCGCCCAGGCGAGAAAGTTCACGGAAGAGCGCACAATAAAGATTCGGCAGGACCGCGAAGCCGAGGCGCAAGCCGAGGTCGCCCATCCAATCGTTCGCACACACCCGGATACTGGCCGCAAATGCCTGTTCGTGAATGCCGCCTATACCAAGCGGATCGAGGGGATGACCGACGCCGAAAGCAAACCGCTTCTGGACTACCTCTACGAACACCTCACGCGACCGGAGTTCACCTGCCGCTTCCGCTGGCGCAAGAACTCGGTCGCCTTCTGGGATAACCGCGTCGCCCAGCACTATGCGAACAACGACTATCACGGCTTTCTTCGGGTGATGCACCGCTTCACGATCGAAGGCGACCGGCCGGTTTAGCCACGATGATTGAAATCCTAACGTTGATTTACGTTAGGGAGAGAGGGAGTATTTCGATCGAGGGCTTTTCGGGGTCGTAAACGGCCCATAGAGTCGTGGGCCTCAACTCTTGGGGAAGGACTGCGTCATGCCTGTTGGTACGGTGAAGTGGTTCAATGCGACGAAAGGGTTCGGATTCATCAGTCCCGAGGACGGTTCGAAGGACGTATTCGTTCATATCTCGGCTGTTCAGCGCGCGGGGCTGCAGACCCTTCGGGAAGGTCAGCGCGTCCAGTATGAGATGACGCCGGGTCGCGACGGCCGCACGGCCGCTGAGAATCTCGTCGCGAAAGACTGAAGACGCCTCGCCACTGACGATCGAGGAACTGCCTGTGAGCAGTCCGCGATGAAATTCGGCTGGAGTCCGCTGTGGCGCCCGCTCGATTTATTGCGCGATCAAGCTTGTCGTTCGTCGACGTCTGCGCGCACCTCCCTCCCTGTGACTGGACGGCAAAGGCGTATTGCGCGCCCATATCCAGGAGCAGCCCGAACGGCGCTTCTCTTTCATTCGCCGACGCTTCTATACTGTATGCAGATCGGACGACAGATTCGATCGCAATAAGAAAAATCGTGCATCCCATACAACAGGGAGTTTCGTTGATGTCGTTCTTCACAAGATTGGCGGGCATCGGTTTCGTATGCACTGTTTTGACCATGGGGCTTTGGCTAAGCAGCAAACCGGCGGCGGCGGTCGACGTCGATCCGGGCGCCTGCATCCGATGCGAAGCCTTTGGTGACGTGGAAACATGCAAACGTTGCCTTGATACGCCCCAGTCCACCAAGGCCACCGTACCCGCAGCCTGCAAAGCAGCGGCGAACACCGACTGCAAGGCGCGCGTCACCGGCGAGTGCAAGGCGATCGGCAATCCGACGCAGTTCTTGAGCTGCCTCAAGGAAGACCAGAAATGCGCTGATGCCGTCAAAAAATGTGCGCAATGACCACTCGACACTGGCGACACGCCACGTAGACTTCTTCCAACCGGGGCCGGTCCTACAGGACCGGCCCTGCCGTTTCATGGGCCGGTGAACTGGTGGAATCCGTCGCGCTGAACGCCGACTTTCTGATCTCTCTGCTCGAGATCATCGGCGTCAACATCATCCTTTCCGGCGACAACGCCGTCGTGATCGCACTGGCGTGCCGGTCATTGCCGAAGCGACAACAGCGCTGGGGAATCGCGCTGGGAAGCGCGGCTGCCGTCGTGCTGCGCATCGTCTTCACGATCTTTGTCGTCTACTTGATGACCGTGCCCTACCTGAAGCTGGTCGGCGGGGCGCTTCTGTTCTGGATCGGCTATCAGGTGCTACAGCCGGGAGAGGACGAAGCCAACGTGAACGCCGCCGATCATATTTTCGGCGCCGTCCGCACGGTGCTGATCGCCGACGCGGTGATGAGCCTCGACAACGTTATCGCCATCGCCGCGGCAGCGCGCGGCAACCACCTGCTTCTTGTGCTGGGCTTGGTCATCAGCGTGCCCATGGTGGTTTACGGCGCGACCCTCCTGATCAAGGCGATCGAGCGCTTTCCGGTCATCGTCTATTTCGGCGCGGGCCTGATCGGCTATATCGGCGGTGAAGTCGCCATCGGTGACCCTGCCGTGGCGCCCTGGCTCGACAGCCATGCCCATTGGTCGCATATCGCCGCCCCCTTGGCGGGCGCTGCCCTGGTTCTCGCGATCGGCTTTATGGGGCAGAAACGCGCGCGAAGCGCGAGCGCCTAGTTGCGCATCCGAGAGACGGCGGCATCCTTGGGACGATAATGACCGTCGACGATCGTTCCGAACATTTCCCTCACCTTGGGATGACGGACCGGGCCGCCTTCACCATCCGGCAAGAGATTCTGCTCGCTGACATAGGCTTCATACGAGCCCTGCGCGTTGTCGGCGAACAGATGATAGAACGGCTGGTCCTTGGTCGGTCGCACATCAGCGGGAATGGATTGATACCACTCCTCGGTGTTGTTGAACGTCGGGTCGACGTCATAGATGACGCCCCGAAACGGATAGAAGCGATGCCGGACGATCTGGCCGATACTGAACTTCGCGAGACGCACGCGTAAACCCAACGATAATGGCGCGCGCCAGACGCTGAAAAGGCTGACGCCAATCGCTTTTACTACCGATCCTCGGGACGCAGCAAGCGCACGAGGATCGGAATTTAGCGAGCTAGCGTTTCGATTTGTTCATGAGATTTTTTCCCCGGCCGACCTTCAAGGTCTTGGAGACAAGATTGCGGAGCGCATTATCTGCGACACCGATCACCCGCTTGAGCGGCTCTTCGGGACGTCCGGAAAAAGACGTCACATGGAAATACTCAGATGCGTCCGGAGACTCCTCGGAAAAGTAATAATTCGACACGCAGCATCGCGGTTCGTCCGTCACCAACGGACTGACCGAATGCCAGCTTGTCTTGGTCGTCTCAATCACGACCAAGCGGTTCGTAAATGCGGCGAGTGTCTTGGGCGTTGAACGCGTTTCATCCCAAAGCTCGAAATTGCCGCCGTTCTCGATTTTCCAGTTCGGCGAGACGTAATAAAGCAGGTTCAACCGGCGATAGCGGCCGCGCGTGGCGTCGTGGCTGTTGTCGATGTGAGGATTGAGAAAATCGCCACGGAACATCATAGACAATCCGCCCGCGTACAGCTTTGGATCCGGTTCGATGCCCTTGAAATCGACGAAGCCGGCGACGAGATCGACAACCGCCTGATCCTGGAACGCATACGTAATATCGTTCAGGATCGAATCGTAGGCATCCAGATTCGCGGAGGTCTTCTTTCGCTCACGGAAAGAATCGCGATCAAAAAACCCCTCGCCATTGCGCGGGAAAGCCGCATGAATTTCACGGCAGATATCAGCCGGTAACAGATCATCGACCACGAAGTGGCGGGTGGTCGTCCCTCCGGGATGCGACCATTGCGACCGGATCGAATCGGCGACAGCGCGCAGCCTGCCGTAGATCAGCCCTGCGAGCACATCCTGGCGTGAGGCTTTCATCAGCCGTTCCCGCGTCCCAAAGGGTAAATCGAGGGCTGGCCGCAAAGGTAATGGCGACCCCAACGGGATTCGAACCCGTGTCTTCACCTTGAAAGGGTGACGTCCTAGACCGGGCTAGACGATGGGGTCAGTCCGGAGCCCCTGCAAGTAACGGCGAAGGCCCATAAAATCAAGCGCTAAGCAGCACCCCGGGCCGGCGCGCCGTCCAAAATCATGAACTGGATATCCTCACGCCCCTGCCAATTGTCGGCGCGCAAGCGCCCAGCCAAATGCAGCGGTGCGCCGGTCCGGTCCAGCAGCGCATGTCCCAAGGGCGAACCGACCGCGCGGAAAGCGACCGCCTTCAGGCGTCCGCCATCGGCCCCGGACAGAAAGCACCGGATATGGCCATCGCCGACGATGTCGGCCTTGCCCACACGGACGGCAGACAGCGCGAAAACGGGTTCGGCGTTGCCCGCGCCGAATGGCTGCAGCCGCTCCAAGGTCGAAACCAGTTCGGCGTTCGCCGCCATGACCGAAAGAGCGCCATCGAGATGGAGCGTCGGGGTCACGCCCTTGTCCACGATCTCGGCGCCGATGCGTTCGTTCAGGAACGCGCGCAGATCGGCCAGTTTGCCCCGCTCGACCGTGAAGCCGGCCGCCATGGGATGGCCGCCGCCATTGACCAGAAGCCCCGCCTGACGCGCGGCGATAATGGCCGCGCCGAGCCCCACGCCCGGCACAGAGCGTCCCGACCCCTTGCCCTCTCCGCCCGACAGGGAAACGACACAGGCCGGACGGTTAAATCGCTCTACCAGCCGGCTCGCGACGATGCCGATCACACCCGCATGCCAGGTATCCGCTGCCACCACCAAAACGGATGCGCCCTTCTCGGCCTCGGCCTGTGCGATGGCCTCTTCGAGGACACGGCCCTCCAGCATCTGGCGGTCGCGGTTGAACTGGTCAAGTTGGCGCGCCAGGGTCTGGGCCATCTCGGCGTCGTCGCAGGTCAGAAGGCGCACCCCCATCCCCGCCTCACCCACCCGTCCGCCCGCATTCACGCGCGGCCCCAGAATGAAACCCGCATGGTAGGTGCCGGGCGCCTCGGTGATGCGGGCCACGTCCGACAGCGCCACCAGCCCCGGGTTGGCGCGGCGTCCCATGATCTTGAGCCCCTGGGTCACCAGCGCACGGTTGAGGCCCGTGAGCGGCACGACGTCGCAAATGGTGCCGAGCGCGACCAGGTCGAGCCATTGCAACAGGTCTGGTTCATTCCGCCCGCCGCCGTACCAACCCATCCGGCGCAGAACGCGATTGACCGCGACCGCCAGCAAGAATGCCAAACCGACGGCCGCGAGATTTTTCAGCGGGCTCGCCTCATCTAGCCGGTTCGGATTGACCACCGCATGGGCACGCGGCAAGCGCGGCTCCGCCGCGTGATGATCGATGACGACGACATCGATTCCAGCCTCGGCCGCCGCCTCCAACGGCTCGAATGCCGTAATGCCGCAATCGACCGTCACTATGACGGCGGCTCCGTCCTGTTTGAGTTTCAGGAGCGCCGAAGCGTTGGGGCCATACCCTTCCTTAAGCCGGTCGGGAATATAGAGAAGCGGTGGCGCTCCGACGGCAGCCAAGAATCGATGAAGCAACGCGCCCGACGTAGCGCCGTCAACGTCGTAGTCTCCAAATACGGCAATTTTCTCGCCATCCTTGATCGCGCGCGCCAGGCGCTCCGCGGCCTTGTCCATGTCGAGCAAATGACTCGGGTCCGGCATGGCCGCGCGCAAAGTGGGATTGAAGAACCGCTCAGCCGTATCCTCGGCAATACCGCGGGCCGCCAAGGCACGGCCGACGATCTCCGGCACATCCAGCCGCTGCGCCAGCGACAGGCCGAGGCGTGCGTCAGTCAAACGCTGACGCCACGCCTTGCCGCCGTAGGATGCGGAAACGCCGAGGACGCAGTCGGAACCGGGCGGCGGCGATGGATTGCGCGGATCGCCCGGCACCATATCAGCCCGCGAGCTTTGCCAGTCCCGGCTTGCGCGCGGTGTCGTGCTTGCCGTCGACAATGCGGACCGTGCCGGTGGCCGAGCGCATGACGATGGTCTGCGTTTCGATCACAGCGCCGATCCGGTGCACGCCGCGCACCATCCAGCCGTCGGTCACACCGGTCGCGGAGAAGACCACGTCGCCCGCAGCCAGCTCGGTCATCGAATAGATGCGGTCGAAATCCTTGATGCCGATCTTCGTCGCACGGCCCCGCTCTTCATCGTTGCGGAAGACCAGGCGGCCCTGAAACTGACCGCCGACGCATCGAAGCGCCGCGGCTGCCAGAACACCCTCAGGGGCGCCGCCGATACCCATGTAAATGTCGACGCCGGTCTCGGGTCGCGTCGTCGCGATCACGCCGCTGACATCGCCATCCGTGATGAGTTGGATCCGAGCGCCGGCCTCGCGTGTCTTCGCGATCATCTCTTCGTGACGCGGACGGTCGAGAATGCAAGCGACGAGATCGGAAATGTCGCACTTCTTGGCCTTGGCCAGGTTCTTCAGGTTCACGCCGGGCTTTTCGGCCAGTGAGACCAACTCGGCCGGCAAGCCGCCGCCGACGGCAATCTTGTCCATATAGACGTCCGGCGCGTTGAGGAACTTGCCGCCCTCGGCAAAGGCCATGACGGCCAGCGCATTGGGCGCGCCCTTGGCCGTGATAGTCGTGCCCTCCAGCGGATCCAGTGCGATATCGACCTTGGAGCCGCCCTTGCCCACCTTCTCGCCGATATAGAGCATCGGCGCTTCATCGCGCTCGCCCTCGCCGATCACGACCGTGCCGGAGATATCGAGCCCATTGAGCGCTTGGCGCATGGCATCGACGGCGGCCTGATCGGCCGCCTTTTCGTCGCCGCGCCCGATGAAGCGAGCCGCCGCGACCGCAGCGGCTTCCGTGACGCGCACGGCCTCGAACGGCAGATTACGATCCAAGCCGTCGGACATACCCCAAACCTCCTCTTAAAGAGCTTCTATTCTTATCATGCGCGGCGGCTGCACAACCGCCTCGAAACGGCCGATCCGGGCGAGTGCGCGAGTCATCGCGGCCTCTTCCGTCACATGGGTCATCAGGACGACCGGCACGATGTTGTCCGGGCTTTTGCCGCGCTGGATCATGGCCGCCATGGAGATACGCTCATCGCGCAGTGCGGCGGCCACATCGGCGATGACGCCGGGGCGGTCCTGCACAGTCAGGCGGACGTAGTATTCGCCGCTATGCCGCTCCATGGGCGAGACGGACAGCTTGGTCAAATCCTTGGCTGGGATGCCAAAGGCCGGCATCCGCCGCCCCACGGCGATGTCAATCAAATCCGAAACCACGGACGATGCCGTCGGCCCCGCGCCCGCGCCGCGGCCCTCGAAAAGGCTGTCCTGGACGAAATTGCCCGTCGCCACGACAGCGTTCAATACGCCCTCGACATGGGCGATCGGCACATCCATGGGCACCATGCAGGGATGCACGCGCTGCTCGACACCGTGCTCGGTCAGCTTAGCGCTTCCCAAAAGCTTAATCCGGTAGCCCAGCTCAGCCGCGAAATCGATATCCAGCGGCGAAACATGGCGGATGCCTTCGACATGAACGCCCGCGTAATTCACTTCGCAACCGAAAGCCAGGCTGGTCAGGATGGCCAGCTTGTGGGCCGTATCGATGCCGTCGATATCGAAGCTGGGATCGGCCTCGGCATAACCAAGCTTCTGTGCCTCGGCCAACACATCGCCGAACTCGCGCTTCGATTTGCGCATGGTCGACAGGATGTAATTGCAAGTTCCGTTCAGGATGCCATACACGCGCGTGACGCGATTGCCGGCCAGACCTTCGCGTAAGGCCTTCACGATCGGGATGCCGCCTGCGACCGCCGCCTCGAAGGCCAGGGAGACGCCAGCCTGGTCCGCGACGCGGGCCAAGGCCGCGCCATGCAGAGCCAGAAGCGCCTTGTTAGCGGTCACCACATCCTTCTTGCGGCCGATGGCCGTCTCGACGACCGACTTGGCAGCGCCGTCGGAACCGCCGATCACCTCGACAATCACATCGGCGTCCGCCTCCGCCGCCAGGCGGACCGGATCTTCGAACCACGTGACGCGCGACAGGTCGATCCCACGCTCACGCTTACGGTCGCGCGCGGACACCGCCGTCACGACGAGCGAACGGCCGCAACGCCGTGTCAGAAGATCGGCGTTCTCGGTCAGAAGCTTCACCGTGCCGGCTCCGACCGTTCCCAGGCCCGCGATCGCGATTTTCAGAGGATTCGCCATGACTGCTCCCAACGCTCGCGCACCCGTTTAACGGCGACGGGGCGTCGCCGCAAGCGCGGCTGTTGGCACGACGCGAACATTCATGGACGGGGTCAGTAGTCGAGATACACGTCGACCCGCCGGTTCGCCGAGTCGGATTCCGCGCGGGGCTGATTAAAGGTGGGGTCGTTCTGGGGCACGGTGCCGGCATAGACCCGGGCCGGATTGACGCCACGGTCGATCAGGATCTTGGCGACCTCCTGCGCGCGCGCGTCGGCGATGGTCGCGCGCGCCACGCTGACGACACGGAACGTACCGCCCCGCTTCGCCTGTTCCAGAGCAAGCTGCCGCAGAACGGTCACATCCTCGGGCTTGAGCTGGGCAGAGTTCTCCGGGAAGTACACCGACGCGACCAGGGCAGCGATCGCGGATTTGCGGACATATTCCGAAAGCGGACGCGGGCTACGCCCCGAAATCACCACCGTGTCGGGCTGCGGAGCCGCAGGCGCTGCGACAGGCGGAGGCGGCGGAACGGGAGACGGTGTTACAGCGGGCGCCGGAGCCTGCGCTACTGGGGCTTGCGGCGCCGGAGCCGAAGCTTGAGCCTCCTGAAGAACAGGCGGCAACGGCGGCGGTGAAGGCCGTGCGCCCATCGGCACGCCCGCGGTTTGCGGCAGCGGCGCGCCGGGGGCAGACGGCGGCGGGGTCGGCGATAAGGCGCTGACGGAGGGAGAACCGGGTGCCGAGGCAGCGGTAGCGGCTGTCGCGGCAGCGCCTGCTGCAACAGCCGGTGCTGCCGATGTTGGAGCGGGCGCGGGCGCCGCCCCCTGTGTTGCAGTCGCGCCCATCTGCACGGAAGCCGTGGGAGCGGTCGGCGCAGGCGCTGTGGTGCTCACGCTAGGGGCCGGCGTGTCCGATTTCTGATCCGTCTTTCCCTTGTTGGTTGCGCCAGGCGTGCGAGCGGGTGGCGCAACTTCGATTTGGTCGGGCTTATTGACCTTGTCAGCGTACTGGGCCTGCCGATTATCCGCGATGAGCTGGTCAGCGATCTGTTGTCGTTGGGCCGGCGTGGTCTGCGGCTTGGGCGCCTGGTCGGGCACTGTCCCCAAATTCGGCGTGGGCTGATCCTTGCCCGGAACGCCCTGCGACCCCGGGACGGGCGCACCGCCTGGCGTGACCGCATCCGGCTCCGCCGCGAACATGTCATCGATCGAAGAGCATGCTCCCAGCGACACAACGCCCGTCAGGAGCAGGCCAGCCATGAAGCTGCGGCGCGCCCAATATTTCCAGCCAGCCGTGAATCTTGTATCTAGGCGCAAGCTTCGACCGTACATTCTTTTGTGCAGTTTTGCCTCGTTGGCGGGAATTCCGCGCGGGATGGGCGCGATCCAGGCTGGACGCGCCGAATGATAAAGGAAGGGCGCATGACCGATCAACAAGCCGGGTCCAATCGTACGCCGGATCCGGCCGAGTTGGCGAAGACGATGACGGATATCGCCGAGCGCAGCCAGCGCCTCTTGGTCGATTTCCTGAACCGGCAGTCGCGCGGCGACGGCGCGGAGAACGCCGATCCCCTCAATGTCGGCTCGGCCTTCCTCGCGCTGACCGCGCGCATGATGGCCGACCCCACCAAGCTGTTCGAAGCTCAGGTCTCGCTCTGGCAGGATTATTTCAACCTCTGGCAGAGCACAGCCCGACGCATGATGGGCGAACCCGCCCAACCCGTGGCCGAGCCGCCCAAGGGAGACCGGCGCTTCAAGGACCCGGAGTGGCAGGAAAATCCGGTCTTCGACTTCATCAAGCAATCCTACCTGCTGACCGCGAACTGGATGCTCGATACCGTCCGCAAGGTCGACGGCCTGGACGACAAGACCACTCAGAAGATCGATTTTTACACGAGGCAGTTTGTCGACGCTCTTGCGCCGTCGAACTTCGTGATGACCAACCCCGAAGTCCTGCGCGCCACGATGGAAAGCGGCGGCGAGAACTTGGTCAAGGGCCTGGACAATCTTCTAAAGGACCTGGAGCGCGGCAAGGGACGTCTTAGCATCAAGATGACCGACCTCAATGCATTCGAGGTCGGCAAGAACGTAGCCGTCACGCCGGGCAAAGTCGTCTTCCGCAACGATCTGATCGAATTGATCCAGTATACGCCGACGACGGAGAAGGTCTTCCGCCGGCCGCTGCTGATCATCCCGCCCTGGATCAACAAGTATTACATCCTCGACTTGCGGCCGGAAAATTCGCTCGTCAAATGGGCCACGGAGCAAGGCCACACGGTCTTCATCGTCTCGTGGGTAAATCCGGACGAGAAGCTCGCAGCCAAGAGCTTCGAGGACTACATGATGGAAGGCCCCCTCGCCGCCTTTGACGCGATGGAAAAGGCGACCGGCGAGCACGAGGTCAACGTCATCGGCTATTGCTTGGGCGGCACGCTCCTGAACTGCGCGCTCGCCTACATGACGGCGAAGAAGGACGACCGCGTGAAGAGCGCGACGTTCCTGACCTCGCTGGTCGACTTCAAGAACCCCGGTGACTTAGGTGTGTTCATCGACGAAGAACAGCTCGCCCATCTCGAAAGCGGCATGAAGGAGAAGGGTTATCTGGAGGGGGCGCATATGGCGACCACCTTCAACATGCTGCGCGCCAACGACTTGATCTGGTCGTTCGTGATCAACAACTATCTCCTGGGCAAGGAGCCCTTCCCCTTCGACCTTCTTTACTGGAATTCCGATTCGACACGCATGCCAGCAGCCATGCACAGCTTCTACCTGCGTAAGATGTATCAGGAGAACAAGCTGTCGCAGCCCGGCGGCATCACGCTGAAGGGCGTGCCCATCGATGTCCGGACGATCAAACAGCCGGCCTTCATGCTGTCGACGCGCGAGGATCACATCGCGCCGTGGGAGACGACCTATGTGGCGACGCAGCTCTACTCGGGTCCCACGCGCTTTACGCTCGCGGCATCCGGCCACATCGCCGGCGTGGTGAATCCGCCCGCCGGCAGCCGTTATAACCACTGGGTCAACGACAAGAACCCGCCCTCGCCCAAGGAATGGCTGGAGACAGCGACGCAAAAGCCGGGTTCGTGGTGGCCGACTTGGGCGGAATGGATCAAGCCGTTCGGCGGCGGCCAAGTGGCCGCGCGTAAGCCCGGCGACGGCAAGCTGAAGGCGCTGTGCGATGCACCGGGGACCTATGTGAAGGTCACCAGTCAAGGCTGATCCGGTTTTAGAATGTCACCGGCAGTGCGTTGAGGCCGCGGAAGCGG
>CAYZFH010000020.1:0-7158 GCA_964477375.1 uncultured Rhizobiaceae bacterium | reverse complement strand
GCGCCGCCTTGTCTGATTTCGCGATGTCGGCAAGACTGGCGCCCGCCTGGATCGCGAGGATGCTGTGAACTTCGGCTATATCTTTGATCTGCCGCTGCGCATGTGGCCCGACAAGGAAGCCCTGATCTACGGGCCGCACCGGATCACCTACGCCCAGCTTGAAGAACGTACCAACCGTGTCGCCAATGGCCTGCGGGCGCTGGGCATCGGCGAAGGCGACCACGTCGCCGTGCTGGTCAAAAACGATCACCGCTTCGTCGAGACCATGCTGGGAGCCCTGCGCGCTGGCGCGTCGGTCACACCAACCACGACGCGCGCGCATCTCAGCACCCTCGCTCACATCATGCAGGATTCGAAGGCCAAGGTTCTGTTCGCCTCGGCCGATTTCGCCGACGAGGTGGCCAAGTTGCCCGCTCTGGCGCCCCAGCTGAAGCGCATCTTCCTGATGGACGCGTCCGCGCCCGGCGCTGAACCTTATGACGCGTGGCTGGGGCGGCAGAAAACGACGCGCATCGAGACGCCGCGCGAAGGCAAGGAGATCGCGTACATCTCTTACACCTCGGGCTCCACGGGCAAACCCAAGGGCGTCCTCCTTACCCACGCCGCGGTCGAATGGGCGACGCGCAACCTGCGTCGCGCGCTTCTCTACGGACCGGATGAGCGTTGCCTTTTGGCAGTGCCCATGTTCCACGCCAACGGCATGTTCGCGGGCCTCTTCTCGATGCTGGAGTGCGGCGGTTCGGTCGTCGTTCTGCACGACGTCGACCCGGTCGAGATGATCCGCGCCATCGAGCGCGAGCGTTGCACCTACACCACCGGCGTGCCCGCCATGTACAAGCTGATGCTGCGCCAGGACGAGTTGCTGGCGAAGTCGGACTGCTCCTCGCTGCGCTTCGTCATCTGCGGCTCCTCCGAGGTGCCGGAAGATCTGCTGGAGGAATTCACCCGGCGGCTAGCGCCCATGCTCGAAGCCTATGGCCTCACGGAAAGCGGCTTTGTCTGCAACAACCCGCGCTGGGGCGTCCGCAAGCAGGGCAGCACCGGCCTGCCCTATCCTGACGTCGAGTTGCGCGTCGTCGATCCTGCCGACCCCAGTCGCGACGTGCCCGTGGGTGAGTTGGGTGAACTTCTGGTGCGCTCGCCAGGCAATTTAGTCGGCTACCACAATCTGCCGGAGATCACGGCCGAGCGCATACTGGCCGATGGCTGGTTCCGCACCCGCGACATCGTGCGTTCCGACGATCAGGGCTATATCGAGGTGATCGGCCGCGCCGACGACCGCATCAGCTGCGCCGGCGAGAGCATCTATCCGAAAGAGGTCGAGAACATCCTGATGGAGCATCCGCACGTGGCCGACGTCGCCGTCGTACCGATGGCGGATGACGTCAAAGGCGAGGTTCCCGTCGCCTTCGTGGTCGAAAAGAAAGCCGGCACCGTGACCGGCGACGAGCTGAAGCAGTTTTTCTTGAAACATGGCGCGCCGTACATGCACCCGCGGCGCGTTTTCATGATGTCGGAAATGCCGCTTACGCCCGCGAAGAAAATCGACCGTTTGGCCCTCAAGCAGCTCGCTGAAGACGCCCGCGCCACGGCTTAAATCGTTGGCCCGCTTAGGTCTTTTTTAACTCATGTTATGTTGCCTATCTCATTGATATTATTCATAATCAATTTATGACTGAGCGATCACTCGAAAGCGATCTGGCCCCCACTGGCTTGGCTGATTTGTTCGGCGTCGCGGTCCAGAGCGCCCAGCGCGACCGCGTCACCGCCTCCATGCGGATCGCACCCGATCATCTGACGGCAGATGGTGCTGTATATGGCGGTGTTCTCACCGCGTTGGCCGATTGTGTCAGCGCCCACGGCACGACGCTTTCCCTACCCACGGGGTATGCGGCCAGTGCCATCGACACCCAGGCGAAGTTCCTTCGACGCGGCGAAGGCGAATCGCTCGATGCCATCGCCACGCCGCTTCACACAGGCCGCACGACCTCTGTCTGGCGCACCGTGATCCGGCGCGGCAAAGGCAGGCCGATCGCTGAGATCACCCAGACTCACCTGATCCTGCCCAAAAAACCCGAGCGGCGGCGCCCCGTTTTGGTCGCCAGCAACACAACGGCCGACTCGCCGCCGGTGTCGGAAGAACGCAAACGGCAGATCTTCGAAGGCGCCAGCCGCGTGATCGCCGAGAAAGGCTTCGCGAGCGCCAGCATCCGCGACATCGCCGCAGCCGCCGGTATGCCGGTGCCCACGATGTATCAATACATCGAGCGTAAGGAAGATCTGCTTTTCCTGATCTATGAATCCTTCTTGCAGGATTACGCAGAGAGCCTTCGCCGCGCGGTCGAGGCCGCCCCCTCCCCGTCCGAGAAACTGCAAGCCGCCGTGGCCACGACGCTCGACAATTTCGACCGCAACCACGCCTACATCAAACTGATGTTCCAGGAGACGCGCGCGTTGAGCCCCGAAGGGCGCAGGCGCGTCTTTGAGTTGGATGCGCGCTATATCCGCGTCTGGACGTCGATCCTTTCGGGCATCACCGAGAGGAAGAGCGGGGCCGAACCGGAGCTTCTGGCGAACCTCATCTACTTCCTCTGCACCGTCTGGCCCCTGCGCTACTGGACTATCGGTAAGTTCGGGCGCTCCCAGGTCGAAGCCGCGATCACGTCGCTCCTCAAGGGCGGCCTCGGTCTCGGCGCTCAGCGATAGCAAACAATCGGACTTCGAGGAGAATCATCATGCGCTTCATGTTCTTTTCCGAGGGCGAGACGCTTCCCGGCGCGTCTTACCAGACACGCTATTGGGAACTGATCGAACAGGTCATCCATGCCGAGAAATGGGGCTTCGACACGTTCGGCGTGTCCGAGCAGCAATATGCCATCGGCGGCATATCGACTTCCTGCCCCGAAGTTCTCTACGGCTACCTGTTCCCGCTGACGAAGACGATGCGCTTCGCCCATGCGATCACGCTATTGCCCAAGAACATCAACCACGCGTTACGCATCGCGTCCCGCACCGCGGTTCAGGACGTGCTGTCGAACGGGCGCATCGAACTCGGTGTCGGCCGCGGCAACACCACCCTAGCCCTGCGGGCATTCGAGGTGGATCTGGAGAAGAACCGTGAAGAGGTGAACGAAGGGCTTCAGATCCTGAAGAAAGCGTTCACCGAAGACCCGTTTATGTTCTACGGCGAGCACTACAAAATTCCGCCGCGCTCCCTCGTTCCAAAGCCGCTGCAGAACCCGCACCCGCCTCTCTACGTCGCCGCGACCAGCGCGGAATCGCACAAAATGGCGGGCGACCTGGGCGTGGGCGTTTATAGCTGGTCGAACTTCATGGGCTGGGAAGCGCTGGCCGAGTCCGTTGGCGCGTTCAAGAAAGCCGCGGCCGCGACCAAGGCCAGGGGCGAACACGTCAACGAAACCGCGGGCGCACTGGTGCAATGCTATTGCGCCGAAACCGACGAGATCGCGGAAGCCGAGGCCGGCGAAGGCAATATCAAGTGGCTGCGCATCGCCATCGATGGCTATCCGCGCCTGGCCAAGATCGCGCAGAGCTATTCCTACATGCAGAAGATCAGCGAGGTTTCCAAGAAAACCGACGATTTCCGCTATTTCGCCGAAGGCTCCGGTGCGGCCATCTTCGGTTCACCCGAAAGCTGCATCAAATCGATCGAGAAGGCCGCGCAATGCGGCATCGACCAGGTTGTGATGCGAATCGATAGCATCCCGCACGACAAGATCATGAAGTCGATCGAGATGTTCGGCCGTCACGTTATCCCGCACTTCAAGAATCCGCGGAACTTCATGCGGCCGCCGGAAGATGTCATGGCCGACATCCGCGCCATGCGCGAGAAAGCCAAGTCCATGGGCATCTACGTTGAGGGCGACGACAAGAAGAAAGCGTCGCCCAAGGCGCCCGCGGCGGAGTGATTGGGAATGGCGAAGATCGTCGAATTCATCACCATCAACGTGGCGGTCAAGGATCTGGACGCCGCCGTCGCCCGGTACAAGGCAATGGGGTTGCCTGCTCACGTCCCCATGCATATGCCGGAGCCCCCTGCCTCGATCACCGATGTCACCTTTCCCATGGGGAAGGAGGGCTCGGTCTCGATCATCGCGGCCACAGACGATAAATCACCGGTCGCGCGCTTTATCGAGAAGCGAGGTGAAGGCACCTACTCCGTCTGCCTGCGCACCGACAATCTGCGCGAGCTGATGAAGGAATGGTCGGCGCTCGGTATGCAGTGGGTCCTGCCCGAGCCCTATGAGTTCCCGGCAGGTAACCAAGCCGGGCGCTACGTGCCGGAAAAGCTACTGGCCAACTGGGTTAAGCCGAGTTCCAACTTCGGCGCCATGCTGGAAATCTTCGAATTCGTCGGCAAGGTCGCGCCGGCCCCGATGGAATAATTCCGCGATCAGAACCTTAGAAAAGAACCGGAGCCGCGCAATGAGCCGCTACGCCACATACAAGGAACTGAAGATCGAGCATCGCCCCAACGGCGTTCTGCTCGTGACCCTGAACCGCCCCGAAAAGCTGAATGCCATGACCTACAGCATGCATGCCGAGATCGGCCGGCTGTGGGACGAGATCGACCGCGACGACGAGACACGCGTGGCGGTCGTGACTGGCGCGGGCCGCGCCTTCTGTTCGGGCAACGACCTCAAGAATCCCGACCCGGACTTCGACGGCGTGCGCGAGATCATGAAGGATGCCGTGCGCATCGTGCGCGGGATGGTGGAATGCGACAAGCCGATCATCTCGGCGATCAACGGGGTGGCCGTGGGTGCGGGCTTAGCCGTGGCGCTGATGGCGGATGTGACGATTGCGGCGGAGGACGCCAAACTGATCGACGGCCACACAGGTGTCGGCGTTGCGGCAGGCGACCACTCCTCGTTGATCTGGCCGCTTCTCTGCGGTATTGGACGCGCGAAATTCTATCTCTGGAACCTGGCGCCTCTCACCGGCAAGGAAGCTGAACGTATTGGTCTCGTCACCAAGGCGTTGCCGTTGGATCAGGTCTTGCCGGAAGCGTTGCGCCTGGCCGATCAGTTGGCCCAAGGGCCGCAGCACGCCATCCGCGGCACCAAGCGTGCGATCAACGGCTGGCTCCGCTCTGCCATGCCCATCTTCGAGCACTCGGCGGCCCTCGAGATGGTCGACTTTTTCGGTGCGGATGTGGATGCGGCCCGAAAGGCCTTCCGCGCGAAGCAGCCGGTCAAGTTCCCCTCGGCGAAGTAAGCGGATAAGGCAGCGGATCGCCCCGCGCCGAACGGCGGGGGCGATCTACGCGCTTAGCCCTCGATGCTTTTCTTGTGCTCCTGCGCGTACTGCATATAGCGCCGGGGCGAATCGGATAGATTGAACGTTTCCTCAGGCTTCAGCTCACGCAAGAATTTCGCGGGCAAGCCGCCCCATACACCCGGCGTTACGCGCCGGCCCGGCGGCACCAGCGCCCCAGCCGCCACCATGGCGCCGCTTTCGACGACGCAGCCGTCCATCACACAGGCCTTCATGCCGACGAAGCTGCCATCTTCCATCGTGACGCCATGCACGATGGCCAAGTGGCCGATCAGACAGTGCTTTTTGATGATGGTGGGATAGGTGCGGTCGACGTGGATGACCGAGCCGTCCTGGATGTTCGAGCCCTCGCCCACCCGGATGTAGTTCACGTCGCCGCGCAGGACGCAGTTGTACCAAATACTGGCGCCCGGCCCGACCTCGACATCGCCGACCAGGATCGCCCCAGGTGCGATGAACGCGTCCGGAGCCACCTTGGGCATCTTGTCCAGATAGGGCAGCAACTGCCCCATCACGCCGCGCCGTCCGCCGCCATCCGCACCCATTGTCGTCTCCTAATCTGCCGCTTCCGGCAGAGCCGTCGCCTTCGCGCGGCGCGTCAGATACCAGCCATATTGCTCCGGCCAAGCCGCGTACTCGGGGTCCGCGCCCAAGGCCTGAGCCGCATGGAGCGGCCAGAACGGATCGTACAGAAGCTCGCGTGCCAGCGCGACCAGATCAGCCTGCTTCCGCTGCAAAATTTCCTCGGCTTGCGCCGGATCGATGATCAAACCAACCGCCATTGTCTTGATATCCGCGTATCGCCGCACTTGCTCGGCATACGGGACTTGAAAACCAAGCTTAGGTCTCACATGCCTGGCCGCCGTCACGGGCGAGCCCTGAATACCGCCCGATGAGCAATCGATCACGTCTACTCCGCGCGCCCTCAACGCTTTCGCGAGAAGCATGGTATCTTCCAAGGTCACGCCGCCTTCGATGCCGTCGACCACCGATGTGCGATAAAACAGCGGGCGATCCTTGGGCCAGACAGCACGCACAGCTTCAGTGATCTCTAATGCAAATCGCATGCGGCGGTTCAAGTCTCCGCCATACGCGTCATTACGCCGGTTGGAAAGCGGTGACAGGAAAGAATGAATCAAATACCCGTGCGCGCCATGAATTTCGACGATGTCGAAACCAGCCGCGAGCGCACGGCGCGCCGCATTTGCCCACTTTTCCACCGTTGCACGGATTTCATCGACGCTAAGCGGATGCGGCGCGGACCATGCTGAAGAGACAGGCTCGGGCGATGGTCCGACCGTACGCCATGCTTTGTCGCCGCGCGCCTCATCGGACTTGCCCAACGGTCCAGAACCGTGCCACGGGCGCTGCGCGCTGGCCTTGCGGCCAGCATGCGCAAGCTGGATACCCGCAAGCGCACCATGATCTTTATAAATCTTCACGATCTGCGCCATGCCCGGCACGTGGGCGTCTGACCAGATCCCCGTGCAGCCCGGCGTGATGCGGCCTTCCGGCTCAACGCCGGTGGCTTCAACAATGCCGATTCCCGCGCCACCCACAGCAAAGCGATGGTGGTGGGCAAAATGCCAATCCGTCACCACCCCATCGACGGCCGAATACTGGCACATGGGTGAAACGACAATGCGGTTCTTGGCCGTGACGCCGGGCAATTCCAGCGGCGTGAAAAGAATGGGCTTCTTCGACAAGAACGCCTCCGTTGAATGTGTATTCCGCATGTAACCGATGCCTGGGATGCGGGCAAGCGGGCACCGTTGTGCCGGATTGGCCGAACGGCTAAGATATGGCGCAGGACCTTACTGTTGCACCAAGGGGGAGATAGGACCGATGGCCGCCAAGACA
>CAYZFH010000019.1:16678-23023 GCA_964477375.1 uncultured Rhizobiaceae bacterium | reverse complement strand
CGAGCGTGTCGTAGGCCACCATCTCGGCCGCATGGTCGGGCGGCACGCTGACCGTTTCCTTCGAAGCCAGGATGTAGAACTCGTTGGGGTCGAGGATCAGGTCGCGCCGCGCCGTCGCATGGATGCGCTCCCAATACTCGTCGGTCGGGTAATGCGCGATGCGGTCGAAATCGATCACGTCGGTGTGCTTCTTGGCGCGGTAGCCGACCAGGCCGTTATCGTTCTCACCCGACAGGTCGACCGACATGGGCACCGAGCCCTTGCCCAGCGCCTCGCGGTCGATCTCCACGTCCAGCAGCTTGGCCTCATCCATCAGCCGTTCCAGCGCGGCCTTGCTGGCGACCGGTGCGCCGCGGCGCAAGCGAAGCTGGTTGAGGCGCGAGCCCGTGCGCACCACGACACTGAAGGCGCAGGGCGAGATCTCGGCATAGAGCGGGCCGCGATAGCCGCGCCGGATGCGCTCGAACTCGACCGCGTTGTCGGTGATCACGCGCGTGAAGATGTTGAGCCGGCCGGTCGAGCTTTTCGGATTGCAGAGACCGGAGATGTCGCTCTTGAGCTGCAGATGCTCCTGCAGCGGCACGATATAGACGTTGCCGCGCTCGAGGATGGCGCCGTCGGCCAGGTCGATGCGCGTGGCGCCGAGCTGATCCAGCTTCTGCTGCACGGTCGCGTTGGGCCCAGGCAGAAAGCTGGAGCGCACGCGATAGGCGACCTCGCCCAGGCGCAGATCGACGCTGGCCGGCTGGATCTGGGCGTCGGTGATTTCTGCCGTCGCGCGCAGATCGCCGACACGCGCCAATTGGCGAATCGCCTGGAACGGCAGGATACCGGTGGTGTGCTGGGCCGCCTGATCGGGCGGAAACAGGGTGCTGGAGGCTTGGGCCATCGGATTCGGACGATATCAAATGGCGTTGGTTTGACAACGCGTTGAGGGCACGGGGTTGTCCCCAGCGACCGCGGCGCGCAAGCGACTGGCGCAGAGGGCACTTCACCGGGTTATCCCCGCTTTTATCAAGGAACGGCGGAGACAATGCGGGGATAAAACCTGCGAATCCGGCGCGCGGGCTTCCTTGTCAGCAGGGCCGAAACCACATTATTTATTATCTATAACCTTCTATCATTTGGTCGCCGTCCCTTTTTCCCCCGAGGACAAGCCATGGCCCATTCCCTGCTCGAAGGCTCCTTCGTCGCCCTTTTGACCCCGTTCAACCAGGACGAGTCGGTCGACTATGACGGCTTCCGCACGCTGCTCGAGTTCCAACACGAGCACGGTTCGAGCGCGGTGCTGCTGATGGGCTCGACGGGCGAGGCTTCGATGCTGACGCCCGAGGAGAAGGCCGCGATCGTTTCGCGCACGCTGAAGATGCGCCAGGGCAAGATGCAGCTCTGGTACGGCTGCACCGGCAACAACACGGCTTCGTCGGTCAAGCAGGTGAAGCATGCCTCGGCCGAAGGCGCCGACGGCGTGGTCATCACCATCCCGTCCTATGTCGTGCCGTCGGAGGAAGAAGCCGTGCGCTTCTTCCTGGACGTGGCCGATGCCTCGACCATCCCGGTCGGCGTCTACAACAACCCGACGCGCGTGAAGACGGACCTTTCGGCCGCCGCCATGACGCGCATCGCCGACCATCCGAACATCGTGCTGTTGAAGGAGGCGACCTCGCGCGGCGACCAGATCGCGCGCATCGCCGCCTCCAAGAAGCATTTGTCCATCATGTGCTGCGATTCGCCGAACCTGGGCCTGACCATGCAGGTCATGTCGCTGGGCGGCCACGGCACGGCCAACATGGGCGGCAACATCATTCCGCGCGAGATGGCCACCATCTCGACGCCGTGGAAGTCGATGCAGGACGTCCAGGCCTTCCGCGAGACCTATCTGCGCGTCCTGCCGCTGCTGCACTTCCACTATTCGGCGATCAACCCGGTTGCGGTGAAGTCGCTGGCGCGCGCGCTCGGCCTGCCGGCCGGCCCTTTCCGCAAGCCGCTGCTCGGCCTGCCCGAGGACAAGCTGAAGGCCGGCATCGAGATCGTCCGCGAACTGGGCATCGCCAAGCAGTACGGCTACAGCCTGGACGGCAAAGGCCGCGTCATCTCCGTGCCGCGCCGCGCCGCCGCCGAATAAGCACCCAGCCTGGATTTCCGACCAAGCGGCGGGCGAAAGCCCGCCGCTTGGCGTTTCTAGGCCTGATATCCTTGGACTCACGCTTCGGGGACGCCATATAAACCCCGTCATGACAGCGCTTCCGTTCATCAAGATGCACGGGCTCGGCAACGACTTCGTCGTGCTGGACGCGCGGCAGCGCGCGCTGGCGCTGACCGACCGCCAGGCGCTGGCGATCGCCGACCGGCGCACAGGCGTGGGCTGCGACCAGATCATCACCGTCGGCGCCGCGCGCAGCGCGGGCGCCGACGCCTTCATGCGCATCCAGAACGCCGACGGCGGCGAAGTCGAAGCCTGCGGCAACGCGACGCGCTGCGTGGCCGACATGCTGATGCGCGAACGCGGCGCGGACCGTGCGGTGATCGAGACAGTCGTGGGCCTGTTGCCCGCGACGCGCGTATCGGGCGGCCGCATCGCGGTCGACATGGGCCCGGCACGCCTCGACTGGCGCGAGATTCCCCTGGCCGAGGCGCACGACACGCTGCGCCTGCCCATCGCCTACGGCGCGCTGAAGGAGCCTGTCGGGGTCAGCATGGGTAATCCGCACGCGGTCTTCATCGTGCCGGATGCCGAAGCCGTGCCGGTTGCGGACGTGGGTCCGGCGTTGGAGCATCACAAGCTGTTCCCCCAGCGCGCGAATATCGAATTCGTCCAGGTGCTGGACCGTGGCCGCCTGCGCATGCGCGTGTGGGAGCGCGGCGTCGGCATCACCCAGGCCTGTGGCTCGGGTGCGTGCGCCGCCGCGGTCGCCACGATCCGCCGGGGCCTGACGGAGCGCAAGGTGCAGGTGCTGCTCGACGGCGGCACGCTGGAGTTGGAGTGGCGCGAGGACGGCCATGTCGTCATGACCGGCCCGGTCGCCACCAGCTTCACCGGCGAATTGCCGGCCAGCCTGTTGGACGGCGGACGCGCGGAGCGCGCGGCATGAGCGGCCCCGAGATCGTCACCTTCGGCTGCCGCCTGAATACCTATGAATCGGAAGTGATCCGCACGCTGGCCCATGGCCAGGACCAGACGGTGATCGTCAACACCTGCGCCGTCACGGCGGAGGCCGAGCGCCAGGCGCGCCAGACGATCCGCAAGCTGCGGCGCGAGCGCCCCGACGCGCGCATCATCGTGACCGGCTGCGCCGCCCAGATCGATCCCGCCCGCTTCGCCGCGATGCCGGAGGTCGACCGCGTCGTCGGCAACGCCGAGAAGATGGAAGCGCGCAGCTACGCCCATGACGAAAGCGGCCGCGTCGCGGTGGCCGACATCATGACGGTGAAGGAAAGCGCGGGCCATCTGCTGGACGGATTCGGCGCGCGCACACGCGCTTTTGTCGAAGTGCAGAACGGCTGCGACCACCGCTGCACCTTCTGCATTATCCCCTATGGCCGCGGCCCCAGCCGCTCGGTGCCCATGGGCCGCATCGCCGAGCAGGTGCGCGCGCTTGCGACATCTGGCGTGCGCGAAGTGGTGCTGACCGGCGTCGACCTGACCTCCTACGGCGCCGATCTTCCGGGCACGCCTTCGCTCGGCCAGATGGTGCGCCGTCTGCTGACCGCGGTGCCGGAACTAGAGCGGCTGCGCCTCTCCTCCCTCGACATGGTCGAGATCGACGAGGAGCTGGTGCGCCTGATCGCCGAGGAGAAGCGCATCGCACCGCACCTGCATTTGTCGCTGCAGGCGGGCGACGATCTGATCCTGAAGCGCATGAAGCGCCGCCACGGACGCGACGATGCGATCCAATTTTGCGCGCGCATCCGCGCCGCACGGCCGGGGGTCGCCTTTGGCGCCGATTTCATCGCGGGCTTTCCGACCGAAACCGAGGCCATGTTCGCGAACACGCTGGCGCTGGTCGAGGAATGCGGCCTGTCCTATCTCCACGTCTTCCCCTACTCCGCGCGCAAGGGCACGCCGGCCGCCAAGATGCCGCAAGTGGCCAAGCCGGTGCGGATGGAACGCGCACGCCGTCTGCGGGAAGCGGGTGCTGCATCGCTCGCGCATCACCTCGCCCGCCGCGTCGGCAGCGAAGCGCACGTGCTGGTGGAAAGCAGGCGCTTTGGCCGCGACGCCGACTACGCGCCCGTCTGGCTCGACCGCGATGCGCCGGTGGGCGCCATCGCCGCGGCGCGCATCGCACGCGCCGAGGGCGGCGAACTCCACGCCCATCTCGCGTAGTTCTCCATGGCAAACGAAGGCGAGAAACGCGGCTTCTTCGGCCGCCTGAAGGCGGGGCTCAGCCGCTCATCCTCGCGCCTGACACAGGGCATCACCGGCATCTTCACCGGCCGCAAGCTCGACCAGGCCATGCTGGACGAGCTGGAGGAATTGCTGATCGCGGCCGATCTGGGGCCCGCCACCGCCGCCAAGGTGGTGAAGGAATTCGGCCGCACGCGCTTCGGTAAGGACATCGCCGAAACCGAGGTGCGCGAGGCGCTGGCCGAGGAGATCGCCAAGATCCTGACGCCGGTCGCCGTGCCCCTGTCCATCGATCCCGCGCGCAAACCCCACGTCGTGCTGGTGGTGGGCGTGAACGGCACGGGCAAGACGACCACCATCGGCAAGCTGGCCAAGCAGCTAAGCGACGAAGGCCGCTCTGTGATGCTGTGCGCGGGCGACACGTTCCGCGCCGCCGCCATCGCCCAGTTGCAAGTCTGGGGTGAGCGCACCGGCGCCGTGGTGATCGCACGCGAACCCGGCGCCAACGCGGCGGGTCTTGTCTATGACGCCCTCGCGGAGGCCAAGGCCAAGGGTGCCGACGTGCTGGTCATCGACACGGCCGGGCGGCTGCACAACAAGGCCGACCTGATGGCCGAGTTGGACAAGGTGATCCGCGTCATCCGCAAGCTGGACCCGGACGCGCCGCATTCGACCCTGCTGACGATCGACGCCACCACGGGCCAGAACGCCCATGCCCAGGTCGAGATCTTCCAGAAGACCGCCCCGATCACGGGGCTGGTCGTCACCAAACTGGACGGCTCCGCACGCGGCGGCGTCCTTGTGGCGCTCGCCGATCGCTTCAAGATGCCGGTGAACGCCATCGGCGTCGGTGAAAGCGTCGAAGATTTGCGCCCCTTCGATCCGAAGGATTTCGCGCGCGGGCTGATGGGGTTGGAGAGTTAAAAGCGCACGGCGTTCAGCCGTGATCCCGCCACGAATGCTTCGGCGCGTAGCCGAGCAACCGCTTCGCCTTGCCGTGATCGAACAGCGTCTCGTGCTCGCTTAAGCTGCGCGTGATCTTCACGCCGGGATAGATCTCGGCCAATAGGTCCTTCGCCGGAATTTCCTTGGCCGTGTCGGCGGCGGAGATGATGAAGCTGTCGGCCCCGTTCACATCGGCCTCCAGCGCAAGTCGGCAGGCCTGCGCAACGTCGCGCGTGTCGACATAGGCCCAGAGCGAAGCCTTGCGGTCCTGCGGATCGCGCGCCAGCGCCGGAAAGGCACGGTAGTCGTCCGTGTCGTTGACGTGGCAGAGGCGCAACGCGACGAACGCCGTGCCGGGGTTCCAGCGCGCCATCTGCCGGATTTCCTCTTCGCCCAAGACCTTGGTCAGCGCGTAGCCCGTTTCGGCGCGCAGCGGATGCGCCTCGGTCACCGGCGCGAAGTCGGGCGGGATGCGCAGGAAGGGCACGCCGTGGACGGTTTCGCTGGACGCCCACACGACGCGCGGCAGACCGAGCAGGGTCGCGGCGGAAAACACGTTGTGCGCGGTCAGCATGTTGGTGCGGTAGGTCACGGCCTCCGGCGCCGAGCCCTGGTCGGGAATGGCCGCCAGATGGATAACGGCATCGGCCATGGTGAAAGGCCGCCGCCGTTCGATAATACCGGCCGCCGCCTTCAGCGCGTCGACCGCCTGGCCGAAATCCTCCAGGTTCACCTTCAGGAACGGACAGATGCGTTCGGGCGGCGCCACCGCGTCCACGTTCAGGACGAGGTAGCCGTGATCGACCAATTCCCGCACCACGGCGCGGCCTGCCTTGCCGCTGCCCCCGGTCACGACGATGTTCTTCATGCCCGCCGCCCCGCTGCTGTGACGACGGGATCATAGAACGCGGCGCGCGCTGTTCCCATGGCCTGGACAAGCCCCGGGCGCGCCGCCACCATCGCGCCCCTTCGCCGGTCGCCCGGCGCGGCATCCCGCGGAGCTCCATGGTCCTCCAGGCCTATGTCGTCGGCATCGTCATGGTGGCGGCCGT
>CAYZFH010000019.1:2988-16578 GCA_964477375.1 uncultured Rhizobiaceae bacterium | reverse complement strand
TATCCGATCATCCGCGGCCTCTCGCCCATGTTCGTGGCGCTGGGCGCCCTGGTCTTCGCGGGCGAGGCGCTGTCGCACCAGCAATATGTCGGCATCGCAATCGTCTGCGTGGGCATGGCGTCGCTCGCCTTCGGCCATCGAAGGGCGGACAAGAAACTCGATTGGCGTCCGTTGGCTTATTGCATCCTGTGCGCCGCGATGATCGCGACCTACACGGTGATGGACGGTATCGGCGTGCGCCGCTCGGGCAGCCCCCTCGCTTACGCCTGCTGGCTGTTCGTGGCCTACGGCGCCGGCGCCTGCCTCTGCTATCCGTTCTTGTCGCGCTGGCGCGTACCCGTGCAGGTGGCGCGGCGCACCGGCCGCGCGATCCTAGTCGGCATCGGCGTGGTGACGGCCTATGGCTTGATCATTTATGCCTTGAGTCTCGGCGCGATGGCGCCCATATCCGCTCTGCGCGAAACCAGCGTCTTCATGGCGGCCGTGATCGGCACGGTCTTCCTGGGCGAACCCTTCGGACGGCGGCGCATCATGGCCGCCGCCATCGTCACCATCGGTCTGCTCGTCCTCAACATCCCGGTTTTCGAATGACCCCACGCAAAGCACCGCCCCTTGTGAAGCTTTTGATCGACGCGGGACCGTTGATCGCGTTCTTCGCCGTCTTCAAGTACGGCGACAAGCTGATGCTGGGCAGCGGGTTGATGCCTGCCACAGGGGTGCTGATCGCGGCGACGCTTATTGCACTGGTTGTCGCGTACATCATCGAGCGACGGGTCGCGCTCATGCCCCTCATCACGGCCGGACTGGTCGCGGTGTTCGGCGGCCTGACGTTGTGGCTGGCGGACGAGACCTTCATCAAGATGAAGCCGACCATCGTCTATTTGTTGTTCGCCGCGGCGCTTCTGATCGGCCTGGCGTTTGGGCGGCCGTTCCTGAAGCCGTTGTTC
Organism: uncultured Rhizobiaceae bacterium; assembly: GCA_964477375.1. Classification (GTDB taxonomy): domain Bacteria; phylum Pseudomonadota; class Alphaproteobacteria; order CADEGL01; family CADEGL01; genus CADEGL01. Next base: position 15,631 of record CAYZFH010000019.1, on the reverse strand, counting down.
CAGATGGCGTTTCATCTGACCGACGAGGGCTGGCGCATCCTGACGCTGCGATGGGGCATCTTCTTCATCGCCATGGCGGTGCTGAATGAGCTCGTCTGGCGCAATTTCTCGACCGACCTGTGGGTCGACCTCAAGGTGTTCGGCTTCCTGCCGCTGACGATGCTGTTCGCGCTGGCGCAGATTCCGCTGGTGCGCGCGCGCTCTCTGCCGCAGGAGCCTAAGTCGTCTTGAGGTAGTTCGCGCTTTCGCCCGGCGGATTGCCGCGCGGGGCGAAGTCGGTCTGGCCGCGCAATTCGTTGTGATGGGTCAGCGCCCAGCGCACGGTCGGGAAGGCCAGATCCTCCCACGGGATCTGGTCCCAGGGAAAAAGCTCCGCCTCCAATGTCTCCGGTCCCGGGTTCAATTCCGCCGACGGCAGACGCGCGCGGTAGATGAGCTGGACCTGGCTCAGCCGCGGGATCGTGTAGACCGCGAGCAGATGGTCGATCGCGATCTCGACGCCGGCCTCCTCGCGCGCCTCGCGGCAGGCGCCCGCCGCGGTCGTCTCGTGCAGCTCCAGATAGCCCGCGGGGAAGACCCAGAATCCCTTGCGCGGGTTGATGGCGCGGCGGCAGAGGAGGAAGCGGTCCTCCCAAGTGCAGACCGCGCCCACCACGACCTTGGGATTGTCGTATTCGACATAGCCGCAATCGGGGCAGACGAGACGCTCGTGCGTGTCGCCGTCGGGAATCGTCTTGAGCCAAGCATCCTTGGCGGGGCCGGGACCGGACATACGGTGAATCTGGCCCCGCGCGCCCCGCGCGGCAAGACCGCTCAGCCCGCGAAACGCGGTTCGGGCAGGCCGGTGACGCCGGGCTCGAATGCGAAGATGGCGCCGGCCGAGGGCTCCTTCGCGAGCTGGGCGTCGTCGAGCCCGTCGCGCGCGGAGGTGACATAGAGCGTGCGCAGATCGGCGCCGCCGAAGCTGCAGCTTGTAGGCTTCGTGACCGGCAGCATGACCGTGCGGTCGATGCGGCCATCGGGCGCATAGCGCACGACGCGCGAGCCGCCCCAGTTCACGCTCCAGATGTACCCTTCGGAATCGACCGTGAGCCCGTCGGGATAGCCGGTCTCCTCCGGCACATCGGCCAGCGTGCGGCGGTTCGCGACCGCGCCCGTGGCCAGATCGTAGTCATAGGCCCAGACGCATTGGGCACGCGTGTCGGTGTAATACATCGTACGGTTGTCCGGCGACCAGCCGATGCCGTTGGAGGTGCGGATGCCCGTCTCCACCTTGTGCAACGAAAGATCGGGATCGAGCCGATAGAGCGAGCCCTTCGGCTGGCGCGGCAATCCGGCGAAATGCATCGAGCCCGCGAAGAAGCGGCCGCGCCGGTCGCACTTGCCGTCGTTGAAGCGATTTTCCGACCCGGCCTCGGGCTCGGTGATCGCGCGCACGGCACCGGTCGCGAAGTCGAGCGTGTAGAAGCCCCGGCGCAACGCCAGGATCGCGCCGCCCTTCTCGCGCAAGGCGAACGAGCCGATCAGGTCCGGCACGGCCCAGCTCTTCGTCCCGCCCGTGGCGGGGTCAAAGCGCTTCATCGCCGGCTCCATGCTGTCGACCCAATAGAGAACCTGCTCGCGCGGGCACCAAACCGGTCCCTCGCCGAGCTGCGCCTTCGCATCCAAGGCCACGCGAATCTCGACCATGCTTCCTTCTAACCCATGCGTTGCGCGGACAGAAGCGTTGCGCCGTTGCCGGGTCGCGGCCAGGGGACGGATATGCTTTGATCCCGCGCGATGGCGGCCACTCCCCTCTCCTCCTCCGAACGCATCCTCGCCAACACGGGCATGGCGGCCTCCATCATCCTGTGGGGCTCGATGTTTCCCGCGCTGCAGATTCTGCTGCGCGAATGGGACCCGATCACGCTGACGGCGACCCGCATCTCCATGGGCGGCCTCGTGATGCTGGCGTTCCTGGCCTGGCGCGAGGGGCTGGGCGCCTTCCGCGGCCTGCCCTGGGGCACGCTGTGGATCGTCGGCGGCATCTGCATGACCGGCTACACAAGCCTGATGACCATCGGCATCTCGATGTCAGGCGCCATCTCGGGTGCTTTGATCAGCGCCTTGAGCCCTGTCCTGGCGTCGCTGGTGGCAAGTCTCGTCTACGGCGAGAAGCTCGCGCGCGCGACGCGCTGGGCCGCGGGCGCCGCATGCATCGGCGGCGTCCTGGTGGCGCTGGGCGCGCCGGGCGGCAAGATCGAGTTCCTGGGCGGCGAAGTCATCATGCTGGCCTCGATCACCATGTGGACCTTCTACCAATTTGGCTGCCAGAAGCATTTGGCGCAGTTGACGCGCACCCAGACGACGACCTTCACCATCGTGACCGCGTCCTGCGTCCTGTGGAGCATCGTGCCGCTTTCGCATTTTCTGGCCGGCCACGGTTTGCGCGTGAATGTGGAAGGCGAATCCCTGGCCCTGGTCTTCTATGCCGCCATGGTGTCCAGCGGCTTCACGATCCTGTTCTGGAACTACGCGGTGACAAAGCTGGGCGTGGCCGTGGCCGCGGTCTGCTACAGCCTGATTCCGGTCGTCTCGCTGGCGCTGACCGCCGGCATCATCGGGAGTTTTCCGACGACGCTGCAGCTTCTGGGCGGTGCGGTGATCGTGGCCAGTTGCATCGCCGCCCAAATCGCGCAGCTTCGCCGCCGCTAAGGCGGCTGTTCGTCCGCCGCGCCCGGATATGCTTCAATCGGCGCGATGATCGAAACCAACCCGCAGGCATCACGGGAGCGCATGCTGGCCAACGCCGGCGTGTGGATCACCATCCTGGCGTGGAGTTCGATCTTCCCCGGCCTTCAGATCGTCCTGCGCGGCTGGCACCCGCTGGCGCTCGCGCCCGCGCGCGTGGGCTTCGCCGCGTTAATCATGCTGGTCTATCTGGCATGCATGGAAGGGACGCGCGGCTTTGCGCGCGGACTGCCATGGATGCGTCTGTTCCTCCTCGGCGGCGTCGGGATCAGCGGCTACATGACCCTGATGTCGTTCGGCCTGGTTTACGCCGGCGCCGTTTCAGCCGCGATCATCAGCACATTGACGCCCGCTGTCGCGGCGCTGATGGCGCGCTTCGTCTATGGCGAGCGGTTGAGCGCAACGACGCGCTGGGCCGCCATGGCCGCGGTGTTAGGCGGCGTGATCGTGGCGCTGGGTGGACCGAGCCATGACGCGCATTTCCTGGGCGGCGAACTGCTGCTGTTCGCCGCGCTGACGATCTGGGTCTGGTATCAGTTCGGTTGCCAAAAGCATTTGCTGCACCTCACGCAGGCGCAGGTGACGACCTACACGTCGCTGACCGCGACAGTCTCCAGCATCGCCGTAGCGCTGATTATTCAATTCGGCTTCGGCCAGACGCTGGCCATGGATCTGTCCGCGCCATCGCTGCTTCTCGTCGCCTATCTTTCGATGGCGGCAGGCGGCTTCACGCTCCTGCTCTGGCATTACGCGATCCGGCGGCTCGGCGTGACGGTGACGGCCATCTGCTACAACACGACACCGGTGCTTTCGCTGTGCCTGACCGCCATCCTGATCGGTGAGCGGCCGACGCTGCTGCAGGCCGTGGGCGGCGTGATCATCGTGGGCAGCGCCGTGTTCGCGCAGATCCGCACCGAGCGCGACCGCCGCCGCGTCAGCGGAAAATCTGCTTGATCGCGTCCATCTTCTCGAAGCCGCGCCGCGTCTCGGTCGACATGTCCTTGCTGCACACAATGTCGAAACCGGACTGGCGGATGCTGGCGCGCGTGACCTTCAACTGCTCGCTGAAGGTCTTGTCGTATTGCGAGCTGAAATAATCGATGTCCGCGGTGCCGTAACCGACCTGATACAGGAAGTCGTAAAGGCTGCGGATATCGGAGGCCGCGAAGGACGCGCTACCGGCGCAGGCCGCGGGCACGGCGGTGATGGTGGCCACCTCGCGCAGCAGCTCGACCACGCGGCCCCGGTTGTTCTTCAGACGACCCTCGGACATCGCGGTCGCCTGCTTCTGGTTCTGCTGTGCCACGCCTTGGCCCGCCAGCGCCTGGAAGTTGAGTTCTGGCAGCTTGACCATCGCGGGCTTGGGCAGATCGCAGTTGTACCATTGCAGAATCTGCAGCGCGATCAGCTGGTGCAGCAGCGCGTTGTTCAGATAGGACTGGCGAAGCTGCGCCATCGCCATGTCGGCGTCGACCACGCCGCTGTTCTGCTCGATGACCGTGATGCCCTGGCGGTACTGGGCCATGGCGCCTTCGCAAATCTGCGCGCCGTCGCCGCTGCGCGCGGCCAGCGCAGACGGCGCAGCGCCCAGCAGCATGAACGCCAGCGCGCACAAGGGCGCGGCGAAGCGGGCTGAAAGCGTGGGTCGGTGGCTTGCCATGGATGAAGCCCTAGCCCGGCCCGCGCCGCCGCGCAAGCGCGTCAGGGGGCGTACCGGACGCGCCAAATGATGGATGCATAGTCGTCCGCGATCAGGAGACTGCCGTCCTTGGCCACCGCCAGCCCCACAGGGCGGCCCCGGACCACGGCCGGATCCTTGCCGCCGAGCCAGAAGCCGGAGGCGAAGATCTCGTAGTAGCCAGCAGGCTTCTTGTCCTTGAACGGCACGCGCACAACGGCGTAGCCCTGGGGCTGGGCCGCGTTCCATGAGCCGTGCAGCGCCACGAAGGCGTCACCCCGGTATTCGGGCGGGAACTGGTCGCTGTCATAAAAGACCAGGCCCAGCGGCGCAGAATGGGAGCGGAACAGCGTGTCCGGCACGATCGCCTTGGACACCAGGTCGGGCCGCTTTGCGGCCAGCTTGGGCTGCGGATGTTTGCCGATATAGGAGTAGGGCCAGCCGTAGAATCCGTCGCGCTGGACCTTGGTCAGATAGTCGGGCACCAGCCCGTCGCCCAACCCGTCGCGCTCGTTAACCACGGCGTAAAGGTCGTTCGTGCCGGGATAGAAGGCGATGCCGACCGGATTGCGCAGGCCGCTGGCGAAGGTGCGCTGGCCGCTGCCGTCGGTGGCGAATTCCTGCACCGTTCCGCTGGGCGGAGACTCCTCCTCTACGTTGCCGCGGGAGCCGATGGCCACATAGACACGCGTACCGTCCGGGCTGAAGACGATGTTGCGCGTCCAGTGGCCGCCGGCCGAGCCGAACGCGCCTTCAGGCGTCACACGCTGGGGTTTGTCGCGCGCTTCCGCATCGCCCGGTTCGTAGGGGATGCGCCACAGGCCCCGCACGTCGGCGACATAGAGGAAGCCCGGACGCACCGCCATGCCGTGGGGCTGGTCGAAGCCATCGGCGAAAACAGTCCGGACATCGGCCTCGCCGTTGCCGTTTTCGTCCCGCAGCAGCCAGATCTTACCGCTGCGCAATTGGGTCGCGAACACATCGCCGTTGGGCGCGACCGTAAGCCAGCGCACCTGTCCGATATCGTCCGCGAAGACATTGCTCGCGAAACCCGTGGGCAGGAGCAGGTTACTGCCGGCCAAAGTCTGGTGCAGGCGCGGCGGGTTGCGGACGCTGGGCGTGGCGTAGGGTGCGGGCATGTCCTGGGCACGCACCTCGATGCGCGTGCCGGGCTTCTCCTCCACGGCAACGGCATCACCCGTGATACCCAACCATGCGGCCACCAGGGCCGCCGGGACGAAAATTGCGCCGTGCTTCATGGGCCCGACCGTTACGTTGCCGCCCGAGCGCTTATCCTACCCCACCGTGGCGACAAAAAGGCGCTGACGGGATTAGCCCCGCTTTACGCTCAAGGCGGCCACACCGGGCAGCGTCTTGCCTTCGAGCCATTCAAGGAAGGCGCCGCCGGCGGTCGAGACATAACTGAAATCATTGCCCACACCCGCATGGGCGAGCGCGGCCACGGTATCGCCGCCACCGGCGACGGAGAGAAGCTTGCCGCTCTTGGTCAGCTTCGCCGCATGGCGCGCGACCGCATTGGTGCCCTGGTCGAACGGCGCAGTCTCGAACGCACCAAGCGGGCCGTTCCAAACCAGCGTCTTGGCACGCTCCAACTCGGCATTCACGCGCGCGACGGTCGCGGGACCGACGTCGAGGATCATCATGTCCGCGGGCGTCGCGGACACCGGCACGGTGCGCGTCTCGACGCCCGGCTTGAGCGCGGAGGCCACCACCGCGTCCTCGGGCAAAAGAATGGTACAGCCCGCCGCCTTAGCCGCGACTTCGATGTCACGCGCGGTCGCGGCCATGTCGCGTTCGCACAACGACTTGCCGACCTCGATGCCGCGCGCGTTCAGGAACGTGTTGGCCATGCCGCCGCCGATCACCAGCGCGTTCACCTTCTTCACCAGGTTGCCCAGGAGATCGAGCTTGGTGGAGACCTTGGCACCGCCGACGATCGCAGCCAGGGGACGCTTGGGCGCTTCGAGCGCCTGGCCCAGATGCTCCAGCTCTTCCTGCATCAGGCGTCCGGCCGCGGCGGGCAGCAGCTTCGCCAGCGCCTCGGTCGAGGCATGGGCGCGGTGCGCGGCCGAGAACGCATCGTTCACATACAGGTCGCCGAGCTTGGCGAGCGCGGCGGCAAAGGCCGCGTCGTTGGCTTCCTCACCCTTATGGAAACGCAAATTCTCGAGCACCAGCACATCGCCGTCCTTAAGCGTCGCGACGGCAGCCTCGGCGGCAGGGCCGACACAATCCTCGGCGAAGGCAACCGCACGGCCGCCGAGCGCCTTGCCCAACGCCGCCGCGATAGGCCGCAGCGAGAGCGATTCGTCGCGCCCCTTGGGCCGGCCGAAATGCGAGACCACGATGACACGCGCGCCCTTCTCGGTCAGCGCGCGCAAGGTCGGCGCCAGGCGATCGAGCCGCGTCGTGTCAGTCACCTTGCCGTCGGCCACGGGCACGTTCAGGTCGGCGCGCACGATCACGCGGCGGCCTTGAACGGACAAATCGTCGATGGTGCGGAAATCGGGCATGGGCTCGCTCGCTGTCTTTGGGTGCGTCCGGAACCAAGCACAGGACAGGACGATTTTCAATCGACCGGGACAATTGCGGCCTGCCGGGAAAGCCTCTCTAATGGCGGAAGACTGCGACAGACGACTACGCCGGCGGGGGGAGCGATGACCATCACCGTGGCGATCGTGGGCTCGGGGCCGAGCGGATTCTATACCGCTGCGTCTTTGCTTGAGTCCGGCGCCGACGTTCAGATCGACATAATCGAGCGGCTGCCCACGCCCTTCGGATTGATCCGCGGCGGCGTGGCGCCCGACCACCAGACCACCAAGCGCGTGATGAAGGCCTATGAGCGCACCGCCTTGGCGGCGCCTGTCCGCTATTTCGGCAACGTGCTGGTCGGCCGCGACGTGAGCCTGGCTGAATTGCGCGGCATGTACGACGCGGTCGTCCTGGCCGTCGGCGCGCCGTTCGACCGGCCGTTGGGCATTCCGGGCGAGGACAAGAAGGGCGTCTACGGCTCGGCCTCCTTCGTCGGCTGGTACAATGGCCATCCGGACTTCCGGGATCTGGAACCCGATCTCAACACCACGGGCGTCGCGATCATCGGCAACGGCAACGTGGCCATCGACTGCGCCCGCGTGCTGGTGAAGACGCGGAAGGAGATGACGACCTCGGACCTGTCCGATCACGCGGCGGACGCGATCGAGAAATCGCCCATCACCGACGTCTACATGTTCGGCCGGCGCGGTCCGGTCGAAGCCAAGTTCACCAATGTCGAACTGCGCGAAATGGGCGAGCTTGAGGATTGCCACGCGGTGGTCGATCCCGCGCAACTGCCCGACGCGATCACGGGCGAGATGTCAGACCGCGACCGGCGCCTGCGCGAAAAGAATCTGGCGACGCTGAAGGAGTTCGTGGCGATCCCGGCCGGCGCGCGGAAGAAACGCGTCCACTTCGCTTTCTACGCGAAGCCCGTCGAAATCCTGGGCGGCGCCAAGGTCGAGGCCTTGAAGCTGGAGCGGACCAAAGTGGTCGACGGCCGCGCGGTCGATACGGGCGAGTTCTTCGAGGTGAAGTGCGGTCTCGTCATCGCGGCGATCGGCTATACGGGCGAACCTTTGAACGGCGCGCCGTTCGATGCAAAGCAGGGCGTCATCACGAACCAGGAGGGCCGCGTCGAGCGCGGCCTCTACGCCGCGGGCTGGATCCGCCGCGGCCCCACCGGCGTCATCGGCACCAACAAGCCCGATGGCGACATGGTCGCGAAGCACATCGTGAAGGAGCTGGCGCCGGGCGAAAAGGCGGGCCGCCCGGCCTTCGAGGCCTTCCTGGCGAAGAAGGCCATCGCCCCCGTTACCTATCCCGACTGGAAGACCATCGAGGCGGCCGAGATCGCCGCCGCCGCGCCGGGCGCCCCCCGGCGCAAATTCGCCCGCGTAACCGAGATGTTGAGCCTCCTGGGCCGGCCCGGCTGAGGGGGAAAGACCCCAGAAGAGTCCAGTGGACCCGCAGGGGGAGACGACCTAGTTTCTTAGGTCCGACCGCATTTTTGGCATGGCGGCCGGCCCGGCGAGACCGCGGGCGGCAAGGCCTTTGACGACGACGCAAACAGAGCGACAACGGTAATCCCGATCATGGCGACAGCGACCGCAGAAAAACTCACCTCTTCGCATCGCGAGAAACTGGAATCCGTCGTCGTACGGTTCGCGGGCGACTCGGGCGACGGCATGCAGCTCACCGGCAGCCAGTTCACCGATGCGACCGCGCTGGCCGGCAACGACCTGGCCACCTTCCCCGACTTTCCGGCCGAGATCCGCGCGCCCACGGGCACGACCTACGGCGTGTCCGCCTTCCAGATCAATTTCGGCTCGCACACGATCGAAACCGCGGGCGACGAGGTCGACGTTCTGGTGGCGATGAACCCGGCCGCGCTCAAGGTCAACCTGGCCGATGTGCGCTCGGGCGGTACCGTCATCGTCGACACCGGCGAGTTCAACGCGAAGAACATGCAGAAGGCGGGCTATGCGCAGAACCCGCTGGAAGACGGCTCGCTGTCCAAGGTGCGCCTGATCAAGATCGACATGTCCAAGCTGACGCTCGAGGCCGTGAAGCCGGCGGGCGTGTCGAACAAGGACGGTCTGCGCTGCAAGAACATGTGGGCGTTGGGCCTGGTCTATTGGATGTACGGCCGCGAGCGCGCGCCGACCGTCGAGTGGCTGCAGAAAAAATTCGCCAAGAAGCCAGAAGTCGCGACCGCCAACGTGGCCGCGGTGAACGCGGGCCACGCCTATGGCGAGACGGCCGAGCTTCAGGATCTGGTGCCGGCCTACATCGTGCCGCCGGCTGTCATCGAACCGGGCCTCTACCGCAACGTGACGGGCACCGAGGCCTTGGCCTGGGGCCTGGTCGCGGGTGCGGAGCGCGCGAATCTGAAGATGTCGTTCTGCTCCTATCCCATCACGCCCGCGTCGGCGCTGCTGCATGTGCTGGCGAACATGAAGCAGTTCGACGTCTCGACCTTCCAGGCCGAGGACGAGATCGCCGCCGTCTGCGCCGCCATCGGCGCGTCCTACGCAGGCGCCCTCGGCGTCACTTCCAGTTCAGGCCCGGGCGTCGCGCTCAAGACCGAAGCCATCGGCCTGGCCATCGCGACCGAATTGCCGCTGGTTATCGTCAACGCCCAGCGCGCGGGCCCTTCGACGGGCATGCCGACCAAGACCGAACAGTCGGACCTCTATCAATCGGTCTTCGGCCGCAACGCCGACAGCCCCTTGGCCGTCATGGCGACGCGCTCGCCGGGCGACTGCTTCGAGACAGCCATCGAGGCCGTGCGCATCGCGGTCAAATACATGACGCCGGTGATCCTCTTGACCGACGGCTATCTGCAGAACGCGTCCGAGCCCTGGCGGATTCCGGACCTCGACGCGATCAAGCCGTTCCCGGTTGCGTTCCGCACCGATCCCGAAGGTTTCCATCCTTTCCTGCGCGATCCGCAGACCTTGGCCCGCGTGTGGGCGGTGCCCGGTACGCCGGGCTTGGGCCACCGCATCGGCGGCATCGAGCGCGACTACAACACAGGCCACATCTCCTACGAGCCGGCCAACCACCAGCGCATGACGGATGCGCGCGCAAACAAGATCCTGAACATCGCCAACGACATTCCGTTGCAGGCGGTCGACCAGGGGCCGGACAGCGGCAAGGTCGCCGTGGTCGGCTGGGGCTCGACCTATGGACCAATCAACCGCGCGGTTTCGGCGATGCTCTCGCAGGGCAAGTCGGTCAGCCATATCCACCTGCGCCATATCTGGCCGCTGCCCAAGAACCTGGGCGTGCTGCTGCGCCGGTTCGAGAAGGTGATCGTGCCCGAGATGAACAACGGCCAGCTCATCACGCTGCTGCGCTCCGAATATCTCGTGCCGGCCGAAGGCGTGAACAAAGTGAACGGCAAGCCGTTCAAGATCGGCGAGATCGAAGCCGCGATCCGCGCCCGATTGGAGAAGTGAAATGAACATCGCGACCCCGCCGGAAAAGCTGAAGCCCGAGGATTTCGAGTCCGACCAGGAACTGCGCTGGTGCCCGGGCTGCGGCGACTACGCCATCATCAAATCGGTGCGAAAGGCGCTGGCCGATATCGGCACGCCGAAGGAGAAGACGGTGTTCGTCTCCGGCATCGGCTGCGCGGCGCGCTTCCCCTATTACATCTCGACCTACGGCTTCCACACGATCCATGGCCGTTCGCCGGCCATCGCCACGGGCGTCAAGTTGACCAACCCGGAACTGGATGTTTGGGTCGTGGGCGGCGATGGCGACATGCTGTCGATCGGCGGCAATCATCTGCTGCACGCACTGCGCCGTAACGTCGATCTCAACATCCTGCTGTTCAACAACGAGATCTACGGCCTGACCAAGGGCCAGTATTCGCCCACTTCGCGCGTCGGCACGCGTTCGCCCTCCACCCCCATGGGGTCGGTCGATACACCCGTCTCGGCCGCGCGCTATGCGTTGGGCGCGGGCGCGCGGTTCGTCGCGCGCGGCATCGACACGCAACAGAAGGTCCTGCCCGAGACGCTCAAGCGCGCGCACGCGCACAAAGGCGCGTCCTTCGTCGAGATCTTCCAGAACTGCATCGTCTACAACGACGGCGTCTTCGATCACTTCACGGCCAAGCCGGTGGCGGCCGACATGCAGATCTTCGTCGAGCACGGCAAGCCGTTGAAGTTCGGCAAGGACGGCACGCGCGGCCTGCGCGTGAAGCCGGGCGCGCTGGAAATGGAGATGGTCACCATCGGCGAGAACGGCGTGACCGAGGCCGACCTTCTGGTCCATGACGAGCGCAACCTGACCTTGGCCAACTGGCTGGCCGCCCTCGAGGCGCCCTTCCCCGTCGCCATCGGCGTGCTCTATTGCAGCCCGGCCCCGCTTTCCTTCGAGGCCGCCGTGCACGCCCAGATCAACGCGGTGCGCGAGAAAACGCCCAAAGGCGACATGAAGGCCCTGCTGCGCCGCGGTCATACGTGGCAGGTCGGCGCCTGAACGCCGCTTCCTAGGGTTCGGAAAAGGCGCCGCGAGGCGCCTTTTTCATGCCCATACGAAAGGCTTTCGCGCGGACACGAAGCTCCATAACCTCGGCGCCTCACGCGGGGGAATTTCCATGAGCGACAAGCTGCCCAGCCACGCCCAGGCCGTCATCGTGGGCGGGGGTATCTCCGGCGCGAACCTGGCCTATCACCTGGCCAAGCGCGGCTGGCGCGACGTGGTTCTGATCGAACGCCAGCAGCTTTCCAGCGGCACCACCTGGCATTCGGCCGGCAACATCACGCGCCTCGTGACCGGCCTCAACACCATGCGGCACCACGCCTATGCGGGCGATCTCTACAAGACGCTCGAGGCCGAGACCGGCCAGCATGTCGGCTGGCGCGAATGCGGCCGCGTGATCCTGGCGCGCACCGAAGCGCGTGTGGCCGAGCTGCACCGCCTGAAGACCACGGGCCGCGCGCTCGGCATCGACATGCACATCATTTCGCCGCGCGAAGCGGAAGAGAAAATCCCGGTCATGCAGGCCAAGGACGCGATGGGCGCCATCTGGTGCCCGAGCGACGGGCGCGTGAACCCCACCGACCTTCTGGCGGCGCTGATCAAGAGCGCCAAGCAGGGCGGCCTGCGCGTGATCGAGAACACGGGTGTCACCGGCTTCCGCACCAGTGCCGGCCGCGTCACGGGCGTGGTGACGGACAAGGGCGAGATCCGCACCGACGTGGTCATCAACTGCGCCGGGCTGTGGGGCCGGCAGATCGGCGCCATGGCGGGCGTGACCGTACCGCTCTACGCCGTCGAGCATTTCTATCTTCTGACCAAGCCCATCGCCGGCGTGAAGCCCGACATGCCGACCTTCCGCGACCCGGACGGGCTGATCTATGGCCGCGAGGACGTGGGCGGGCTTCTGGTCGGCTGCTTCGACAAGAATGCCAAGGCGTTGCCGCTGGAGCGTATCCCGTCCGACTTTTCCTTCAGCCTGTTGAACGAGGATTGGGACCAGTTCGAGCCTTATCTCGAAACCGCGATCAAACGCATCCCGGCGCTCGAGACGGCCGAGGTCACGATGCTGTTGAACGGGCCGGAGAGCTTCACGCCCGACGGCAACCCCATCGCGGGCGAAGCGCCGGGCCTGCGCGGCTATTTCGTCATGGCGGGCATGAACTCGGCGGGCGTCACCTCGACCGC
>CAYZFH010000019.1:0-2888 GCA_964477375.1 uncultured Rhizobiaceae bacterium | reverse complement strand
GCGCGCGGCGCGCATTTCGGCTCGGCCTTTGGTTGGGAGCGGCCGACCTGGTTCGGCGAGAACGGCAAGACCCATGCGGAGGCGACCGCCGCCGAATGTCATGCCGCCGCGAACGGCGTTGCGCTGTTCGACCGCACCAGCCTGGGCAAGGCGCTGGTGCAGGGACTGGACGCCGGCGCCCTGCTGCAGAGCCTCTGCGCCAACGACGTGGCCTCGCTGAAGCCCGGCCAGGCACGTGCGACCGCGTTCCTCGACGCGCGCGCCCATGTGCAATCCCTGCCCATGGTCGTACGGCTCGACAGCGAATCCTGGCTGGTGCTGAGCGCGGCCGAACAGACCACGCGCGACCGCGATTGGCTCGCGCGCCACGTGCCCGCCGCATCGCGCGTATCGGTAAGCGACGCCAGCGCGGCTTGGGGTGCGCTCGGCCTGCGCGGACCGGCCGCGGGCGCGCTCCTGTCGTCGCTCGGCGGATCCGCACAGGCTGGTTTGATGGAGGTGGGCTATGCGCCCGTGCGCGCCGTGCAGACTGCCTTCGGTGATGATTGGCTCCTGCTGACGCCGGCCGAGTTCACGCTCGGGCTTTACGATTCGATCGCCGCCGCCGATCCTGCGCCGGTGCTCGCCGGCTCTCTCGCCAGCGAGGCACTGCGCCTGGCCGACGGAAGGCCGGCCTGGGGGTTGGATGTGACGGACCAGACCCATGCCTTGTCGGCCTCGCTCGGCGATCTGGTCGATCCGAAGAAGCGCGAAACGTTCATGGGCAGCGGCGCGCTGGCCGCGGCGAAGCCACCGGCCGCCGTCCGCCGCTGCTTCACGGTCGCAGGCGACGGTGCGCAGCCGCAGGCGGTGGCGCCGATCCTGTTGCGCAACAAGGTGATCAGCACCGTGACCTCGGCGGCCTGGGCGCCCCACCTCGAGCGGATGCTGGTCATGGCCCTGGTGCCGGGGCGCGCGGGCGCGGGCCTTGTGGTCGACGCCGAAGGCAAAGAACGCGCGCTCGAACCCCGATGACGATTCGTCAGACCACCGCAGCGGATTCGCGGCCCGCGACCCCTTTGTGGGCGGCGGGACTGATCCTCATGGCCGGCTTCCTGTGGAGCCTGCAGGGCGTGACCATCCGCCTTTTGGAAGCCGCCACCAGCGAGCAGATCATCTTTTGGCGCAACCTGGCCCAGTGCAGCGCATTGATCCTGTTCATCGCTGTCCGCAGCCGGGGCGACGTCGTCGGCACGATCCGGCGCGCTGGATTGTTGGGTTGCCTGGGCGGCACGTTCCAGACCATGTCGAGCGTGACGGTCGTTTTCGCCTTCGCCTATACGACCGTCGCCAACGTGAATTTCATCCTCTCGACCTCGCCTTTCATGACGGGGCTCCTGGCTTGGGTCATCCTGCGCGAGCGTCTGGCCCTGCGCACCATCATCGCCATGGGCGTCGCGTTGGGTGGCGTCGGCATCATGATGCTGGACGGTCTGGCCGGCGGCCATCTGATCGGCAACGGGCTCGCGGTCTTCACCACCCTGGGCTTCTCGGTCCTGGCCATCATCCTGCGCATCAAGCGCCATGTGGACATGCTGCCGACCATTTTCTGGGGTGCCGGTTTCGGCGCCATCGCGGGTTTCATTCTGTCGGGCGGCAAGATCGACATGCCGATGCACGACATCCTGCTCTGCGTGGTGATGGGCGCGATTCAGATCGGTCTGGGGCAGGCGCTGTTCGTCATGGCCTCGCGCTATGTCCAGGCCGCGCTGCTGGCCTTCCTGTCCCTGTCCGAGATCGTGCTGGGACCGATCTGGGCGTGGCTGGGCGTCAACGAGGTGCCGAGCGAATTGACCCTCGTCGGCGGTGCCGTGGTGATCGCGGCCCTGGTCTGGCAGGCTTGGATGGGTGCGCGCCGGGCGCGCTGAGGAGGATCGGATGGCTGCCTACCGCATCGCCGACATGCCCGGCCTGATCGGCAAGGAAGTGTTCGTCTCCGACTGGACGCCGATCACCCAGAAGCAGGTCACGGGCTTCGCCGAGGCCACGCTCGATCTGGACTGGATGCACGTGGACGTCGAACGCTCGAAGCGCGAGAGCCCCTACCAGGGCACGATCGTCCAGGGCTTCCTGATGCAGTCGCTTGTGATCTACTTCAACCACAAGGCCGGGCTCGTGCCGGCGGATACGGAATACGGCCTCAACTACGGCATGGAGAAGGTGCGCTTCCTCCTGCCCGTGCCGACCGGCTCGCGCGTGCGCGACCGCATCACGCTGACCGATTTCCACGAGCGCTCACCCGGCCGCTTCATGCAGCGCTCGACCCACACGCTGGAGCTGGAAGGGCACGGGAAGCCCGCCATGGTGGCCGACTGGCTGGTTCTCTGGTTCCGGACGCTGAATTCCTAGCTAGGCGCGCTTCCGCTCGCTCTTCGCCGCGGCGGCGGACATGTGGTTCAGACGCAGCGTCAGGCAGAAGGCCGCGCCGCCCGCCATGCGGAACGCCTCCAGCGGCACCACCACGGCTTCGTAACCGCGTTCGGCCATGCGCGCGCGCAGATCGTCGCTGCACGAACTCATGACCACCGTGTTGCCGATGGCGACCGCGTTGGCGGCGAAACCCGCCGCGTCCTCGGTGCCGACCTCGATCAGCTTGTCACGTCCGGCTTCCTCACGCAGACGGCCGTAGGACGCCGCGCTCAGCGCGGGCGAATGGCACAGGATGTCGCCACCCGGCAGCGGACAGAGGCAGACATCCATGTGATAGAAGCGCTGGCTGACCAGCTCCAACGGCACCACGGGCACGCCGAAGAACTCCGCCGTATGCGCCGCCGCCGACAGGGACGAGCGCGGCCCGTGCCCCGCCCAGAACAGGCCGCGCGAGGCGTCCCAGATGCAGTCGCCGGCCC
>CAYZFH010000018.1:0-24376 GCA_964477375.1 uncultured Rhizobiaceae bacterium | reverse complement strand
GACCTGCTGGCGGCCGCGCGCGACCTCAACGCCGATGCATTGGCCACCGGCCACTATGTTCGGCGTGCGGATGGGGCGGACGGCGCCGAGCTGCACCGCGCAGCTGACGAGACGCGCGACCAGAGCTACTTCCTGTTCCGCACCACGCGCGAGCAGCTCGCCTTCCTGCGCTTTCCCTTGGGCGGTTTGTCCAAGGACGAGACGCGCGCGTTGGCGCGGCGCTTCGCGCTGCCGGTGGCCAGCAAGCCCGACAGCCAGGACATCTGTTTCGTGCCGGACGGCGACTATGCACGGCTGGTGGCGAAGCTGCGGCCGGGCGCGGCCGAACCCGGCGAGATCGTCGATCTATCGGGCCGCGTTCTAGGCCGCCACGAAGGGATCATCCATTACACGATCGGTCAGCGGCGCGGGATCGGTCTGTCCTCCGCCGAGCCGTTGTTCGTGGTGCGGCTCGAGCCCACGCGCAAGCGGGTGGTGGTGGGGCCGCGTGCGGCGCTGGGCCGCGACCGCGTGCGCCTGGGCGAAGTGAATTGGCTCGGCGCGCAGGATGGGCCACCTGCCGGCGCCCGCGTGCGGGTAAAGCTGCGCGCCACGGCACCCGCGGCGGATGCGACGCTACAGCCGCTGTCCCGCGGCGGTGTCGAAGTCGTCCTGGACGCGCCGCAGCAGGGCATCGCGCCGGGACAGGCCTGCGTCTTCTATGACGGCGAGCGCGTCCTGGGCGGCGGCTGGATTCTGCGCCAGGAGGCGGCACAGGCCGCTTGATGGCGTCTCCGGCTTCGATGGAATAGGATTTCTCCCACGGCCCATTGGCGGCCGTTCGGGCAGGGGGCTTGCACGATGACCGACGATTCGGCGGCCATGTCGCTTCTGGTGAAGCGCATTTTTGCGCTGCTCATCATCTTGGCGTTAGCCGGAATCAGCTTATGGCTGATCAAGCCGTTCCTGAGCGCCATGGTGTGGGGCGCGATCATCGCGATCTCGCTCTATCCGGTGCAGCGGCGCTTTTCATCGGTGATGGGCGGCAAGCGCGTCATCCCGGCTATTCTGATCGCGCTGTTCATGGCCGGAATTCTGCTCGTTCCGCTCGTGATGCTGATGGTCACGCTGGGCGAACAGGCCTCCCACCTGCTGCAAAGCTCGCCCAAGATCGATCAGCTTGTGATCCCCATGGCACCTTCGTGGCTGGCTGATATTCCGCTGATCGGCAAGCGCGCGTCGCAGATCTGGCAGGAGGCCGCCGCCGACGTGCCCGGCACGATCGAGTCCGTGCGTCCGAAGCTGCGCGCCGCCCTGCTTTGGCTTCTGTCCGGCACCGTCTCTTCCACGTTGATCGTGCTGGAGGCACTGATCGCCATCGCGCTTGCGGCCACGTTCCTGATTACCGCGGCGCAGCTCGATGGGTTCTTCGGCAAGCTGCTCAAGACCCTGGGCGCGCCCGACGATATCCAGCCGCTTGTCGTCCGCACCGTGCGCGGCGTGGCGCAAGGCATCATCGGCACCGCGATCATTCAAGCAGCGGTCGCTTGGGTCGGCTTCGAAATCGCGCCCGCGCCGTTCCCGGTATTGCTGACCCTTCTGGTCTTCATCGGCTGTACGGCCCAGGTCGGAGCCTTGATCGTTGGCGTGCCTGCCGCCGCCTGGATCTATTACCAAGGGGAAACGGGCTGGGCGGTCTTCCTGCTGTGCTGGATCATTTTCGTCAACGTCATCGACAACTTCATCAAGCCGCTTCTCATCGGCCGCGGTCTTCCGGTGCCCATCTGGATCGTCTTCATCGGCGTCATCGGCGGGTTGCTGGGAATGGGGTTGGTGGGTCTCTTCATCGGCCCTGTCGTGCTTTCCGTTTCATACCTGCTCATGATTCGCTGGATTGATCACACCGCCTGACACCGCATTTCTGGGACGTTGGCCATGTCGCTCTTCAACCTGCCCCTCTCCGTTATCTTTGTCGGCAGCCTTGTGTTCATCTTGGGGGTAGGTGAGCTTGGCTATTGGGCCGGTACGCGCGCGGGAAAGAAAGGGCACGGCAACGTGTCTGTTCTGGAGAGCGCCGCCCTTGGACTTCTCGCGCTGATGATCGGCTTCACGTTCGCCATGGCCTTGGCGCGGTTCGAGGCGCGGCGAGATGCCATTCTTGAAGAAGCCAATGCGATCGGCACCACAGCGTTGCGGGCTCGCCTCCTGCCGCAGCCCGTTCGGGCGGAGTCACTCGACCTGTTGCGCGAGTATGTGAAGATCAGGCTGGATCTGGTACAGCGCGTTCCTACGCAGGAAGAATTGCGCTTAGCGCTTGAACATTCCAATGACGTTCAAGAGCGACTTTGGCAGCAGGTGCGTAACCTTGCCGTCCGGGACACCGGTATGGTTCCGACGGGACTCTACATCCAGTCCTTGAACCAGATGATTGACGCGCAGGAGAAGCGCATAGTCGCCGCGATCAATCGCGTTCCGTTCGTTGTCCTGCTGGCTTTATATGGGATAGCCGCCATCTCGAGCGGCTTCACCGGATATGGCGGCGGTCTCGCCCGCGAACATTCGCGTCTGCCGCGATATCTGATGGGAT
The DNA here is from genome assembly GCA_964477375.1 of uncultured Rhizobiaceae bacterium. Lineage (GTDB taxonomy): Bacteria > Pseudomonadota > Alphaproteobacteria > CADEGL01 > CADEGL01 > CADEGL01. The sequence goes on along the minus strand of CAYZFH010000018.1, from coordinate 21,810 downwards.
TTATGGTCGCTTGCGTCATCCTGCTGATCCAGGATCTCGACAGGCCTAATAGCGGCTTTATCAAGGTCAGCCAGCGCCCGATGCTGGATACGGCCAAGAGTCTGGATAGCTATCGGGACTAGCCGCCACCCGGCGTTGACAGGGGCGGAGCCGGGCCCTATATGCGGGGCGCTTTCCGCACAAGTTGTGGGATTCTGGCGGCGTAGCTCAGCTGGTAGAGCAGAGGAATCATAATCCTTTGGTCGGGGGTTCGAGTCCCTCCGCCGCTACCATTTCCAGGCCGATCCGATATTCGAGCGGGTTTCGATGGACGGCACTCCCAAGATCAAGATTCGCGGTCTGAAGAAAAGCTTCGGCGACCGTGCCGTGCTGTCCGGCGTCGATCTCGACGTGCCGGCGGGGCGCAGCCTTGTGTTGCTCGGGCCGTCTGCGGCGGGCAAGACCGTGCTGCTGAAATGCGTCTGCGGCCTGATCCAGCCTGATGAGGGTTCCATCGAGGTCGATGGGACAGAGACGGTCGGGCTGGGCGCGGATGCGCGCGATGCGCTGATGCGGAAATTCGGCGTGGTGTTCCAGAGCAACGCGCTGTTCGATTCGTTGCCGACCTGGCGCAACGTCGCGTTCGGCCTCCTGAGCCGCGGTACGGTCGGGCGGGAAGACGCCAAACGGATCGCGATCGAGAAGCTGGCGGCCGTGGGCTTGACGGCGGACGCGGCCGATCTTTTGCCGATCGCTCTATCCGGTGGCATGCAGAAGCGCGTGGCGCTGGCGCGCGCCATCGCGACCGACCCTGAAATCCTGCTGCTCGACGACCCGACCGCGGGGCTGGACCCTATCGTCGCGCGGATGATCGATCTTCTGATCGCGGATTCGCTGCGCGCGCTCAAGGCCGGCGCGCTCATCATCACCCAGAATCTGGATACGGCCCGGCGCGTGGCGGACCATGTCGCGGTCCTGTCCGCGGGCCGCGTGGTCTGGAAAGGCGCGCCGGATGCGCCGTTCTCCACCGACGATCCCGTGGTCCGCCGCTACGTCGGCGGTCTGCAGGCGGCGGCGGCCTAGGCGGCCGTCTTGCGCGCCGGATTTTCGGCGGGCAGCGACCGGCCGAGCACGACGTCCGACATCTTGTCGCCGATCATGATCGCCGTGCCGTTCATATTGCCCGTCACGATCTTGGGGCAGATGGACGCATCGGCCACGCGCAGGCCGTCGACGCCGTAAACCTTGCCGTCGCGTCCCACCACGTCGCCCCGATCCGGGTCGGGGCCCATGCGGCAGGTCGAGCTGCCATGGAAGTCGGTGGTCGCTTCCGCGCGGGCGTAGGCGTCCAATTCCGCGTCGGTCTCGGCGTTCGCGCCGGCATCGATCTGGGCACCGCGATAGGGATCGAACGGCTTCTGGTTGAACACGTCGCGCAACGCGCGCACGCCGTCACGCAGTTCGCGCCGATCCCGTTCCGTCGCCAGATAGTTGAAGACGACGCGCGGCTTGGCGCCCGGATCGCTCGATGAAAGGAACACGCGGCCGCGGCTTTCGGGGCGCTGAATCGTGACCTTCGACTGGAATCCGTGCGCGCGGGTTTCGCAGGCTTCCTTGTAAGTGCCGCCAAAGGGGCCGAACTGGAACTGGATATTAGCGTAGTCGGTTTCGCCCGCGCTCAGGAAGGCGCCGGTCTCGAAATGCATGGAAGCGCCGACGCCGGTCTTGGTCAGCACCCATTGCGCGCCGAGCCACGCGCGCGCGAGCGGATGGGTCCAGCGCGCCAGGGTGATCGGTTGGGTGCAGGCATAGCGGCAATAGAGGCCGACATGCTCCTGCAAATCCTGGCCGACGCCCTTGAGGTCGACCTTCGGGGCGATGCCGTAGCCTTTGAGCTCGTCGGCATTGCCGATGCCTGAGAGCATCAGGAGTTGCGGTGAGCCCAGCACGCCGCCCGACAGGATCACCTCGCGCGCGGCACGGATGGTGCGGACCTGGCCGTTCCGTTCGACTTCGATACCGACCGCGCGGTTGCCTTCCAGTACGATGCGGTGCACCCGGGCTTCGGTTTCGACATGCAGGTTGCTGCGGCCGCGCGCGGGATCGATGTAAGCGCGCGCGGTGCTCCAGCGCACGCCGCGGCGGATCGTCCAATCGATGCGGTGGAAACCCTCTTGATGGTCGCCGTTCACGTCCTTGTTGAACGGATAGCCGGCTAGTCCGCCCGATTCCAAAAACGCGTCATGCAGCACGTGCTTGGCGGGCGCGGAATTGACATAGAGCGGTCCTTCCGCGCCGCGATAGGCGCTCGGCCCCTTGTCGCTGGTTTCAAGCCGTTTGTAGTAGGGCAGACAGCCCGCATAGGACCATTCCTGGAATCCGGTCTGCGCGGCCCAGCCGTCGAAGTCGCGCGGGTTGCCGCGCATGAAGATCATGCCGTTGATCGATGACGAACCACCCATCACCTTGCCGCGGTGATAGATTTCGGTGCGGCCGTTCAAATGGGGCTCGGGGTCGGTCGGGACCTGCCAGTTGAAACGCTCGTACTCCTTGATCACCACCATGCAGATCGGCATGTCGATGATGATGGAGCGGTTCCAAGGCCCCGCTTCGACAAGCAAAACCGAGCGGCTGCCATCCTCGCTCAGGCGTCCGGCCATGGCGCACCCAGCCGAGCCCGCGCCGACGACGATGTAATCGTATTCCTGGTCTTTCATGGCGACCTCCGTGCCGCGCCTCAATCCCGCGGCATGGCGCGGGGGCAGCACGGCTGTTTAGCACGCGGCCGTGGCGCGGCCCAAGGGCGGGTTCAGGCGAAGCTGTGTCCCCGGCGTTGGGCCCAGCGCAACCAGGCGCCGCTGAACAGCGAGGTGACGATCGAGGCCAGCACGAGGGTGACGAAGAAGGCTTCGGTAATGAGGCCAAAGCCCAGCGCAACCGAGGCCAGCACAATGCCCGGCCCGCCGCGCGTATTCATGGCGACGCCATAGTCGATGCAGACCGCCAAGGGCCGGCCGGCCAGCTTGAGGCCGAGTGCGACCGAGCCGAACTTGAGCAGCGACGAGGCCACGATGAACGCGACGGTCAACTCCAGGTCGAACTGGTGAACCAGATCCAGCTTCAGCCCGACGATGGCGAAATAGATCGGCACGAAGAACCACAGGGCCACGTCCGAGATGCGCTGTTTCACTTCGGCGAAGCTGTCGTGGGGCAGGGAGCCGATGACGATGCCGGCGACCAGTGCACCGAAGATCACGTTGATGTGCAGAAGGCTGGCCGCCGTCGCCAGCGCGAAACAGACCAAGAGCGCATAGCCGACCAGGGCGGGTGTTTCGCGCTTGAGCGGCAACCGGCGGCCGACGCGCGCAAGAAGGGGCGGCCCGACGATCACCGACAGGCCGATAAAGACCAGTGTGGTCGCGACGACGCCGAGCAAGGTGCCGGCGTCCGCTGCCTTGCCGGAGCCGATGCCGGTTGCGATGGCCAGGGCCGTCCACAGGATCAGGTCCTGCAGCGTGGCGGCCATCAGCACGACCTTGGCGAAGCGCGTCTGCATCAGCTTCAGGTCGATGAAAATGCGTGAGATGACGGGGATCGAGGTTACCGCCGCCGCGATGGCGAGAAGAAGATGGAACGCGGTCGTATCGGCGCCGGCTCCGATCATGCGCTCGACGGGAATCAAGGCCGTGAAGTACCAGCCGCCCAGCATGGGCAGAGCCAGGCTCGAGATCAGCAGGACCGCCACGATATGGCGGTCGTCACGCGTCAGCTCGCGCTGGACGCGGAAGCCGGCCACGAACATGAGGAGGATCAGGCCCATCCAGTAGAAAGCGGCCAGGAGGGCGCCCTGCGCGGGGAAGGCGCCGAACAGCCAGGCGCGCACCTCTGGCAGCAGGAAGCCCAGCACACTCGGGCCCAGGACCAGGCCGCCCAGGATTTCGCCGATCACCGGCGGCATGGCCAGGCGCTCGAACAGGCGCCCGAACAGCAGCGCGAAGGTCAGGAGGCTGACGAGCGACAGAAGCAGCCGCCCCAGTTCCACGTCCGTCATCCGCAACCACCCCCGCGCGGCACTTCGAAGATCGTGTTCACAATATGAACACGAAGCACCTTACGCCAATCGGAGCCCGAGGCAAGCGCTATTTCCCGCCGCGGCGGCGCACCGGCTATGATGGCGGCAACGACGGAGGAACTCATGCGCATCGAGAACGTGCCCTTCTGCACGATGGACTGGAGCACGGTGAAGCCGACGGTGCATCCGGGGGAAACCGGCCAGGCTCTGTGGCGCACGCTCGAGATGGGCAACATCCGCGTGCGCATGGTCGAGTATTCGCCCGGATATAAGGCCGACCACTGGTGCGAGCGCGGGCACGTGCTGTTGGTGCTGGAAGGTGAGTTGGTCACGGAGCTGTCCGACGGCCGTTCGTTCGTGATGAAGCCCGGCGTCAGCTATCAGGTCGCCGACGGCGCCAACCCGCACCGCTCGCAAACCAAGGACGGCGCGAAGCTCTTTATCGTGGACTGAAACGCGCGGGCGAAGCCGGCTCCAGCGTTTCAGCCGCTTCACCGGTTGCGATCAGCCGCGCCATCAGCCGTCCCATCATCGGCGCGGCGGTCCAGCCGCCCGCGGTCGGCAGCACCACATAAAGCCTGTCATGGCCCGGCAGTGCGCCGAAGATGGGCAAGCCGTCCGGCGTCTGCGCCTCGAAATTCGCCCAGCTTCGCGCCAGGCGCAGCTTCGCCAGGCCGGGCACCACGTCGGCGGCCAGGCGCAGATTGTGACGCAGCATGAGAGGGTCGATGTCCGGGCGCTCCGTGTCGAAATCGCCCGCGCCCGGCCAGCCGCCGCCGATCAGGCAACTTCCGTTCTTCACCTGCTTGACCGTCAGGTTGCCCGCGACATGGGTGACGATGCGGTCCATGAAGCGCGGCGCGGGCTCAGTCACGCTCAGCATGATCAGGCTGGGGTGGACGGGCAGGCTCGCGCCGAACAGCGCGGCCACCCGGGCAGTCCATGGCCCCGCGGCGATCGCAACCTTGTTGGCGTGCAATGTTCCCGCGCCGGTGTCGAGCCGCCAACCCGCCGCATCGCGCGCCGCGCCACGCAGTTCGGTTCCGGTCAGGATCGCGGCGCCGGCCTCGTGCGCCGCCGCGGCCATGGCCGAGCCCGCGCGCAGGGGATCGGCATGGGCGTCCATCGGTGAGCGTGTGGCGGCCACGATGCCGTCGCCGAGCCACGGCGCTTCCGCCCGCAGCGCGCCGCGATCGAGCCATTCTCCGGCCAGACCGAGCGCATGGTGGGTCTCGAAATTCCCGCGCAGCCGCTCGGTGTCCTGGTCAGAGCGCGCGATGTGGAAACCGCCCGGCTTGCCGTAGCCGATCTCGGCGCCCAGCTCCTCCGCCACGCGCGCCCATTCGGCCAAGGCGTCGCGGAAGAAGAGGAGGAGCGGCGGTCGCTTGTTCTGGATCGCCAGCGTTCCGGCGTTGGCCGAGGATGCGGCGCCCGAGGGCACGCGGCGCTCCAAGAGGACGATGCGCTGGCCGCTTTGCGCCAGCCGCCATGCCGTGGCCAGGCCGGCCAATCCACCGCCCACGACGCAAACGTCGCATTCAGCGGGCACCGCGCCGCTCGCGCGCATGATGTGCCCCGGCCGTGCGGCGCGTCAGGTCGCCGTGTCGCGCAGGCGCGTAACGTTGCTGGGGACGGCTTCTTGACCGTGCGTGCCGTTGGTGTTGGCGGTTGGCAAAGACACCACGGTATCGCCCAGGCTCGGCGCCGCCGCGCCGGGCACGGGGCGTTCCTCCAGCCGGCGGACGAACTCGCCCAGGATGCGGCGGTACAGCTCGTCGCCCAGCACCGCGTCCTCGTCGCCGATCTCGACGTTGGGATTGTCGTTCACTTCCATCACGTAGATGCCGTCCGGCGTCTGCTTCAGATCGACGCCGTAGAACCCGTCGCCGATCAGGCCCGCGGCCTTGATGGCGAGTTGCACGATCTCGGTGGGCGCCTTCTCGATGGCGAAGGTCTCGGCGTTGCCCTCGCGGTATGTGCCGCTCGAATCGTGCTTCACGATCTGCCAGTGGCCGTCGGCCATCAGGTAATGGCAGGCGAACAAGGCTTCGCCGCGCAACACGCCGATGCGCCAGTCGAACTGCGTGTAGATGTATTGCTGGGCCAGGATCAGGTCCGATTCTTTGAACAGGCGCGCGGCCTCGTCGATCAATTCGCTGCGCTTGTTCACCTTTACCACGCCGCGCGAGAACGATCCGTCGGGGATCTTCAGCACGATGGGGTAGGAGATCTCCTGCTCCACGGCCTGCACGCGGCCTTTGTCCAGGATCACGGTCTTCGGCGTGGGGATGCGGTTCGCCTTCAGAAGCTCGGCCAGATAGACCTTGTTCGTGCAGCGCAAAATCGAGGTCGGATCGTCCAGGACCGGCATGCCTTCCTTCTCCGCCTTGCGGGCGAAGCGGAAGGTGTGGTTGTCGATCGTCGTCGTCTCGCGGATGAACAGCGCGTCGAATTCCGCCAGCGAGGCATAGTCCTTGCGCTCGATCAGCTCGGCGTCGATGCCCATCGATTCGCCGACCTTGATGAATTTCTGCAACGTCTTCTGTCCCGAAGGCGGCAGCTTCTCGGTCGGGTTGTGCAGGATGGCCAGGCTGTATTTGCTGGGCGTCTTGGTGCGCGGGCTGCGCCAGGATGCGCGGGTATAGGCGGCCAGCGCGGCGTGGAAATCGCGCATCTGCTCGGGCGTCAGATCGTCCATGGCGGCGGGGCGCACGGCGGCCACGCGCCAATTGTCTTCCGGCGAGACGGTCAGCTTGAGGATCGGGCAGCTAAAGTCGTTGAAGGCGCGGCGCGCCAGTTCCTTGAAGCGCTCGTCGTTCGAGCGGCCAAGGAAGACGTAGAGCGTGAAGGGCGTCGCCGGCAGGTCGGACGATTTCTTCACCGCCTGGCGCAGCAGGTCATCCATCTCCGGCAGCGCATAGCGGTAGATTGACGGGTCGCGCAGCTCGAGGATCGTCTTGACCGAGGGAATCACCTTCTGTTTCCGCGCCTCGGCCAGAAGCGAGCAGTAATAGCCGTAGCCGAGATACGAATAGTCGCGCGACAGGTTGATGATCTTCATCCGCCGCTGCTTCACCAGGTCGGGACGGGCGATGAACTCACGGGTCTCGAAAGTCTGGCAGCCGGGTATCTCGAAGGGGAACAGCGCTTTTCGTTCGACGACGATGGCGTACATGGGGGCTCTATCGCTTCCTTTTGCGGCGCGCGGGCGCGGACAGGATCAGCGCGGCCTGCAGCTTGGCCTTGCCATAGCGCGTCATCCGCTCGAAGTCGCGGCGCGGCACGGCGATATCCATGCTGTCGGCGGCGGTCATGCCCGCGCGGCGGCGGACGTAGGGGTCGTGGATGTAGACGTAGCTGGCGTCGCATCCCGTCATGACGACCCAGTGGGGCGTCTTCTGGCGGAAGAAGCGATAGCCGCTGACCAACACGATGGGCACGGACCCGCGCGCGACCAGGTCGGTCAGCTCCTTGAGCTTGATCGGGCGGGTGTGGATTTCGACCTTCCGTTCGATGAGCGCGTCGCGGAAGTCGCGCTGGACCAGGCGCATCACCTCGCGCTTCTGCGGGCTGCGCACCGAATCCAGGAACAAATCGTCGGGAATGTTGACGTAGACCCGCGCGCCGAAGCCGCGCTTGTGGGCGGCCAGCGCCAGGCCGAACGGGTCGCACCCGCCATGGCCCGAGGTCATGAAGATGAGGGTCGATTCGCGCCAGAGCGTGAGTTCCTCCCGGCGCGAGACGTCGCGGTCGGGCTTGATGGCCGCCATGGCCATCAGCAAGGCGGCAGGCCCGCAGGTGAATTCCAGCGTCTGCTCGTAATAGGGCACGCGACGGATGGGGCGGTTGGGCGGCGCCACGGTTTTTTCCATGCGCATGGCATGAGTGCCGTCCTCGTAATAGCCCTTGAGGCGGCCGAGCGGCGAATAGCCCGCGTTGCGATAGAGCCGGATCGCCGTCTCGTTGTCGTCGCGCACTTCGAGCCGCATCAGCGTGCGGCCGCCCGCGCGCGCTTCTTTCTCGGCGGCGGCCAACAGGCGCTTGCCGATGCCGCGCCCCTGGCCGGACGGATCGACGGCGAAGGAGTAGAGCCGTGCATGGGCGGCGCGGGGCGGAAACAGCACCAGCGCATAGGCCAGGACCCGCTTGCTCTCCACCGCCACGACGCAGCGCGCCTTGGTCTGGGTCACAAAGCGGCGCAGGCTCTTCGGCGACAGGCGGTCGCTCGTGAAGCTGCGCTTCTCGATATCCAGCAGATGGTCGAGGTCGGACGGGCGCGCCGGACGGATCACGGGCGGACGGTGCTTCATGGGCGTGGGGCGCAGGCGGAGCAGGGCATCGCGGGCGGCGGCTTTCTCGAAAGCGCGGGGAACGAAGGCACGAAAGTCCTGGTGCGCAGGGCGGGCGGGCACGGCGGAATGGCTCACGTCACGCGCACTGTCCCGCGGGGTCGGTGTCCCCGCGGCAGCGAAACCTCGGTCTATCCGCCTGATCGCACGGACCGGCGACTGGGTCACGCGTGCCTCGTTATTCCAGGCTGCCCATCCCGTTCCTGGGTCCGTCGAAAGGACCGGCGGGAGGCGCCATTGCGGGCGTTAGATTGCCACATCGGCCAACCGGATCAAATGCCGGACGTCGCTACAGTTGTCCCTTTCCGCGTGGGCGGCCATGATGGTTTTACATGGTTGATGCGCTCCAACAGATCAATATCCGCCACGAAGCCACCGAGGACCGGCTGCTTCTGCGCCTCCGGACATCGGCGGATGGGGAAACCAGTCTTTATCTCACGCGCCGCTTCGTCGCGCGGCTATGGCCGGCTTTGCTGAAGACGCTGGGGGCCGACCCTGCCGTCGCGGCCCAAGCCGATCCGGTGGCGCGCAGCGCGATCATGGCGTTCCGCCATGAGCATGCGGTCTCGCGCAGCGACTTTTCCAAGCCCTACCAAGCGCCGGCCGAAAAGCCCGCCAAGACGCCACCCCCGGCGATTGAGCGCGGCGGCGATGACGTCGCGGAAGAGGAACCCGAGGAGATCGGAGAAAAGCCCGAGGCCGATCCCGATGCGCCGCTGCCGGTCGAGGTGAAAGGCGAGTTGGTCACGCTTTGCCAGATTCAGACGCCGGGGCAGGAGCGGGTGGTGCTGGTCTTCACGACCGTGGCCAAGAAGGCCGTCACGGTGAACCTGTCGATCGACATGCTGCACGGCTTCTGCAAGCTGCTGCAGCAGGTCTCGGACAAGGCGGAATGGGGCTTGGCGTTGGTGCTTCCCGGCGCAGGCGCGGCCGGCCCGAAGGCGGCCGCGCCCGTCACCGTGAACTGATCGTCAGTCGACGATCGCGTAGGCCTCGACCTCGATCTCGATGTCTTCCATGCCCAAGGCTTCCAGCGGAATGCCCGTGGTGGTCGGGCCCGGATCCTTGAAGCACGCCGAGCGGACCGACAGGTTCTTGTGAAGCTGGTCGTAGCTGGCGCCGCCTTTGTAGAAAGTGTTCACCTTCACGATGTCGTCCATCTTGGCGCCGTAGCTGGTCAGGACGTCGCGGATCAACTGCATGCAGACCTTGGTCTGCTTCACCATGTCGCCGCCATGGACGGGTTCGCCCACGCCCTTGGCCGAGATCTGCCCGCCGACGAAGATCATGTTTCCGCACTTCACGCCCTGCTGGAAATTCACCGGAATCGGCCAATCCCAATGGGGGTCGGGCGGGCGCACCGCCAGGCGCGGCAGATGGGTGCCGTCGATGCCCAGCATGGCGCAGGCTTCCTGCCGCAGCGTCAGGCCTTCGGGGAACAGGCGCGGCACGGGCACGCCGGTGCCGCCCGGTCCCGGCCACTTGAAGGCGTTGCCGCGAATGCGCGCCGCACGCGACCAGTCCTCGGCCGTGCCGTGGCCGACATAGAAGGTGTTGAGACGGCAGACATCGTCCAAGGTCGCGCCGAAGCCGGCCAGCACCTTGCGCACGTTCTCGATGTTGGCTTGCGCCTGCTCGACGGGTTTGCCGGGGCTGAGCACTTTGCCCGCGGCATCGACCGGCATCTGGCCCGCGACCCAGATCATCTCGCCGCAGCGCACGCCGTGGCTGAACGGCCAGTCCCAATGCCCTTTCGGGTTCGACGGCGTGCGCGGCAGGCGCTCGCCGTTTTCCCCGCGCATGGCGATGACTTCGATCTCGACGCACATGCCGGGATAGGCCAGCGTCGGCAGCGGCACGGGCATCATCGCGGGCGGCACGGCGCTCTTGAAATGACGGCGCACCCGCATCAGCGCGTCGCGCTCGTTAACATCGCCGTTGTTCACATAGAACATGACGATCTTGCAGACATCGTCCAGGTCGGCGCCCAGTTGGCCCAGCACGGTCTGGATATGCGCCATGACCGCGTCGATCTGGGCATGAAGATCGTTGGGGTGAAGGGTCTTGCCCTTGGGGTCCAGGTCGACCTGGCCGCCCACGAAACAGAACGGACCGTGACGCAGCCCGTGCTTGTGGGTGACCTTGATGGGCCAGCTCCAATGGCCCTTCGGCCACACGTAAGTCCGCTTCGTCTTCGCTTTGACTGCCATCGTGCTCTCCCCTTAGGCCGCGCAGCCTACTTTCGCGATGGGCTTCCGCGCCGTCAACCGCTGGCGGGCGCGGGGGCGTCTGCTAGGATCGCGCCCGCACACGGAAAGGTTACGCAATGCCCCAAGCGCGCGTTCTGGAAGGCCGCAACGTTCTTTTGACCGGCGCATCCGCCGGCCTTGGCCTGCATTTCGCCCACACGCTGGCCGAAGCGGGTGCCAGGCTGGCGTTGGGCGCGCGCCGCGTTGAACGCCTGGACGAGCTGGCGGCCGAGCTGCGCAAGGGCGGAACGACGGTCGCGCCTGTCGCGCTCGACGTGACGGACGCCAAATCGGTCGTGGCCGCGATCGACGCGGCCGAGAAGGCGCTTGGGCCGCTCGACGTGCTGGTCAACAACGCGGGAGTGGCCTCGCCCAAATGGATCGTCGATACGACCGAGGCCGATTACGACATGATCATGGACACCAACGCCAAGGGCGCGTGGCTGGTGGCCCAGGAGGTCGGCCGCCGCATGATCGCGCGCAAGAAGGGCGGCCAGATCGTCAATATCGCGTCCATGGGCGGGCTGATCCCGTCGCGCCACCTGGGCGCCTACGGCATGTCCAAGGCGGCCGCGATCCACATGACCAAGGCCATGGCGCTGGAATGGGCGCGCCACGGCATCAACGTGAACGCGATCTGTCCCGGCTATGTCTCGACCGAGATGAACGGGGATTTCTTCGCCTCGGACGAGGGCAAGAAATTCGTCGCGACCTTCATGCGCCGCCGTCTGATGGAGCCGCAGGATCTGGACGGCCCGCTGCTGCTGTTGGCGTCGGGTGTCTCGCGCGCCATGACGGGCAGCGTGATCGCCTGCGACGACGCCCAGGGCTTCACGCTTTATTGAGGCTTTAGCGGCCGAAGGACGTCTTGGTCTGGAACTGCAGGTCCAGCGCCACGGGCTGGTCATTCATCAGCCCTTCGGCGCGCGCCGCGCCGATGCAGGCGCTCCATAGTCCTGTTGGCAGGTCGATCAGGCACTGGGACGGCACGCGCAGCTTCCACGGCATCCCGTCGTCGACCGACAGTTCCACTCCGCCGCCGCCGTCGACCACGAGCTGCTCGCGGCCCTGAACCACCGTCTTGCCCGCGGCTTTGAACGTCGAATTGTTCCGCTTGATCGTCGCGGTCGGGAACAGGGGCTTCAACTGCAGGAGCAGACTGTCCAGCCGCCAGACATCTTGGCCGAGGCGCACGGGATTCTGCGGCCGCATGGCGGCCAGCAGGAGACGGCTGAAATCCATCGACTTGTTCTTGGCGTCCGAGCCGGCCTGCTTGATCTCGCCGTTGGGGGCCATGACGATCCGGTTGGTTGTGGTGCTGGTCTTGCCCTCGTCACCGAATCGGAACGTGCTCTGGCTCGTGCTTTCCCACAGCAGATCCTTGCCCATCGGCTTGATGCTGCCGCGTTCGGTGGCCTCGCCGCTGACCGGGAAGCTGATCTTCCCGATCGTCAGCGTGCCGGCATAGCGCGTCGTGCGCGCGAAGGAATCGACCGGCTTTTGCAGGATATTTTGATCGCTGGTGAAGGGCCGGATCTCGGCGGCGGGAAGAGGGCCGTCGAGCCCAACCTCGGCGGCTTGAGCGCCGCCGGTCGCCAGCGCCGCCGCGAAAGCGGCCGCGAGTACACACCGCATCATTTTTTCCAACCGAGCGTCTCGATCAGGTCGGAGACGGCATGCGTCTGGATCAGGTTCATCCGGTTGCCGCTTTTCGGATAGCCGACGGCGGTGATCAGGACCAGATCGTCGGGCGCGAGACGCCCGCGGCGCCACAGCGCTTCCAGGCACGTCACGATGTGGTCCGTGCTGGTGCGCGGAAACGCGATGTCGACATGCTCGCCGGTGACGCCGGGGAAGATGTTGAAGCTGCGCGCGGCCTGCGCGTCGTTGCTGACCGCGATGATGGGCTGACGCACCTGGCGCGCGGCCACCGAACGGGCGGCAAAGCCGCTGCGTGTCACGGCCACGATCTTGGTGATCGGCAACGTGCGGCAGATCAGCGCGATCGCGTCTTCCATCGCGCGCGGCACGCTGCGCTTGGCACCCGCGTCGTCCAGCTTTCCCTGCAAATAGCGCTCGGCCTCGTTGGCCACCTGGCGCATCAGCTTCACGGCCGAAACCGGATGTTTGCCGACGGCGGTCTCGCCGGAGAGCATCAGCGCGGAGGCGCCGTCGAGCACGGCATTGGTGATGTCCGAGACCTCGGCCTTGGTCGGAAAATCGTTCTCGATCATCGTGTGCAGCATCTCGGTCGCCACGATGACGGGTTTCCCCGCCGCGCGCGCCGCATCGATGATGCGCTTCTGGAACAGTGTCAGGGATTGCAGGTTGGTTTCGACCGACAGATCGCCGCGATCGATCATGGCGGCGTCCGTCGCGGCCAGGATCTCTTCCATATGGTCCAGACCGCCCTGGTTCTCGACCTTGGAGACGATGCGCGGCCCGTTCTTGCCGGACAACTCGCGGATGGCCTCCACGTGGGCGGCCGATTCCACGAAGCTGATGCCGATGAAATCCACGCCCGTTTCGCGCGCGAAGCCGACCATCTTGTGGTCGCGCTCGGTGACCAATGCCGTGTTCAGCTTCACATAGGGCACGTTGATGCCCTTGCGGCTGCGCAGCGTGCCCGGCGTCTCGGCGCGGCACAGGATGTCGCGACCGCGTATTTCGGTGACGGTGAAACGGAGCGTGCCGTCGTCGGCCAGAATCGTGTGGCCGGCCCTCAGGTCCTCGTGCAGCCGGTCGTAATTGACCGGCACCTTCTTGCTGCCGTCGTGATCGGGCTCGGTCGTCAGCGTGATCGTGTCGCCCGCGGCGAAGCTGGGCTCGTGCTTCAGGCCCACGGTGCGGATCTTGCGGCCGGGGATGTCGAGGAGGATCGGCAGGTCGGGCAGGGTCTTGCGCAAAAGCGCGATGGTCTCGCGGTGCCAATCCAGATCGCTGTGCGACCCGTTCAGCCGCGCGACGCTCATGCCGGCTTCGGCCAGCGCGCGCAGGGATGTGGCGTTGTTGGTGGCGGGCCCGATGGTGGCCACGATCCGTACCCGGCTCATGGATCGTCCTCCGTGACGAACAGCGGCACGCCCTTGAGCGCCCCGATCACCTCGGGCCGCATCAGATGCGGGTCGGGCGCCTTGCCGCCCAGCAGCATGGCGCGCATGTCGGTGCCCGCGATCTCGGTGGCGGCCTCCGTGCCCGCATGCGGGCAGGTGTGTTCGGTCACGATGCCATCGCACCGGCGGCAATGATAGGGGCCGTGCAGGCGCAGGATGGTGATGCCCAGTTCGCCGTCGAAGCGGCGAGTCATCGCGTGGGCTTCGTACTTGCCGTAATAGCTGCCGACGCCCGCATGGTCGCGCCCCACGATGAAGTGGGTGCAGCCATAGTTGCGCCGGATGATGGCGTGGAACACGGCTTCGCGCGGACCGGCATAGCGCATGGCGGTGGACAGGATGCCCAGCAGCACCCGGTCCTTGGGATAGAAGCCCGAGACCAGCGCGCGGTAGCCGGTCATAACGGCCTGGGGCGAGTAGTCGCCCGCCTTCTTGCGCCCGACCAGCGGCTGGATGAACAGGCCGTCGGCCTGCTCCAGCGCCGTGCGCTGGAGATACTCGTGGGCGCGGTGCGGCACATTGCGCGTCTGGAACCCGACGATGGTGCGCCAACCGCGCTCGGCGAAGATGCGGCGCGTGTCGTCCGGCGTCAGCTCGTCCGCGGAAATATCGAGCATCGCCCGGCGGTGCAGCTTGACCGGCCCGCCGACGAACCAGTCGCCGCCCTGCAGCAGGTTGCGCACACCCGGATGCTTCGGATCATCCGTGCCGAAGACGCGGCGGGCGGTGTCGGCCTTGTCGGCGGTGAAGATGCTGCGCGGTTCGATCTCGCCCACTTCGACGCCGTCATAAGACAACGCGATTTTCGGCCGGCCGCGAAAGCGATCGGCGTCGTCGCGCGAGATGTCCAGCACGACGGGCAGCGGGAAGACCGCGCCATCCGGCAGGCGCATGTCCGCGACAACGCGCTTGAACTGGTCTTCGGTCATGAAGCCGTTCAGCGGCAGGAACGCGCCGAGGGCCAGCTTCTCCAGCTCCAGATACTGGTCGCGCTTGAGGGCGAGGTCGCTCATCGGGCGAGCGCCGTGGCTAGGCGCGGCACCGCGCGCGCGACGCGCAGGGCGGAGGCTTCCGGCGTCTCGCTACCGCGCGCGTCGATCACGAGATCGGCGCCCTTGGGCGCATGCCAGGGAATGTCGAGGCCGACCACATGCTTCATCTCGCCGCGCGCGGCCTTGGCGTAGAGGCCCTTCACGTCGCGTGTGCGCACGGTGTCGAGCGGCGCGTCGATATAGACCTCGAAATAATCGGTGAAGTTGGCCCGGTTCCAGGCCAAGAGGTCCGGGTGGGCGTAGAGCGCGGCCACCGCGACCACCATGTTCTGGCGCGACAGATAGTCGGCCAGGGTCTGCAGCCGCTTGATCTGTTGGACTCGCGCGCTCTCGCTGTAATCGGTTTCCTGGCCGACCATGGCGCGCACCACATCGCCGTCCACCTGGACGAACTCGGGCAAGCGGGGCTTCACCAGCCTCGCGAGTGCATCGCTCAATGTTGTTTTGCCGGCGCCGGAAAGGCCGGTGATCCAGATAACCACGGCGTCAAAATACCGGCGGCATGGCCAAGGGGCAAACGCTCAAACCTTGAGCCCCGCCTGAAGGCCTTCCAGCACGGCTTCTTCCGCCGTGCGCGGCGAGGCGCAGTCACCGACGAGATGCAGTTCGAGGCCGGAGCCGGTCAGGGCGTCCTCGAGCGAATGATCGGAATCGTGGCCGAGCGAGGTCACCAGCGTCTCGACCTCGGGCACCTCGAACGGCGCATCGGTCGAGACATGTTCCAGATAGACCGTGTTGGCGTCGACGCCCGCCAGCCGCGCCATGGGAATGATCTGGACGCCCAGGCCGTGCAGGATGCCCAGCCAGTGGTCGCGCACGTAGGCCTGGATGTTCTGACCGGCCATGTAGCCGTTGACGGCGAGCCGCACACGCCGCCCATCGCGCGCGAGCTTTTCGGCGATGCCGAGGCCGATCCAGTCGCAGCGCCAGTCGGCGACCAGGACCGAGCCCCCGACATTGGCTTCGCCGCGCAGCACCTGCCAGGCATTCACCACATGCGCATCCTCCGCACCCAAGATCTCCGGCATGCGCGGCGAGGCGCCGGTGGCCAGGATCACGGCGTCCGGCTTCTGCGCCTTGATGAAATCCGCAGTTGCTTCGGTGTTGGTGACGATCTTGGCGCCCAGGCGTTTGGCCTCGTGAGTCAGGTTGGTGATCAGGCCGCCGAACTCGGTGCGGCCGGGCAGAAGCTGGGCCAGCAAGACCTGGCCGCCTAGCTGCTTGCCGCGTTCGTACAGCGTCACATCGTGGCCGCGTTCGGCCGCGACGGCGGCGGCCTTCAGCCCGCCGGGCCCGCCGCCCACGACCATGATCTTGCGCGGCTTCTCGGCTTTGGGTTTGTCGGGATAGCGCAACTCGCGCCCCGTCTCCGGATGCTGGATGCACGAGATGGGATAGCCCAGATGCATATGCCCGATACAGGCCTGGTTGCACGCGATGCAGGCGCGAATGTCGTCCGCGCGCCCCTCGCGCGCCTTGGTCGGCATCTTGGGGTCCGCGATCATCGCGCGAGTCATGCCGATGATGTCGGCTTGGCCCGAGGCCAGCACGTCTTCCGCGATCTGCGGCTGGTTGATGCGGCCCGCGACCAGCACGGGCTTGGTGATCTTGTCGCGCACGGCGGCGGCGAAGGGCGCGACATAGCCGTTCTTGATCGCCATCGGCGGCACGATGTGGATCGCGCCGCCCAGCGTCGTCGAGGAACCGGCGATGATGTTGTAGTAGTCGAAGCAATTCTTGGCATCGAGCGCGGCACAGATGGCGACCACGTCGGGCAGCTTCATGCCCATGGGGTTCATCTCGTCGCCCGAGATGCGGATGCCGATGGGGAAATCATCGCCCACGGCGGCGCGCACGGCCTGGGCGATCTCGACCACGAAACGCAGCCGGTTCTCGAAGCTGCCGCCATAGCGGTCGTGACGCTGGTTCGACTGTTCGTTCAGGAACTGGCCGATACCGTAGCCTTGGCTGGCCAGCACCTCGACGCCGTCCATGCCGGCCTCGCGGTAGCGCCGCGCCGATGCGCCGTAGCGCTCGACGAACTCGCGCACCATGCGCTTGGACATGGCGCGCGGCATGGCATGGAAACGTTCGTTGGGAATCGCGGACGGGGCATAGGTGATGGGCTTGCTGCCGTCGAAGGCGATGCTCATCTCGCGGCCCGGGTGGAACAACTGGCCGAACACCTTGGCGCCGTGCGGATGCACGGCATCGGTGACAAGGCGGAAACCCTTGATGTCCGAATCGTTCGCGATCGACAGGTGACGTCCCGTCTCATGGACGACCGCGCCTTCTGTCAGGATCAGGCCGGCGCCGCCCTTGGCGCGCTCAGCGTGATAGGCCGCCAGCGCCTCGTTGGCCACATTCGCCCAAGCCAGGCGCGTGTTGTGGCCGGTGGAGGCGATCCGGTTGCGGATCGTCACGCCCTTGATGGTCAAGGGCGAGAACAGACGTTCGAAGGGCATCGCTATGTCCCGGTTATGACCGGCGGACTGTAGAGACGGGCGGGAAGGCGATCAATTGGCGCGCAGGCCAAACGCTTTGGCGATCAGCTCGTAAGAGCGCAGGCGTGCGGCGAAGTCGCCGCAGATGGTGACGATCGACAGCTCGTCGGCATCATAGGTCGCGGCCAATTCCAGCAAGCCGGCCTTCACCTGCTCCGGATTGCCCACGATGGAGCGCCGTCCGCTGCGGCGAAGCAATTCCTCTTCCTGCTCGCTATAGCGATAGGCCAGCGCCTCCTCGACGCTGGGATAGGGCTGCTCGCGGCCGGTGAAGAAATTGAGCAGCCACAGCTTGCGGCTGGCGGCCAAGCGCTTGGCCTCCTCTTCGGTGTCCGCGCAGAGGACGAAGGTGGACACGCTGGCCAAGGGCTTTGCCAGACGATGTGACGGCTTGAAGCCTTCTTTGTAGGCGCGGACTACGGCTTCGCCGCCCGCGCCGGTGATGAACTGCGCGAAGGCGAACGCGCAGCCGATATGGGCGGCATAAGCCGCGCTGTAGTCGCTGGAGCCCAAAAGCCACAGCTCCGGCTGCTGCGTGGGCTCTGGCACCACTCGGATGCGGGCGTATGGATGATTCTCGGGCAAGGTGCCGTCGAGATAGCCCAGCAGCATGCCGAGCTTGGGCGCGAAATTGTCGGTGCCCGCCGCCTCGGGTGAAAGCTGCAGCGCGGCCGCCGTGCGCTGGTCCGAACCCGGCGCACGCCCCAGCCCCAGATCGATGCGGCCGGGATAGAGCGTCTCCAGCATGCGGAACGTCTCGGCCACCTTGAGCGGGCTGTAATGGTTCAGCATCACGCCGCCCGAACCGACGCGCATGTCCTTGGTTTCCGCCGCGATGCGCGTGATCAGGATTTCCGGCGCGGAACCCGCCAGGCCGTTGCTGGCATGGTGTTCGGCAACCCAATAGCGGTGATAGCCCCAGCGGTCGCAGGCGCGCGCCAGCTCCAGCGATTCGCGGATCGCGTCGCCGGTCGTGGCGCCGCGCCGGATGGGCGATTGGTCGAGGACGCCGAGGGGGATCGTCTGGGTCATGCGCCGGTGGGATCGACGTCCAGGCGCACGGCGATGCCTTCCAGCTTGGACGAGGCCGCGGGATAGCGCGACATCACCAGCGGATCGTGGCCAGGAATGATGTGGTTGGGCGAGGCCGCCAGGCGGCGCAGCGTGCGATAGCCTTCCAGCGTTTCGGTCATGTTGTGCACGATGGGGAAGGGGCGGCCGAGTTCCATGTTGTCGTACATGTGGCTCGCGTCGGAGGCCAAGACAACCCAGCCGCGCTTGGTATGCACGCGCACCGACTGCATGCCCATCGTGTGGCCGCCGATCTTGTGCAGCGACAGGCCGGGCGCCAGCTCGCGGTCGCCGTCGTGGAACTCGACGCGCCCGGCATAGACCGCGCGCACCATCTGCACCACGTCCTCGACCGAATAGGCGTGGCGGATCGAGGCGTGGCACATGTGGCGGCCGGTGGCATAGGCCACTTCGCCGTCCTGGACGTGGAAGCGCGCCTTGGGGAAACGGTCCATGCCGCCCGCGTGGTCGTAATGCAGGTGGGTGATGACGACGTCCTCGACCGTTGCCGGATCGACGCCGAGCGCGACCAGGCCCTCCTCGGGTTCGCGGAAACGCTGCCGCCCGCGGCGTGCGGCTTCCTCGGCGCCGAAGCCCGTGTCGATCACGAAGGTGCGGCCCGCGCCGCGCACGAGCCACAGAAAGTAGTCCAGCGGCATGGGGCCTTCATGCGGATCGCCGCCGACGAAATTGTCGCTGCGACGGCGTGGGACGGTGCCGTAGCGGATGGCGAACACTTCGTATTGCGGCATATCAGCCATAGCGCTCTCGCTGCTTTGCGGCCCCGGTGCAAGGCGGCTACCTTACCGGCTCCGAAGTTTCCGCATAAGGCCGTTACGGGAGAGAGAAGACCATGGCATCCGAGAAGTTCGAGCGCGGCCTCAAGATCCGCACCGAGGTCCTGGGTAAGGACTATGTCGAGAAGGCGACCAAGAACGTCGACGACTTCAACCGCGAATTCCAGCAGATGGTCACCGAGTATTGCTGGGGCGGCATCTGGGGCCGCGAGGGGATCATCTCGCACAAGCAGCGCAGCATGCTGAACCTGGCCATGCTGGCGGCACTCAACCGTCCGCACGAGTTCGAGCTGCACATGCGCGGCGCGTTGAACAACAAGGTCTCGCTCGACGAGATCCGCGAAGTGCTGATGCAGGTGGCCGTCTATTGCGGCATCCCGGCCGGCGTCGAGGCGTTCCGCATCGCGCGCAAGGTGATCGCGGAGGAGAAGGCCGCGGGGGCCAAGCTCTGATGGAAACAATCGGCTTCGTCGGCCTGGGCGCCATGGGCAAGCCCATGGCCGGCCGGCTGGTCCAGGCGGGCCTGAAGCTGATCGTCCACGACAAGGCCGGCACGGCGGAGCGCGCGCCGGCCGGAGCCCGCGCCGCCGCGTCGCTGGCCGAAGTGGTGGCCGAGGCCGAGACGCTGTTCCTGAGCCTGCCCGACGGCAAGGTGGTCGAGGCCGTTTCGCGCGAGATCGCCGCGGCCAAACCGCGCAAGACGAGCCTGGTGGTGGACCTGTCCACCATCGGACTCGAGGCTGCCGGCAAGACCGCCGCGATCTTTTCCGCCGCGGGGATCGCCTATCTCGATGCGCCCGTCTCGGGCGGCGTCGCGGGCGCGTCGAAGGGAACGCTGGCCGTGATGGCGGCGGGCTCGAAAGCGGACTTCGCGCGCGTCGAGGCGCCGCTCAAGGCCATGGCCAAGAACCTGTTCCATGTCGGTGAGAAGCCGGGCCAGGGTCAGGCCATGAAGCTGCTCAACAACTTCCTGTCGGCGACCGCCATGGCGGCGACCAGCGAGGCCGTCATCTTCGGTGAAGCGCAAGGCCTCGACATGGGCACGATCCTGTCGGTCCTGAACGTCTCGACCGGCCAGAACACGGCCAGCAGCGACAAGTTCGTGAACCGCATCCTGACCGGCACCTTCAACGCCGGTTTCACCGTGCATCTGATGGCGAAGGATGTCGGCCTTTACCGCAACGCGGTCGCGGACGCGGGCACCTCGGCCAAGGTGGGCGAGCCTGTCTCGGCCGTGTGGCGCGAACTGGACGACAAGATGGGCGCGGAGGACTTTACCCGCGTCTACAACCATCTCGGCGGCAAGCGCGGCTCCTAGCCGTTGACCACGAGGTCGAGCGAGCTTTTCGACAGGGGCTCCGGTCCCTTGGCCGTGACGTGATAGGACTGGCCGGGCGCTGTCGCCAGGCCGGTCTTCTCATCCACGAGGACGGTGTGGATGAAGAACACGTTGCCGGGCTCGATCACTGCCGGGTTGTTCCGGTACAGCATCGGCCAATCCATCCAGGTCGGCTGGAACACGGCACCCATGCTGTAGCCCGTCGATGTCTGGCGGATGTTCTTCGCCACGCCATGCTTGGCGCAGACGCGGTCATAGGCCGCGAAGACATCGCCGCAGGTGTTGCCGGGCTTGAGCGCCGCGGCGCTGGCCAGATGCGCCTCGACGGCGATGTCGTGCATCTTGGCCTGGCGCGGCTTCAGCTTGCCGACCACGATCGTGCGCATCATCGCGGCGTGATAGCGCAGGTATGAGCCGGCCCACTCGATGGTCATCTGGTCATTCTTCTTGAGCGTCTGCCGCCCCGAGACATAGCGGCCGAGAAGCGCGCGGCGGCCGGCGCCGATCACCTGGTCGTTGGCCGGCCAGTCGGCGCCGCCCTTGAACATCTCGCCTTGCACGGCGGCCAGGATGGCGCCTTCGTTGGCGCCCGCCACGGTCAGTCGGTTGGCATGCCGCAATGCCTTGTCGGCCAGGGACGCGGCCGTCCGGATATAGCCGATCTCGGCGCGGCTTTTGACGCAGCGCAGGCGCGTGACGAGGTCCGATGCATCCTCCAAGGTGCAGAAGCCCTTGAGCGCCGCGCTCAGCTTGCGGTGGATCGCGCCGGTCAGGCCGTAGGCGTCGTACTCGATGCCGATCCGCTTGCCCTTGGCGCCGCGCGAATCCAGAAGGCGCTTCACGTCGAGCGACGGGTTGGCGCCCGGCAGATTGATCCACGCGTGGATGTCCTTCGGCGCGAGGATCGAGATCTCGCGCGCGACGATGGCGTCGGGCGGACGCGTCACCAGGAAGATGCGGCCGTCGACACCGAGATACATGGCCTGGAAGAAGCAGTAGCCGAACGTCTCGTAGCCGGTCAGGTAGTACATGCTCTCCTGCCGGAACATCAGGAGGCCGCGCAGGCCGCGCCGCTCGAGTTCCTCGATGGTCTTCTTCTGGCGGCTCTTGAACTCAGCCTTCGTGAAGTGGGCCATGGCATTCTCCCCTGTGTTCTTTACGCAAGCTTAAGCGGCGGCGCGCATCCGTCTCGCGCAACCAGTCATACCGATTTGCTATGAGAGCCGACGAAAGGCTAGTGCGCCTCGGGCGACACCTTGCCGTAAGCGCCGCGCAAATAGAGCAG
>CAYZFH010000017.1:16325-25089 GCA_964477375.1 uncultured Rhizobiaceae bacterium | reverse complement strand
AGCAGTTGCAGGGCAAGGAGCTGAGCTACAACAACCTGAACGACGCCGACGCGGCGTTCGAACTGGTGGCCGAATTCGCGCGGCCCGCCGTGGTGATTGTGAAGCACGCCAACCCGAGTGGCGTCGCGTTGGGCGACAGTCTGCCGCCGGCCTATGCCCGCGCTTTGGCCTGCGATCCGGTCAGCGCTTTCGGCGGCATCGTCGCCGTCAACCGCACGCTCGACCGCGAGACGGCAGAAGCCATCGCCAAGCTGTTCGCCGAAGTCGTGATCGCGCCCTCCTACGACGAAGCCGCGCGCGCCGTGCTGGCGGATAAGAAGAATCTGCGCCTGTTGGAAACGGGCACCATGCCCGATCCGGCCGCGCCGTCGCGCACCGTGCGCACGCTTGCCGGCGGTTACCTGGTGCAAGCGCGCGACAACGGGCGCGTCGCCCGCGAATCGCTGAAGGTCGTGACCAAGCGCGCGCCGACGGCGAAGGAACTGGACGATCTTCTGTTCGCCTTCTCGGTCTGCAAGCACGTCAAGTCGAACGCTATCGTCTACGCCAAGGACGGCGCGACCGTCGGTATCGGCGCGGGCCAGATGAGCCGGGTGGATTCAAGCCGCATGGCGGCGGAGAAGGCGCGCCTCGCGTCAGACGCTGCGGGCGAAAAGGAAAGCCGCGCCAAGAACTCCGTCGTCGCCTCCGACGCGTTCTTCCCCTTCCCCGACGGGCTGATCGCCGCGGCGGAAGCGGGCGTCACCGCCGTGATCCAGCCCGGCGGCTCGATGCGCGACAACGATGTGATCGCGGCGGCCGACGAACGCGGCTTGGCCATGGTGATGACCGGCGTCCGTCACTTCCGGCACTGACGCCTGTTCAGCGCACGAATTTCGGCGCGCGCAACGGCAGCAGCAGTAGT
This sequence comes from uncultured Rhizobiaceae bacterium, assembly GCA_964477375.1. Classification (GTDB taxonomy): domain Bacteria; phylum Pseudomonadota; class Alphaproteobacteria; order CADEGL01; family CADEGL01; genus CADEGL01. The sequence goes on along the minus strand of CAYZFH010000017.1, from coordinate 24,185 downwards.
AATCCGAGGATCACGAGCGCCAGCGCGGTCGCCATGCCGGCGCGCTGGCTTTCCAGCGCGATGGTGGCCCAGCCGAAGAGAAGCGGGCCGATGAAGGCCGTGGCGCGGCCGGTGAAGGCGTAGAGGCCGAACATCTCGGCCTCCTGGCCCGGCGGGCTCATATGCGCCATCAGCGAGCGGCTGGCGGCCTGGGCCGGACCGAAGAAAAGCCCGAGGAAGACGCCGAGCACGAAGAACGACGTTTTGCTTTCGACCAGAAGCAGCGCCGCGCCAAAGCCGATCAGCCCGATCAGCGCCAGCACGATGGTGCGCTTGGGCCCGATCCAATCATCGATCCAGGCGAAGCCCGCGGCGCCCAGCCCCGCGGTCACGTTAATCGCGATGCCGAAGGCCAGGATTTCCTCGAAGCTCATGCCGAAGCTGCCGGCGGCATAGATGCTGCCGAAGGCGAACACGGTGTTGAGCCCGTCCATGTAGATCATGCGCGCGAACAGGAAGCGCGCGATCTCCTTGTGCTGGCGGATGCCACGCAGGGTGGAGAAGAGATGCAGCACGCCGTCGCGCATGGCGCGGCCGAACGGTTCGCCCGTGGCGCGCCGGTCGGGCGTCCACAGAAAGAGCGGCAGCGAGAAGATGACGAGCCAGGCGGCCACGACCAGGCCCGCCGCGCGCACCGGCTCCTGCGTCGCCGCGTCCAGACCGAAGGGCGGCGGATCCGCCTTGATCAGCAGCAGAACCGTGGCCAGCGCGAACAAGCCGCCGGCATAGCCCATACCCCAGCCCCAACCGGACAGGCGGCCGAGGTGTTTGGAGTCGGCCAAGCCCGGCAGCATGGCGTTGTAGAAGGTCATGCCGAATTCGAACGCCACCGTGCCGATGGCGAAGCAGGCCAGCGTCCACAGCACATAATCCGGCGACGGCTTGGCGAACCACAGACCGGCCGCGCATAGCGCCAGGATCGCGGTGAACACGGCGAGGAACGGCTTCCGGCCGCCGCAGCGATCGGCGATGGCGCCGATAAACGGCGCGGCCAGCGCGACCGTGATGCCGGCGAGCGCCAGCGCATAACCCCACTGGGCCGTGCCGGTCTCGATGTCGGGCGCCACGGCCTTGGCGAAATAGGTCGAGAACACGAAGGTCTCGACAATGGTCGGGAAGGCCGAGTTGGCCCAGTCGTAGAAGCACCAGCCGACCAGCGCCTTGGGCGAGGCGCGCCCGGCGCCGGAGGCTCGCGTCATCGACTACGCCTCAGGCCCCGGCAAGCGTGCGCAGACGGCGGCTGGCCACGGCCAGCATGGCCATGTCGACTGAAGCGGCGGCCTTGAACTCGGCCAGAAGCGCATCGATCCGCTTCAACGCGTGGCCGCGCACGGCCAAAAGCGCATCGATGGATGCCTTGGCGTCCGATCCGCCCTCGCCCAACGCCTTCACCGTCAGATCCGCCTGCTGGCCGCGCAGATCGTCGATCACAGCGTCGACCGCGCTTTTCTGCCAGGCCGTGTCGGTCTTCATGGCGCGGGCCGCATCGCGCAGCCATTCGAAGCCCAGCCGCGCACCGAGCGCGAAATAGACCTCGGCCGCCGTTTCGATACGCTGCCGGGTCAGGCGCGAAATGCGCACCAGATCGCAGGCCGAGCCCATCTCCTCCAGACACGCGACGCGGCGGGCCAAATCCTCCGGCACGCCGGCCTTGCCGAGCCGTTCGGCATGGGCGCGGAAGCGCGCGTCGCGTTCCGGCGTCAGCACGCCTTCGAGACCGCGCGCCAGCGCCGTGATGCCGGGCCGGAAGACGGCGGCCGTCGCGGCCACGTCGAGCGGGTGCGTGCCGTTGCGCAGGAACCAATAGATCGAGCGTTCCACCAGCCTGCCCACATCGCGCATCATCTCGACCTGAAGCGCGGCCGGCACCTTGTCGTCCAGCTTTTCGATCGGCCGCCACAGGCCGCGGATGTCGAAGGCGTCGCGCGTGATGGTATAGGCGCGCGCGACGTCCGCGGCGCTCAGACCGGTGCGCTCCTGCGCGTCGTGGACGAAGGACGAGCCGACGCGGTTGATCACGCTATTGGTCACCACCTCCGCGACAATCTCGCGGCGCAGCCGGTGCTTCTCCAAAGGCTCGCGCATCTCGTGCAGCGGTTTGGGGAAGTAGGCCACAAGGTCATCGAACAGAAGCGGGTCGTCCGGCAGGTTGGACGTCAGGAGGTCGTCGTAGAGCGCGATCTTGCCGTAGGCCAGCATCACCGCGATCTCGGGCCGGGTCAGGCCCAGGCTCGCGGCGCGGCGGCGGCCGATGGTTTCCTCGTCGGGCAGGAACTCGATGGCGCGGTCCAGGCGTCCTTCGCGCTCGAGGCTGGCCATCATGCGCGCCTGCTGGTCCAGCAACTCCTGCGCGCGCGACTCCATGATCGAGATGGCCTGAGTCTGCTGATAATTGTCCTTCAGCACCAGGTCGGCCACTTCCTCGGTCATCTTCACGAGCAGCGTGTCGCGCTGCTTCATGGTCATGTCGCCGTCGGACACGACCTCGCCCAAGAGGATCTTGATGTTGACCTCGTGGTCCGAACAATCGACGCCGCCGGAATTGTCGATGGCGTCGGTGTTGAGCCGTCCGCCGGCCAATGCGTATTCGATGCGGCCTCGCTGGGTGCAGCCCAGATTGGCGCCCTCGCCGATCACCTTGGCGCGGATCTGCTTGCCGTCCACGCGGAGCCCGTCATTGGCGCGGTCGCCGACTTCCAGATGGGATTCCGTCGACGCCTTCACATAGGTGCCGATGCCGCCGAACCAGATCAAATCGACCTGGGCCTTGAGGATAGCCATCATCAGCTCGTTGGGCGTGACGGCGTCCTTGGTGATGCCGAAGCAGGCCTTGGCCTCGGGCGACAGCTTGATCGATTTCAAATCGCGGCCATAGACCGCGCCGCCCTTGGACAGAAGTTTCGCGTCGTAATCGTTCCAGCTTGAACGCGGCAGGCCGAACAGACGCTGGCGCTCGGCGAAGCTCTTGGCCGGATCGGGGTCGGGGTCGACGAAGATGTGCAGATGGTTGAAGGCGCCGAGCAGCTTCATGCGGTCGGAGCGCAAGGCGCCATTGCCGAACACATCGCCCGACATGTCGCCCACGCCGACGCAGGTGAATTCCTGCTTCTGAACGTTGACGCCCAGTTCGCGGAAATGGCGCTGGACCGAAACCCAGCCGCCCCGCGCGGTGATCGCCATCTCCTTATGGTCGTAGCCGGCCGACCCGCCGGAGGCGAAGGCATCGTCGAGCCAGAAGCCGTATTCGCGCGCGAGCGCGTTGGCGATATCGGAGAAGGTGGCCGTGCCCTTGTCAGCGGCCACGACCAGATAGGGATCGTCCTCGTCGTGGCGCATGGTGCGCGCGGGCGGCACGATCTCCTTGCCCTTGCGGTTGTCGGTGATGTCCAGCATGCCGCGGATGAGCGTCTGGTAGCAGCGCACCACTTCGGCCTGCAGCGCCTCGCGGCCGCCTTCGGTCGGCGGGCGCTTGAGCACGAAGCCGCCCTTGGAGCCCACGGGCACGATGACCGCGTTCTTCACCATCTGGGCCTTCATCAGGCCCAGGATCTCGGTGCGGAAATCCTCGCGCCGGTCGGACCAGCGGATGCCGCCGCGCGCCACCTTGCCGCCGCGCAGGTGTACGCCTTCCATGTGGGCGGAATAGACGAAGATCTCGACCATCGGCCGCGGCAGCGGCAGGTCGTCGATCTTGTGGCTGTCCAGCTTGACCGAGAGATAAGGTTTCGGCGCGCCCTTGGCGTCACGCTGAAAGTAATTGGTGCGCAGGCTGCAGCAGATGAGGTTGAGCAGACGGCGGAGGATGCTGTCCTCCTCCAGACTGGTCACGCCGTCGAGCGCCTTCTCGATCTCCTTCACGATCGCGTCGCCGCGCGTGGAATCGACCCGCTCGGGGTCCAGCCGCGCCTCGAACAGGTTGACCAGTAGCCGCGCGATGGGCGCGTGTTTGGACAGCGTGTCTTCGATCAGCGCCTGGCTGTACGGCGCGCGCACCTGGCGCAGATAGCGCACATAGGTGCGCAGGATGACCACCTCGCGCCAGTCGAAGCCCGCCCGCATGATCAGGCGGTTGAGCCCGTCGCTCTCGGCCTCGCCGCTCCAGATCCGCTGGAACGCGTCCTGGAACTTGGCGCGCACGGCGCCCAGATCGACCTCGGCGCCTGCCGCCGTCATCTCGAAATCATGGGCGAAGACGGACGGCGCGCCGCCGATCACGATCTCGAACGGGCGCTCGGCCACGACCTTGAGGCCCATATGCTCCAGCATGGGCAGAACGTCCGACAGCGCGAGCGGCGATTCCGCGTGGAAGATCTTGAAGAACAGTTCGCCTTCAGCCGCGCCCGGACGGCGGTAGAGATTCATCGCGATGGGCGCGCCCGCGCGCACGGCCTCGACCCGCTCGATGTCGGAGACGGCGGTCTCGGCATCGAACCGGTACTGATAGCCGGGCGGGAAAGCGTCGCGGTAGCGGTCGAACAGCTCGTGCGCGCGCGCTTCGCCCACGCGCTGCACAAGATCGTCGACCAGGTCGTCCGACCAGCGCCGCGCCGCGGCGGCCAGCCGTTCCTCGACGGCGGCCACGTCCACGTCCTTGGCCACGCCGTGGGCGGAGCGGACGATGTAATGGACCCGCGCCATGGGCGCGTCGGAGATATGGGTGTTGAAATCGACCGTCTCGCCCTTCAACTCCTCGCGCAGGATGCGTTCCATGCGCTGGCGCAATTCGGTCGAATAGATCTCGCGCGGGACATAGACCAGGCACGAATAGAATCGCGCGTACTCGTCCTTGCGCATGAACATGCGCAGGCGCTGGCGCTCCTCCAGATGGAGGATGCCCATGGCCGTGTCGTACAGCTCGTCCACGCCGATCTGGAACAGCTCGTCGCGCGGATAGGACTCCAGAATGTGCTGAATGGCCTTGGCGTTATGGCTGTTGGGCGCGAAGCCGGTGCGGTCCAGCACCTGCTGCACCTTGCGGCGCAGCAGCGGGATTTCGTCCGGGACGTGGCTATAGGCCGATGAGGTGAAGAGGCCGACGAAGCGGCGCTCGCCGGTTACTTCTCCTTTTGAATCAAATTGCCGGACGCCGATGTAATCCATGTAGACCGCGCGGTGCACGGTCGAGCGCGAGGCCGCCTTGGTGATGATGAGGAGCGACATGGTATGAGCCTTGCTGGCCTCGGCCGGCGTCAGCGGCGCGTCATGGCGCGCGCTTGAATCCGCCGTCACCGCGCGCAGAAGACCGAGGCCCGAATCGGGCACGATCCGCAGGTATTCCTTGCCGCCTTTCTTCTCCAGCTTGTAGTCGCGGGCGCCGAGGAAGGTGAAATTGTGGTCGCACATCCATTCCAGGAAGGCGTGATCTTCCGCGCGCTCGTCGGCCGGTGTCGGGGCCGGGTTGCGTTCGAGATTCTTCAGCGTTTCCACCATGCGCGCCTGCATGGGCTGCCAATCTTCGACAGCGGCGCGCACCTCGGTCAGGACCTTGAGCAGATTGTCGCGGATGGCGCCGAGCGCGGCTTCGCCCGTGCGCTGGTTCACCTCGACATGCAAAACGGATTCGTAGGTCCCGTCCTTGGCGTCGCGCTCCAGCACGTCGGCAAGTTTGCCGTCCTTGTCGCGCCGCACGCGGATGACGGGATGGATCAGGAGATGGACGATCAGGTCCTGGCGGTTGAGCGAGGCCACGACCGAATCGACGATGAACGGCATGTCGTCGTTGACGATCTCGACCACCGTGTGGGTCGAGTTCCAGCCATGCTCATCCGGGTTGGGGTTATAGACGCGCAGCTTGGGCGTGCCGGCGGGGCGCTTCTGCGCGAACCGCCAGAGCGAGAGCGCGGCGGCGGCCAGCGTGTCGACTTCCTGCTCCAGCAGAAGGTCTGGCGCCACACCCTGGTAATAGGCGCGCGCGAAACGCTCTGCCGCGGCGGCTTCGCCCTTGGACACGACCGCGCGGGCGCGCGCGGCAACTTGGTCGATCAGTTCGGCCTTAAGCTTGGCGGGTTGTACCGGCATTTCGCCTCCGCGATCACGTCACGCGCAGGCTAGCCGTTTGGAGCCGCGTGGCAAGCTTGACAAGAACCGGTTTCGGGCGTTGCGCGGCCCGAAAACCTTACTTTTTCGCTGCCTTTTCCACCGCCGTCTTCGTCGCATGCACGGTGTGGTGCGCCGCTTCGTGTGCGGCCTCCATGCCGGTCTGCGAAGCGCGCGTCGCGACTTCGAACAGCTTGGTGGCCTGATTCAGATAGGCCTGCGTCGCCGCGCGGGCGTAATCGACGTGGCGCCCCAGCGCCTCGGCCGGCGACCCGGCGGAGAGGATCGAACGCGCGGCTTCCGCGCCGGCCTCGAGCTGATGACCGGCGAAGCGGACCATCTCCTCGTTCAGCTCCTTCATGCCCGACAGCACGGCGTCGGTCGCGCGGGTGAAATGCTCCAGATTGGTTTTCGCCAGCGCCATCACGTCCTCGATATCGGCGGGCGCGCGGAACGGCAGTTCGGCCCAGGCGCCGTTGTCGCCGGTCTTCTCCGTCTTGTCCGCGGTCTTCTTGCTGTGGGTGTCGGTCATGGCTCTGGCTCCTTCGCGGGGGAAATTTCAAAAAGCCGAACAACCGGGCGGGGCATCATGTTCCCCGGCCGGCGTCACGCGTGGTTCGAAGGCGGCGCGGCGCGGGGGAGGGCCGTGGCCAATCTCGCGCGCCGTGGAAAAATCGTGCGCCTCCAGACCCGAGATTGCCAGCGCTTTGTGGCGGCGGCGTGACGGTGGGCGGCTTCTTCCTATACCTTCAATATGTTGTGCATCGCCCCTGAACTCATGCCAATATGTTGCGGTCTCGTGACACGCAACCGAGGGGAGATGCGGCGTTGGGCGACCGGCAACAGCAGGCACGGGTGACGGCCTTGTGGATCATGCATGGCGCAGCCTGCGTGAAACTCCTCCGCGCCCATGGCTCGGAAATGCACGCCGACAATTTCGAAGCCGCCCTGTCGGAGCTGACCGAGATCGTGGCGCACGAGTTGGGCCGCCAGCATCTGGTCGAAGCGTTGGACTGGGCCGCGAACCAGGCCGATCAGAGCGGCGTCCAGTTCGACGCCATCCCCATCCGGCACTGAGTTCTTTTCTCCGGACTATTCCGACGAGAACGCGTAGGGCGAAATCTCGCGCCGGTGTTCGCTGACGAAGAGCGGACGGTTCATCGGCGGGAAGGCGCGCTGGTTGCAGTCTTCGCGCAAGCAGAGACGGCAATTGACGCCGATGGGCGTAACCGCCGCCTGACTCTCCAGATCGTAGGCATCGGCATAGGCGATGCGGCGCGCGTGGCTGATCTCGCAGCCGAGGCCGATCGCCATCATCTGCTCCGGCCCCAAGCCGCCGGCGCCCGGACGCGTCACCGTGCGCGCGATGCTGAAATAGGTCGCGCCGTCCGGCATCTGGATCACCTGCGTCAGGATGCGGCCCGGCCGTTGGAAAGCGTCGTGCACGTTCCAGCGCGGGCAAGCACCGCCCAGCCGCGCGAACTGGAAGCTGGTCGCGCTGAACCGCTTGGAGACGTTGCCCGCGTTGTCGACGCGGATGAGGAAGAACGGCACGCCGCGCGCGCTGGATCGTTGCAGAGTCGTAAGCCGGTGACAGACCTGCTCGACGCTGGCGCCGAAGCGGCGGGCCAGGACATCGACGTCGTAACGCAGGGATTCCGCCGCGGCCAGAAACCGCTCGTAGGGCATCATCACCGCCGCCGCGAAGTAGTTGGCCAGCGTGATGCGGCACAGGCGCCGCGTGTCGCCCTTGGCCAGCCGGTCGTCCTGGGTCAGCCGGTCGAG
>CAYZFH010000017.1:9223-16225 GCA_964477375.1 uncultured Rhizobiaceae bacterium | reverse complement strand
AGCCGGTCGAGATGCCGAGCTCGTCGGACATGCGCGCCAGGGTCAGCCCCTTCTCGCGCCGCAAGCGCTTGATTCTGCCGCCCTGAAACAGCTTCACATCGGCCATAACTGCCCGTCCCGCGCGCCGGTTTGTTTACAATTTATACAATATAACGCAATGCACACAAAATTTTTCAACATAATATCCTTTTAATATTCAACGATTTATGGACCTTCGCGTTGTTTTGTTGAATATCACACTAATTCCAGTCGATGACGCCAGTCGATGATGACTGAACGAATTTTTCCGGTAAGGAGCACCACCGTGGCCAAGACCGATTTCGACGCCCTGATCCCCGCCGCCCCCAAGGGCCGCTTCGACGGCGTGAAGCGCGACTACTCGGCGGCCGAAGTCGCCAAGCTGCGCGGCTCGCTCGCGGTCCGGCACACGATCGCGGAGGCCGGCGCCAACCGCCTGTGGGAGCTGCTGCACGACACCGACTATGTCCACGCGCTCGGCGCCATGACCGGCAATCAGGCCGTGCAGATGGTGAAGGCGGGTCTCAAGGCCATCTACCTCTCCGGCTGGCAGGTCGCCGCCGATTCCAACCTGGCCGGCGCCACCTATCCGGACCAGAGCCTCTATCCCGCCAACAGCGGCCCGGCGCTGGCCAAGCGCATCAACGCCGCCCTGCAGCGCGCCGACCAGATCCAGCACATGGAAGGCAAGGGCGACACGCATTGGTTCGCGCCCATCGTGGCCGATGCCGAGGCCGGCTTCGGCGGCCCGCTGAACGCCTATGAGATCATGAAGGCCTATATCGAAGCCGGCGCCGCGGGCGTCCACTTCGAGGACCAGTTGGCGTCCGAGAAGAAGTGCGGCCATCTGGGCGGCAAGGTGCTGATCCCGACCCAGGCGCATATCCGCAACCTGAACGCGGCGCGCCTGGCCGCCGACATCGCGGGCGTCGCGACGGTGACCGTCGCGCGCACGGATGCCGAGAGCGCCAAGCTGATCACGAGCGACATCGATCCGCGCGACCGCCAATTCCTGACGGGCGAGCGCACGGCGGAGGGCTTCTTCCGTCTGAAGGACGGCACGGGCCTGCAGCATTGCATCGCGCGCGGCCTGGCCTTCGCGCCCTATGCCGATCTTCTGTGGTGGGAGACCTCGCACCCGAACCTCGACGAGGCCAAGCAGTTCGCCGAGGCCGTGCGCAAGGAATTCCCCAACAAGATGCTGGCCTACAACTGCTCGCCTTCCTTCAACTGGAAGGCCAAGCTGGATGCCGACACGATCGCGCGCTTCCAGCGCGAGTTGGGTGCGATGGGCTACAAGTTCCAGTTCGTGACCCTGGCCGGTTTCCACAGCCTGAACCACGGCATGTTCGAGCTGGCGCGCGGTTATCGCGATCGCGGCATGGCGGCCTACTCCGAACTGCAGCAGGCCGAGTTCGCGGCGGAAGCCCAGGGCTACACCGCGACGCGCCACCAGCGCGAAGTCGGCACCGGTTACTTCGATGCGTTGGCGGTGGCCATCGGCGGCGGCGCGTCGTCCACCACGGCCTTGGCCGAATCGACCGAGACGGCGCAGTTCAAGCGCGCCGCGGCCGAGTAACGGTTTAGAGAGAAGGAGACCAGATCATGTCCCAAGCGAACATGCGCTATTGGATCGTGGGCGGCGAGTACGAGGATGCGGGCTTCGCGCGCCTGGTCAGCGGCACCGAGAAACTGGTCGGCCCCTTCGCCGACAAGATCAATGCCGAGCAGGCGTGGCGCGAGATGTCGGTCGCCACGCGCAGCTCCTGCCACACGCGCTTCACCATCGCCGAAGAGCGCGCGCGGTAACCGCGGCGAACATCGCCGAAACGAAATCGAGCCTCGCTCCCACCGGAGCGAGGCTCTTTCGTTTGGAGAATTACTGGACGAGGTCGGAGACGCCGGCCGCGACCATGCCGGTACCCGCCGCGATCAGCAGGATATCCTTGGCCACGCGTACATACTTGTAGCCGGAGGGCGGCGGCGTCAGCCGCACCGTCAGGCTGGAAGGCAGGTCGTAATAGACGACATCGCGCGGCAGCCGCTGTCCTACCGCCCACTTCTTGGCTTGGCCCGGCGGCATACAGCCATTGTTCTTCTTGGCCAGACCCGGCGGGCAATGGCCGCGCGACGTCATGCCGCCGTAGTAGTCGCCCAGCACGACGCGATCATGGTCGCTGAAATTGAAATTCACCGAGACGTTGCCGCCACCATCGTACTGCTGGCCTTGTTGGCCTTGCCCGTTCCCGCCGCCTCTGTTGCCTTTTCCCTTGCCGGGAGGCGGATCAGCCAGCGCACCGCCAGCGGCCATCACGGTGACCGCGATGGCAATCGCAGCGGCTGCCAAGCGGCGGCGCGAGGAGGTGAAATTGGCATGGAACGTCATGGTGGGAATCTCCCTGGGTGTGTGACCTGGGTACGTCCGGTCGTTGTGATACGCGGGAAGCGAAGCGCACCGTCGTGGAATTTGCATCAAGTGCTGGAAAGAAACGGCCGTGTCCCGCGACGCCCGTCGGCACGATGACGAAATCGCGGAACACGGCCCTCGGGCGGGTCCGGACCGGGGGAGAGCCGGACCCGTTTCCTGTTCCTTACTTGTCCTCCTTGGCAGTCAGCGCGCCGGTCGCGGCGCCCGCGGCGCCACCGATCAACGCGCCCGTGAGCGGAGCGCCGGCGGCAGCACCGACCAAGGCGCCGCCGCCCGCACCGATGGCGCCGCCCGACAGCGCGCGCTGCTCCTTATTGTTCATGCCGGAACACGCCGCCGCCGCCAGCGCGACAATCACTACGAGAACGAGTGAAGATTTCTTCATCGCAATCTCCATCACAAGGTGGAACGCGAGTCGGAATTTTGTTGTTACTTGTCCTTCGCGGTGACGGCGCCTGTCGCCGCGCCCGCGCCCGCACCGACCAAGGCGCCAACCACAGGCGCGCCGAAGGCCAAGCCGCCGACCAGGGCGCCGCCCGCCGCGCCGATCGCGCCGCCGGACAAGGCGCGCTGCTCCTTGTCGTTCATGCCGGAGCAGGCCGACAGGCTGAGCGCGAAAACCGGCACCAGAATCAAAGCAAGCTTCTTCATGATCGCCTCCATTCCTCGTGCGTTACTGATTGATGCCCTTGTCCATCAGCGCCCCGACCGCGGCGCCCGCAGCGCCGCCGATCGCGGCACCCGCCCACGGATTACCAACCAATAAGCCGACCGCCGCGCCGCCGCCCGCGCCAATCGCGCCACCCGAAAGCGCGCGCTGTTCACGGTCGTTCATGCCGGAGCAAGCCGACAGGCCCAGCACCGCAACGGGTAGCAGGATGATCGCGATTTTCTTCATGACTGGGTTCCCCTCTTTACGCCCGCTTCCTGGCGGGCCCCGATGACGCGCCAAGCGATGCACGCGTCTTGGCCGAACAATGAAAAGGGGTACCGGGTTGTTCGTGATCTGGATGTGACAAGTTTGGGATTGAGCCCAATCGATTGGATTGATTGGGGTCCCGCGCCCGCACGCGATTCGCCCGCGCCACTGTCTTGGCGGCGCGGGCGACATTTAGGAATTCGATCAATCGAAGTTGAAGGTCAGGCTCACGCCAGGCGGCGGGTAGTACGCCACGCGCGGCCGCGGCGGCGGGTAATAGATGTAGGCCGGCTCCGGCTCGACATAGACAACGTGCGGGCGCGGCGCGACATAGACCGGCGGCCTTTCGACATAGACCACATCACCGCGGTCATAATGACCGTGATGCTTGTGCTTGCCGTGCTTCCACGGCGGATCGGCCAGCGCGGGCGAGATCGAAACAGCGCCCAGTCCCAGCGCAGCGACAAGTCCAATAGCCACCCGTTTCGTCAGCATGAACGTCCTCCCATGCTCCGGCGAAGTTGCGATTGCTTCTTCTGCCGTTACGCAAAAATGTGGGGGGAACCGTCGCTGTTCGCTCGTGACCTTTTTGGGATTGAGCCCAGACCCTGTGACGGACTCGATTTTCTCTAGTCAAAAACCCTTACCGTGAATGGACCGTTTCTTTACCAACTGCCGCGCCCTACATTGGAACAAACATCGAACGGAAGGGTGCGTCATGGCCGTGAAGGGAATTTCCGTTTCGACCGGCAGATTGGGAATCACGCTCTCCGTTCCGGATGCCGGTGCGGCGGCACGCTTCTATACACAGGCGTTCGGCGCGGAAGACATTGCGCGCTATCTGGTGCCCGGTCCTCCGAGCGGTGTGGGGCCGGTGAAGGCCGTGCACCTGCGCATCGGCGCGGTGGTTCTGAACATCTCCACCGCCAATCCGCGCGACGAAGCGACGATGGACAAATGGGGCGCGAAAACACCCGCGATGCTGCAAGGCTTCAGCACGGTGTTCACACTGTATGTCGACGACGTGGACGCGGCGCTCGCGCGCGCCGTGGAAGCCGGTGCGCGCTGCGTTTCCGGGCCGGAGAACACGCTGTGGGGCGACCGCGTGGCGGTGATCGAGGATCCGTCCGGCCATCCCTGGGGCCTGGCGAAACAGATCGAGGAGATCACGGTCGAGGAACACAACCGCCGCTGGACGGAGCTGGCCGCGCAAAAGGGCAAGGCGAACGCGCCCTACCTGGAGCGTGCCTGACGGATTGTCGATCTGGGAAAACCGAAGACTGGAGCGGGAGAAGGGATTCGAACCCTCGACCCTCACGTTGGCAACGTGATGCTCTACCCCTGAGCTACTCCCGCGGGTCTTGGTTGGGCGGCGCGCATATTACGGCAGAACCCTATCATTGCAAGGGGCCCGCCCGGCGGGCAGGCTCTCGTCCCAACGGGTAATTGCCTGCGAATCCGCCATGTCCTCCCCCTCCCCCCAACGTCTTGTCGCCGGCATCCTGATGGCCCTGGCCGGGTCGGTCAGCTTTGCTCTGAACCTGATCACCGCGCGGCTGGCCTATGACGCAGGCTCGGACCCCTTCACCGTCAGCCTGATCCGCACGGGGTTCCTGGCCCTGTCGATCATGCTTCTCCTCGTCCTGATGGGGCGCCGGATCGGGGTTCCGAGGGGACAATTTCTGGCCCGCCTGGGGATCGGGATTTTGATGGTGGGCCAGCTTCTGACCCTGGCCATCGCCATCGAGCTGATCCCGGTCGGGGTCACGATCCTGATCTACTACACCTATCCGTTCATGATCTCCGCCATCGTGGCGGCGCTGGAGCGCCAGCGTCCGCCCGCGCGGCGCATCGCCGCCATGCTGGTCGCGACCGCGGGCCTGGCGTTCGTCATGGGGGTGGATGCCGCCGCCCTCGATTGGCGCGGCATCGTCTGCACCATCGTCGGCGCCGCCTTCTTCGCCGTCATCCTGGTGTGGAGCGGCCGCAGCATGGCGGGACAGGACAGCATGGTGCTGTCGTATCAGGTGATGGGCGTCGCGGCGCTGGCGATGGCCGTGGCGGCGGCGGCCGGACAAAAGCTGTCATGGCCTCAAGGCTTCAACGGCTGGCTCATGCTGTCGATCAGCGCGATTCTGTTCACCAGCGCGACCATGTGTCTGTTCGGCGGCATCGCCCGCATCGGGCCGCTGCGCGCGAGCCTGATCGATTACGGCTCGCCCGTCTGGGTCATCCTGTTCGGCATTCTTCTTTTGGGCGAAACGATGAGCGCGCCGCAATGGGCGGGGGCGTCCGTGGTGATCGGCGCGATCTTCCTGGATCAGGTCGCGGATCTGCGCGCGCGGCGCCGTCAGCCGCCGTCGCCGTAAAGGGAATACGGCGCCCAGAACAGCGGGTGCGCGTAGGCGAAGACTTCCTTGCCCGAACCTTGGTCCTCGTATCCCTTGCCGTCGATGATCGTGACCATGGCTTGGCGCAGCGCTTCGGCGCGGCCCGCCTGCGCATCGCCCGCCTGACGGCGGAACAGCTCCGATGTGAGTTTCGCGGCCGACGCCGAGTGCACGGGCCAGCCCGTCGCCAGGATCGCGCGCGTGCCGGCATAGAAGAAGGCGCGGCCAAGACCCGAGACGGCCTCGGCCCCCGCGCCGTCGCCGGCCGCCGTGTTGCAGGCCGACAGCACGACCCAATCCGCGTCGAGCTTCAGGCCCAGGATGTCGTCGAGCTTGAGCAAGCCGTCGCCCGGCACGCCGGCCACATCGGGCGCGCTCATGGCCAGCGCGGGTTCGGCCAAACCGTCCAGTTCGCCCGGCACGAGACCGTGCGTCGCGAAAGCCAGCACGCGATAGTCCTTGAGCGGCATGGTCTTCACGCGCTCGGTGTTGGCGTCCTTGCCCAGGAACACGTCCTTCTGCGGATCGGCCTTGAGCGCGCGGGCGATGTTGAGCAATTCCGCACGCGTATCGGCCAGACGCGGAAGATTGGAGAGCCGGGTGGAATCGGCCTCCGCCACGCTCGCGTTGCGCCGGACCAGCGGCATCTTGCCGCCGCGCATCGCCAGTTGCGTCTCGCTGCCGTCCTTCGCACCCTGCGCGGCTTGGTCGGCATTGAAATACGGATCGCCGAAACCGACGAACGGCTCCTTGGCCGCACGTGCGGGCGACGCGCGCAGCGCCTTCAGCGAGGCGACCGACGGCACGGCGGTGACCGCATGGGTGCGCGCAAGCCACGGCACGGAGCGATAAGAGGAAAAGACAACCGCGCTGTCCTTGAGCGCGGGCGAAGGCTTTGTCGGCAAAATCGAAAGCGGCAGGAAGGAGAGGGCGCCGTCGGATACGACGATCAGGCTCTTGGCGCTCTGCCAGCCCTTCTCCACCGGCGCCAGGAACGCGCGGTAGATTTCATAGGCCACCGCGACGTCGAAGGCCGGGATGTCCTCGACCGTGGAGGCGCTGGGGTCGAGCGCCGAGCGCAGCAACGCCACCTGCTCGGCCAGCTTTTGCTCACCGATGGGGACGGTCGCGACCGCGATGTCGCCGGCTTGCGGAATCGCCCAGACGTAGCTTTTCTTATCGCCGACATAGAATGCGACCAACGCCTCGCCCGGCTTGAGCGCGGACCGGATCTGGTCGATGCCCAC
>CAYZFH010000017.1:0-9123 GCA_964477375.1 uncultured Rhizobiaceae bacterium | reverse complement strand
TCGGGATCGCTGCCGAAGCGGCGGTTCCACAATTCCACGTCGTCGGCGAAGCGGGCGCGCACGGCGGTGAAGCCGGCCTGCGCCTCGGTCCACTTGCCCTTCACCATCATGGCGCGGGCCAGCGTGGCCTGGGCTTGCGCGCCCGTCATGGACGCGCCGCTGGCACCGATCTTGTCCATGATCTCGAGCACCGCCTTGGCGATCAGCACGGCGTCGTCGGTGCGTCCCTCTTCCGCGAGGATCATGCCCAGGCGTTGCAGCGTGTTGGCGGCTTCCGCCGAGTAGGTGCCCTGCTCGGACAGGCGGCTGGTCAACGCCTGGCGCACCGTGATCTCGGCCTCGATCGGCCGGTCGAGACGGATCATGTTCATGGCGCGGTCCGAAAGCGCCGCATCGCGCGTCGATCGCACCCGCGTCGGGCGGCCGTTCGGATCCTTGAGGTCGGCATCGACAATGGGATCGAGCGAGACGATCGAGGCCGCGTAAGCCGTATCGGCCTGCCCGACCTTGCCGCGCATGGACAGCACGTTGCCGCGCGCGCGGTCGATGATGCCCCGGTAGAAAGCCTGATACTGCGGCCCGCCGCCCTTTGCGCCGCCGCTGGCGGTTCGCCCGCCGCCGCGGCCGAGTTCCGACAGTCCCGTCTCCGCCCCCGACAGCGCCTGCTCGGCGCCTTCCAGATCCCCCGAGCCGGCCAGGAGCAACGCCAAGCTGGCCTGCATCGCGACCTTCTGCCCGGCATATTGCGTGGTGCTGACGGCCAATGTGCGCAGCTCGATGGCGCGGCGCATGTTTCCGCCCGCCTGTTCGGCGATCGAAAGATCCTGGTACAGGCCGGCCTTGCCCGTGAAGGATTCCGTCTCGGACAGCTTCACCGCTTCCGTCAAATCCTCACGCGCCTGTTTGACGCGGCCCAGGCGATAGGCGGCCATGCCGCGCTGGTGGAGCGCCGTGATCTTCTCCGATCCCGCCAGCGTGTCGGGAATGGCTTGCTCCGCCGCCGCCTTGTCGGCGTCGACCTTGACCTGCGACGGCTTGCTCTTTTCCAGAAGCGCCAGGACGTCGCGCACGCTGCGCGGCGGCGCCGGTGCGGTGGCGGAAGCCGGCGCCTGAGGCAGCGCAGCCGATTGCTGTGCCCACGCGGACGAAGCCGCGAATAGAATTGCCAGAGGCATACCGCAAAGGGCGCGGCGGATTGGTGACCGCATTCGACCGTCTCCCCGATTGACGCGCCGGCGCATGACCCGTGCGGAACTGTACGCCCGCAAGCGAGCCCGCGGCAGCCTTACCTGTCTTAATTTTACGTTAGGGGCCGCCGCGCGCTGTGACACGCGTCACCCGCTTGCCCCACACGGTGCGGCCGCTATGCTCCGCCGCCATGGCGCACACACCCGAATCCCTGTTCCGGCGCTTCGACGAGCTCGGAATTTCCTACAAGAACCACACGCACCCGCCGCTGTTCACGGTCGCGGATTCCAAGGTGCTGCGCGGGCAATTGCCGGGCGGCCACTGCAAAAGCCTGTTCCTCAAGGACAAGAAGGGCGCGCTCCATCTGCTGGTGGCGTCCGAGGACCGCGCGGTCGATCTGAAGCAGCTCAAGAAGCGGCTGGGCGTGGGCAACCTGTCTTTCGCCAGCCCCGACCTTCTTTACGAGGTGCTGGGCGTGCGGCCGGGATCGGTGACGCCCTTTGGCCTGATCAACGACACCGGGAACCGCGTCCATGTGATGCTGGACAAGGGAATGCTGGCCCACGACCCGCTCAACTACCATCCCTTGGTCAACGACCAGACCACCGCCGTATCGCCGCACGATCTGATCGCCTTCATCAAATCCTGCGGCCATGCGCCCGAGGTGATCGACCTGGACCTGGACTACGACCCCGCCGCGCCCGCGGCCTGAGCGGGGGTTGCATCCGGCCCCGGCGAGGGCCAATTATGTTCGTGAAATCCGAGACATCTTCAAAGAGCGGGTAACTATGGAAACGATCATCGGCGGCAAGCCGGCGGGCGCGGGCGGCTGGATCAAGGACAGCGATACGGCCGGCTTCATGACCGACGTCATCGAGGCGTCACGCACGATGCCCGTCATCGTCGATTTCTGGGCGCCCTGGTGCGGCCCCTGCAAACAGCTTGGCCCTCTGCTGGAAAAAGT
Source organism: uncultured Rhizobiaceae bacterium (assembly GCA_964477375.1). Classification (GTDB taxonomy): domain Bacteria; phylum Pseudomonadota; class Alphaproteobacteria; order CADEGL01; family CADEGL01; genus CADEGL01. Next base: position 6,971 of record CAYZFH010000017.1, on the reverse strand, counting down.
CGTCAACGCGGCCAACGGCGCCGTGCGGATGGTCAAGATCAACGTGGACGAGAACCAGGAGCTGGCGCAGCAGATGCGCATCCAGTCGATCCCGGTCGTCTACGGTTTCAAGGACGGCCGCCCGGTGGACGGGTTCACGGGCGCCCAACCGGAAAGCCAGATCCGCAGTTTCGTCGAACGTCTTCTGGGCGGCGCCGAGGTCGGCCCCGATCCGATCGACGAAGCGTTGGAGCAGGCCAAGGCAGCGCTCGAAGCAGGCGATGCCGGCACGGCCGCCGCCATCTACGGCCAGGTCCTGCAGCATGACGCGGCCAACGTGAAGGCTATCGTCGGCATGGCGCGCTGCCGCGTTGCCTCGGGCGACCTGGAACAGGGCAAGAAGATTTTGGACAGCCTGCCCAAGGAAGCCGCCAACGATCCGGACGCGGCCGCCGCGCGCGCCGCCATCGAGCTGGCCGAGAAGTCGAAGGAAGCCGCCGGCCACCAGGGCGAGTTGCAGGCGCGCCTGCAGCAGGACCCGAACGACCATCAGGCGCGCTTCGACAACGCCATGGCGCTCTACGCGCAGAAGAAAGAAGAAGAAGCCATGGACGAGTTGCTCGAGATCATGCGGCGCAAGCGCGACTGGAACGAACAGGCCGCGCGCAAACAGCTCGTGCAGATTTTCGAGGCGCTGGGCCCGACCCATCCCTTGACCGTCGCGGGGCGCCGCCGCCTCTCCTCGATTCTGTTCTCGTAAGTCCGCGGGAATCCCTTGCCGTGACCGAGCAGGATTTCGGCGCGATTCCTTCGCTGGACGCGATGCCGGCGACCTTGCCGATCTTTCCCTTGGGCGGCGTGCTGCTGTTGCCGCGCGCGGAATTGCCGCTGCACATCTTCGAGCCGCGCTACCGCGCCATGACGCGCGACGCGCTGGCCAGCGGCAACGTCATCGGCATGGTCCAACCCAAGAATCCCAAGGCCGAAGGCGCGCAGCCCGCCGTCTATCCGGTCGGCTGCGCCGGCAAGATCGTCAACTGCCGCAAGACCGACGACGGGCGCTATCACTACACGCTGGTCGGCGTGTGCCGCTTCCGCATCAAGGAGGAATTGCCGCTCCATGACGGCTATCGCCGCGTGGACGCCGACTATGCGCCCTATGAATCGGACCTGGCACCGCCCCAGGACGGCGTGGACCGCGCGCGGCTGGTGGCGCTGCTGCGCCCTTATTGCGAGGCGCGCGGCCTGAGCGCCGATTGGAGCCTGGTCGAGAAGACGGCCGACGAGAAACTGGTTTCCGCGCTGGCCATGATGTGTCCCTTCGCGCCCAGCGAGAAGCAGGCGCTGTTGGAAGCGCAGACCGTCGCCGATCGCGTGCATGTGCTGGGCACGCTGATGGAAATGACCCTGGCCGGAAGCACGGACGCGCCGCCCGCGCGGCATTGAAACCTCGCGCCGCGAGGCGGCCCGGACTACGATTGCGCGCAACGGAGAAACCCATGAGCACCGTCGATCCCAAATTGCTCGAGATCCTGGTCTGCCCGCTGACCAAGGGGCCTTTGCGCTACGACCGTGAAAAGCAGGAGCTGGTCAGCGAAAAAGCCGGCTTGGCCTATCCCATCCGCGACGGCATTCCGATCATGCTGGTCGACGAGGCGCGCAAGCTCGACGGCTGAGGCGCGCCGTGAGCGACGAATTCGGCACCAAACATTGGCCGGTCGAAATCCGCGTGAAGAGCGCGGAGAAGCGATTGGAGATCGACTTCGACGATGGCCGCAATTTTATGCTGCCGGCTGAATTGCTGCGCGTGGAGAGCCCGTCGGCCGAGGTGCAAGGCCACGGCCCGGGCGGCAAGACGCTCGTGCCGGGCAAGCGCAACGTTGGCATCGCGGGCGTCGATGCCGTGGGCAACTACGCCATCCGCATCCGCTTCGACGACGGCCACGACACCGGCATCTTTAGCTGGACATATTTGCGCGAGATGGGCGAGCGCCAGGACGAGATGTGGAATGCGTATCTCGCCGCGTTGTCCACGCGCGGCCTCAGCCGCGACAAGTAACTCTTATTGTTTCGTCACCCCGGACTTGATCCGGGGTCCAGTGGCCTGCCGTCTGGCGGGCAGAGGAAAATATCTTGGCGCGCTACGCGCGACTGGATGCCGGATCATGTCCGGCATGACGAAGAAAATGAAAAAGCTTTAAAGTTTTTCGCCGCGCACCAGACGCGGCAGGTCGCCCGCAGTGCCCATGGCGTCGCGCATGAAGAAGCGCTTGAGCCGGGGAATTTCGTTCACCGCGGCGAGGCCCAAATCGCGCACGAACTGCACCGGCGGGAAGGCCGTCGAGAACAGACGGTTCAGCACATCCGTGGTCGCGGCCAGCGCCAGCCCGTCGAAGCGGCGCCAGCGTTCGTAGCGCTCCAGCACAGCGGCGTCGCCGGGATCGAGACCGAGCCGCGCGGCGTCGACCACCACTTCGGCCAGGACAGCCGCGTCGCGCAGGCCCAGATTGAAGCCCTGACCTGCGATCGGATGGATGGCGCGCGCCGCATCGCCCAAAAGCGCCAGGCGCGGCATCACATAACGATCAGCCAGCGTGAACGCGAGCGGATAGCTCCAACGCGCGCCTTCGAGCGTCATCGCGCCGAGATGGGCACCGAAGCGGTTCTCGATCTCGCGCGCGAAAGACACATCGTCGAGATCGAGCATGGCGGGCGCGAGATCGGCGCGCTCGGTCCAGACGATGGAGGAGCGATTGCCGCGCATGGGCAGGACGGCCAAGGGACCCGCGGGAAGAAACCGTTCATGCGCGACGCCGCGATGCGGCTTCTCATGCGCGATCGTGCAGACGATACCCGTCTGCGGATAGGACCACTCGGCGACGGGAATGCCGGCGGCGCGGCGCATCGGCGAATTCCGGCCATCGGCGGCGACGGCCAAGGGCGCGCGCACCATGCGCCCGTCATCGAGCGTGGCGGTCGCGAAGCCGCGCCCGCGTTCGAGATGCACAACCGAAGCGGGCGCCAGGATCTGCACGCCCGGCAGCGCCGACAGGTGCGCGCCGAGCGCGCGGCGGATCGCACTGTTCTCAAGGATGAAGCCGAGCGGATCGTTGCCCAGCGCCGCATGGTCGTAGTGCAGGAAGAGCGGCGAGTCGCGGTCCGACACGCGGATTTCCAGGATCGGTTCGGCATCCTGCGCCAAACGCGCCCATAGGCCGATGCCGTCCAGCGCGCGCATGGCGCCGAACGCGATCGCCGAGGTGCGGCCGTCATACGCCAGGCTGCGTGTTTCGACCGGCCGCTCGCGGTCGACCAAAACGACGTCCAGACCCGCGCCGCCGAGGGCCGCTGCCAGGGTCTGGCCGGCCATTCCGCCACCGATAATGAGAATGTCCGCCTGAATCATGGCCTCAGTCTCAGGTCTCTATTCCTATAAAACCCACTCAGCTCCCCCTGATCCAACCACAGAGGGGGCTCTGGAACCAGCCTTGGCCCCTACCAAGGTGTTAGCCGTCACTGTTGCAGTTCTGCGTTAACAATTCGTCTAGATGCTGTATATTCAAAGAAGAATCGAGCCCCAGGGGATGGGTCTCGTGACGGTCTCCCGCGCCTCGCCTACACTCCGGGGCGGGAGGTGGCCGTCTCGAACCCGAGAAGGCACCTGAATGGCAACAGCCGTGAAAGTGGCCGGCCGCCGCGGCGCCGGCAAGAACGTCGAGCAGTTCCTGCGCCGGCGTCTGATCGAACTGCGCGGCGCGGTCTGGCTTGCGGGGGCCTTGGCGCTCCTGCTGGCGCTTTTGTCCTACCACACCACCGATCCGTCGCTGAATCAGGCGACCGCGGTGACGACTCATAATTGGCTCGGCGTTCCGGGCGCGTGGACGGCCGACCTGCTGCTGCAGGCGCTCGGCATCGCGAGCTTTCTCCTCGTCGCGGGCTGCGCCATCTGGGGCGCGCGCATCGTCATGCACAAGCAGCCGCCCGCGCTCTGGCTGCGCTTCACGCTTCTGCCCATCGGCATCGCATTGGCCGCCGCCGTCCTGGCCGCCTTGCCCGTGCCCGGCTTCTGGCCCCTGGCCAGCGGTTTCGGCGGTTTCTTCGGGCTGATGATCCTCGACCGGCTGGCCACACTTCTCGACATCATCGGCGTTCCCGCCCCCGTCACGGTCGCCGCCATCGCGCTGCTGCCGCTCGCGGTGCTCGCGCTGATGCAACCGCTCTGCTTCGGCCGCATCCAACTGGCCTGGGCCGGACAACGCATCGCCGCCGGTGCCGTGGCCCTGGCGCGTTTCCCGCTTTCACTCCTGCGCCGCCGCGGCGCGAGCTTCGCCACCTTGGCCGCCGATCTGCGCGGCGCGCTCGGCCGCGCGGAGGAACGCGCTTCGGCCGATGGGCCGGCGATCGCCACCGGCCGGCCGACGCCGCATTTCGACAACGACGACCAAGAGGAAGAAGAAGACGAAGGCCCGGAGATCGCCGCCACGCCCAAGGCGCCGCGGCCGAAGAAGCCCAAGGGCAAGCCCAAGCAGACCACCATGGTCTTCACCGAGGGCGAGCGCGAACTGCCGCCCCACGAGCTGCTGCAGGAGCCGGAAGAAACCAACAATAAGAAGGTGGATCAGGACGCGCTGACCCAGAACGCGCGCTTGCTGGAATCCGTGCTGACCGACTTCGGCGTGAAGGGCGAGATCCTGAAAGTGTGGCCCGGCCCCGTCGTGACGCTCTACGAACTGGAGCCCGCGCCCGGCACCAAATCCTCGCGCGTCATCAGCCTGGCCGACGACATTGCCCGTTCGATGAGCGCGGTGTCCGCGCGCGTGGCCGTCATTCCCGGCCGCAACGTGATCGGCATCGAGCTGCCCAACGCGCAGCGCGCACGCGTTTATTTCCGTGAGCTGTTGAGCTCGGATTCGTTCGAGGGCATCTCCGGTTTGCCGCTCGCGCTGGGCAAGGATATCGGCGGCTCGCCCATGTCCGTGGATCTGGCCAAGATGCCGCATTTGCTGATCGCGGGCACGACGGGCTCGGGCAAGTCGGTCGCGCTCAACACCATGATCCTTTCGCTGCTCTATCGCCTGACGCCGGAGCAGTGCCGCCTGATCCTGATCGACCCCAAGATGCTGGAGCTGTCGATCTATGAAGGCATCCCGCATCTTCTGACGCCCGTCGTCACCGATCCGCGCAAGGCCGTGGTCGCGTTGAAGTGGACCGTGCGCGAGATGGAAGACCGCTACCGCGCCATGTCGCAGCTGGGCGTGCGCAACATCGGCAACTACAACACGCGCCTGTCCGAAGCGCGGCGCAAAGGCGAAGTCCTGATGCGCAAGGTGCAGACCGGGTTCGACAGCGAAACCGGCAAGCCCGTGTTCGAGGACCAGCCGCTCGATCTGCGTCCCCTGCCCTTCATCGTCCTTGTCGTCGACGAGATGGCCGACCTGATGCTGGTCGCGGGCAAGGATCTGGAGGCCGCGGTCCAGCGCCTGGCGCAAATGGCGCGCGCCGCCGGCATCCATCTGATGATGGCGACCCAGCGCCCCTCGGTCGACGTCATCACCGGTACCATCAAGGCCAACTTCCCGACCCGCATCAGCTTCCAGGTCACCTCCAAGATCGACAGCCGCACCATCCTGGGCGAACAGGGCGCCGAGCAGCTCTTGGGCCAGGGCGACATGCTCTACATGGCGGGCGGCGGACGCATCACACGCATCCACGGTCCCTTCGTTTCGGACGAGGAGGTCGCGTCGGTGGTCGATTTCCTGAAGGGCCAGGGCGAGCCCGAGTATCTGGAAGAGATCACGGTGGACGATTCGGCCGGTGTCGGTGGCGAAGGCGGCGGCGAGAGCGGTGGGGGCGAGGACGATCTCTACGACCAGGCCGTGGCCCTGGTCGCGCGCGAGCGCAAGGCCTCGACCAGCTTCATCCAGCGCCATCTGCAGATCGGCTACAACCGGGCCGCCCGCATCATCGACCGCATGGAGGCCGAGGGCTTCATCAGCGCCGCCAACCATGTCGGCAAGCGCGAAGTCCTTGGCGGCGGCGGGGAATCCCGGACGGCCTATCGTTAAAACCACCCCCTGGCGCGGCCGGGGTCCAGCCCCTATTTACTCTCTATGACGATGACCAAGCTGCTTGGCGCCCTTTGCGGCGCCTTTCTCATGCTCGCCGCGCCCGCCGTTCTGGCCGCGCCCGCGACGCCGGCCGCCAAGCCCAAGGCCCTTTCCGATGCCGACCGTGCCGATATCCAGCGCGTCCAGGATTATCTCAACGGCGTCCGCACGCTGAAGGCCAAGTTCATCCAGACCGATCCGCAAGGAAAGCAGGTCAGCGGCGTCGTCTCGATGCAGCGCCCCGGCAAGATGCGCCTGGAGTACGACCCGCCCATTCCGATGCTGGTGGTCGTGACCGGCATCTGGGTGGTCTACGAGGACACAGAACTGCACGAAGCCACCTATGTGCCGATCGATTCGACCCCGGCCAGCTATCTGCTGAAGGACAACATCCAATTCGGCAAGGACGTGCATGTGCTGTCGGTGGACCGCGGGCCCGGTGTGATCCGCCTGACCGTCTCCGACAAGCGCGACCTGGGTTCGGGCGCGTTGATCCTGACCTTCAGCGACAAGCCGCTGGTGCTGCAGAAATGGACCGTGATTGATTCGCTCGGTCAGACGACCGACGTCGCGCTGCAGGACACGCGGTTCGGCGTCAACTTCCCGCCTGCGACGTTCCAATACGTCGACAAGGGCCCGAACAAGCAAGAACGCCAGTAACGGTCTAGCGCGTTAGGCGGAACGGGCGCAGGAGAAGCCGCGTAAGCGGCTCCTCCGCCGCACCCTCCGTACCGATCTCCATCCCGGGCATTCGCCGCGTCGCGCTACGCGAGCGGAACAGACGATCCCACACCGAGAGCACCGTGCTGTAGTTCGAATCGGTGTCGCACCGCACGGCATGGTGATGGACCCAGTGGATCGACGGCGTCACCACGAACCATGACA
>CAYZFH010000016.1:8425-25093 GCA_964477375.1 uncultured Rhizobiaceae bacterium | reverse complement strand
TGGAACGGCACCAACTACGGTTCGCCTGTTCTCGAAACCTGAACCTTCGTCAGCGCGAATCAAAAAGGGCCGCCTCTCTGGGCGGCCCTTTCTTTTTTCGGGTCGGAGCGATCAGCAACTCTGCCCAGCCGGGCAAACCTTGGCTTCACCCGCGGACGGCACCACCACCGTCTGGCCCGGAGCGGGATTGACCACGACGGTCTTATGTTCGTCTCCACTGCCGCATGCCCCAAGAACCAACGGCAGGGCCAACGGGATCACCAGAGCAATCGTCTTCAGCCGTTTCATGCTGTGACTCCTTTGAGATCTGTCCCACCTTAAACCCGGGGCGGCATGCTCTTGTTCCCGGCATGCCAGCGACGAATGCGTGTCCGGATGCGACGTCCGATGCGCGGGAAGAACGGCACAGCGCGTCGCGAGCGATTCGCCCACGCGCGCTCCAGATACGACATCCGGTGCGCAATGCGCCCCATTTCCTCTTCTACGCGCCGCCTGGGTGAATTCGGACCGGCCACAAGAGCGTGGATGCGCCTCGTCAGCGTCTCGGCATCCCCGGTCAGCACTGCGGTCGCGGCGATGGCTTCACGCTCCCAAATCTCTACACGGCCGGTCAGACGCTCGATCTCGCCGTAGGCAAAGGCCGCAGATCCGGCGCGCTCGAAATAACGCGAGGAACGTGCGGGGAGCAATGCGAAGGCTCGGGGCGCCATGACAGACGAAACGCCTGACACGCTGTTCCGGCTGTAACTTCACGGTGACATTCGGGCGCCAGCCGCAGGCCTTGCCAAAGCATGGGGCTAATCCCATCTCTGGGTCACAGCCATGCTCGAACATCCTCTTTCTTTCGTTCTCGACGACACGGTCGACGCCGTCGACGCGGCGGCGGGCATTGCCCCTGCGCGCGCGGAGAACGACGACGCCCTCTTGGACGCGTATTCGCGCACCGTGGCCGGCATTGCCGAACGGGTTGGTCCCGCCGTCGTGCGGGTGGCCGCCCGCGCGGCTTCCGGCGCCGGCGGCACGGGATCGGGTGTCGTCATCTCGCCCGATGGGCTCGTGCTGACCAACAGCCATGTCGTCCAGGGCGCCAAGCGGGCCGAACTGGCCATGCCGGACGGGCGCGTGCTGGGCGCGCGACTGGTGGGCGACGACCCCGACACGGACCTGGCGCTGCTGCGCGCGGAAGACGGGCGCACCTTGCCCGCGGCGCGGCTGGGCGATTCCAAACGTCTCAAGCCCGGCCACCTGGTGGTGGCCATCGGTAACCCGCTGGGTTTCGAATCGACGGTCACGGCGGGCGTCGTCTCAGCCTTGGGCCGCTCCCTGCGCGGCCGCGCCGGCCGCCTGATCGAAGACGTCATCCAGACCGACGCCGCGCTGAATCCCGGCAACTCGGGCGGTGCTCTGGTTTCCTCGCGCGGTGAGGTGGTCGGTATCAACACGGCTGTCATCCTGGGCGCCCAGGGCATCTGCTTCGCCGTCGCCAGCAACACTGCCAGCTATGTCGTCTCCGAGCTGATCCGCCATGGACGGGTCCGCCGCGCCTATATCGGCGTCGGCGCCCAAACCACCGCTTTGCCGCGCCGTATCGCGCTGGCCATGGACCTGCCCAACATCAAGGGCGCCGTGGTGCTGAGTGTGGACGCGAACGGCCCCGCCGGTGTCGCCGGTATCCAGCTCGGCGATATCATCGTCGCCCTAGACGGCGCGATCGTGGAAGGCTCGGACGATCTGATCCGCGCGCTGAACGCCGAACGGATCGGCCGCAGCGTCGTGCTGTCCTTCGTCCGCAAGGGCGCGTTGCGGCACACGCCCCTCGTCCCGCTGGAACGCGCTGGCGGTTGACAGGTGCGGTCCGGGCCGGACACCGTGGCCGTCCAATCAACGGGGAACTCCCATGGCGATCAGCGGTGCGTCGGCGATCTATCTGATGCTCGCGGACCCGATCGGGCAGGTTCGCTCTCCCGTCCTCATCAACGAGATGTTCGCCCGCGACGGGATCGACGCGATCATGGTGCCGCTGAACGTGACGGCGGACGGCATCGACGTATTCTGGGCAGGCCTTAAGAAACTCAAGAACGTGCGGGGCTTAATCGTCAGCGTTCCGTTCAAGGCTGCGGCCTGCCGCCTGTCCGACCGCGCGGGCCCGCATGCCGCCCTGATCGGCACCGCTAACGCCGTGCGGCGCGAGAAGGACGGCAGCTTTACCTGCGAGAATTTCGACGGCTTGGGTTTCGCCGCCGCCCTGAAGAAAGGCGGGCATGCTGTCGCCGGCCGCCATGCGCTCCTGGCGGGCGCGGGCGGCGCCGGTTCGGCCATCGCCTTCGCCCTGGCCAGCGAAGGCGCCGCCGCCATCACCATCGCGGATGCGGCGCCCGGCCGCGCCGCCACCCTGGCGGCTTCCGTCGCGCGCGCCTTTCCGAAGGTTCAAGCTACCGCGGGAACGACCGATCCCACGGGCCACGATCTGATCGTGAACGCCACACCGATGGGCATGAAGCCGGACGACCCGCTTCCCATCACCGTCGAGAAGCTGACGCCCGCCATGACGGTCATGGACATCGTCATGAAGCCGCGTGAGACGCCCCTCTTGGCTCGCGCGCGCTCTCTCGGCTGTCCCGTGCAGTACGGCGCCGCCATGACCGACAGCCAGATGGATCTGTGGATCGACTTCCTGGGTCTGCGCGGTTGAGCCACGTTGGCGCGGCCGTTCCGCCGTTGTATTGCTCTCTTTCCTCCCGCCCCATAGAGGCCTCCATGTCGAAATTGCCCAACCGCCCCGGGTTCGCCACGCGCTCGGTCCATGCCGGCCAGAGCCCCGACCCAACCACCGGCGCGTTGATGACGCCGATCTACGCCAACTCGACCTACGCGCAAGAGTCGCCGGGCGTGAACAAGGGCTACCTTTACGGCCGCGCGCATAATCCGACCCGCTTCGCCTTCGAGCGTTGCGCCGCCGATCTCGAGGACGGCACGGCCGGTTATGCCTTCGCTTCGGGCCTGGCCGCCATCGCGGCCGTGTTCGAGCTTCTGGACGCCGGCAGCCACGTCGTGGCGGTCGATGATCTCTATGGCGGCACGCATCGCATGCTCAACAAGGTGCGCAGCCGCTCGCAGGGGCTGCAGGTCACCTATGTCGATCCGCGCGACACGGACGCGATCTCGGCGGCGATCCGGCCGGACACGCGCATGATCTATGTCGAGACGCCGACCAATCCGCTGCTGAAGCTGGCGGATCTCGAAGCCATTGCAGCACTGGGCAAGAAGCGCGGCGTCCTGACCGTGTGCGACAACACCTTCGCCTCGCCCTGGGTCCAGCGGCCCCTGACCATGGGCTTCGACCTGGTGCTGCATTCGGTGACCAAATATCTCAACGGCCATTCCGACATGCTGGGTGGACTGGTCGTGATCGGCGACAATCCCGAACTGGTCGAGAAGGTGAAGTTCATACAGCTCGCCGTGGGCGCCATCCTGTCGCCCTTCGACAGTTTTCTCGCGCTGCGCGGCCTCAAGACCCTGCCCTTGCGCATGCGGCGCCACTGCGACAGTGCGATGGCCATCGCGGATTGGCTGTCGAAGCATAAGAAGGTCGAGAAGATCTATTATCCGGGCCTGCCGAGCCATCCCCAGCACGCGCTGGCCAAGCGCCAGATGCGCGGCTTTGGCGGCATGGTGACCGTGATCCTGAAGGGCGACCTGGCCGAGGCCCGGCGGTTCCTCGAACGCTGCCAGATCTTCGCCCTGGCCGTCAGCCTGGGCGGCGTGGAAAGCCTGGTCGAGCATCCGGCGCTGATGACTCACGCCTCGGTCGCGCCGGAAACCCGCGCGGCGCTCGGCATCGGCGATACGCTGGTGCGCTTCTCGGTTGGGATCGAGGACACGGACGACTTGATCGCCGACCTGGACCAAGCGCTCAAATAGGATCAGCGCCTATTTCTCGGACAGGGTCCAGATGCCGTTCCAGTCGGCGGGCGGGTTGGCCTTGAGGGTTTCGATGCGCGCCAGGAAGACCGCGCTGGGCTTGTCGTCCGGAATGGCCTTGAGGCACGCCGCGAAGCCTTCCCGCGCGGCATCCCACAGGCCGGCGCGGTAGGCCTCGAGCCCCTCGGCAAATCGCGCGGCGCCCTCTTCCACCGCCGCCGGAATCTGTCCCAGACGGCCCAGCAACTCGAAGATGCGCTCGGGCTCGGACTTTCCCACCACCCGGATCGCGTCGATCTCGCGCAGGGCCATGCTGTCGCGCACCCGTTCCGCCGTTTGGGCGTTGATCAGCGCACGCGTGCCATAAGCCTTGCTGGCGCCTTCCAGGCGCGAGGCCAGGTTCACCGTATCGCCGATCAGCGTGTAGCTCACCGCGACGTCTGAGCCGATATTGCCCACGACCACATCGCCGGTCGCGATGCCGATCCGCACGTCCACGTCCGGCAGCCCACGCTTAACCCCGATCAGTTCGACCAGGCCGCGGCGGAACTCCACCATGCCAACCATCTGGTCCAGCGCCGCTTCGCAGGCCAAGCGGGCCTGTTGCTGCGCGTCGATGAACGGCGGGCCCCAATAGGCCATCAGCGCGTCGCCGATATACTTGTCGACGATGCCGTCGTGTGCGCGTACCGGCTGGGACACGGTGGTCAAATATTGGTTGATCACCTTGACCAGCGTGGGCGGCGTCATGCCCTCCGATGCCGCCGTGAACCCCTTCATGTCGCAGAACAGCACGGTCATCACGCGGCGCTCGCCCTGGACGCCGGCCAGGTCTGGGCGGTCGATGAGGCCTTGGACAATGCGGGGGTCGACGTATTTGCCGAAGGTCTCGCGGATCTGCGCCTTGACCCGCAGCTCCTTGACCATGTGATTGAAGGAGTTGGTGAGCCTGCCGATCTCGTCACGCGTCGTGACCGGCACCTCGGTATCGAGATTGCCTTTCTCGACATCCTCGGTCGCGCTGACCAGACGGCGCACCGGGCGAACAAGATTGACGGTCACTACGCCGGCGAACATCAACCCGACGATCACGGCGATGCTCAGCGCGATCACGCTGATTCGGACGACTTCCCTTTGTTCATTGATCGTCTCGATCGTCGCGTGGTGGACCAGGTCGCGCATATGGTCCTGGGCTTCGTCCAGCTTCTTGTCGATGACCTCGCGGATCTTGTCGGCGTCGTTCAAGCGGATCCGAAACGTCTTGTCGTCGCCCACGCCGAAGGCGGCCAGCATCTCTTCGCGCACCTTCTGCTGACGCAGGCGCTCTTCCTGCAGAATCTGCAACCGCGCATCGACCCGGCCCAAATCCACGTTGTCGTGGAAATCTTCGGGGTCCTCGATCTGATCCGTGATGTGCTTACGCGCTTCCGCGATCAGGCGATCGGTTTCCTTGATCGCATCGGCCGTCAAACTTAGAAGCCGCTCGTCATCCTTGCGGTCTCCCTCACCATCGAGATGATGGACGACCAGATCGCGAAGATAGAGCCCCTCGTCCGTCATGGACGCCTCGGCATCCGCGAGCGCAGCGAACGCGGCGATATAATGCTCGTCGACGATGGTGAGCAGCCGCTCCACGCGCCGGGACATCGACATATTGATGTAGGCCACGATCGCCATCAGGCCCAACAGGCCTAGCGCGGCGCCGAAAACCTTCACCCCGATCGTGATCCGCAAGGCCGACCCCTTTGCCCTTCCGCCGGCAGACAATAGGCCGGAGGCACGCGGTTTGTCGATCAAGCGCGCTTCCTTTCCCCCATCCGCGACGCCATTCTGAAGCCGCACCGAGGGGGAATGGCCATGCGGGACGACCGCCGGAATGCTGCCGTCTTCGAACGCGGCGCCGACTGGGACGACATTGCGCGCGAGTTGGACCAGGCCCTGGAATCCGACCGTCCGCCGCGTGCGGAAACCGTCGCCATCCGCCTCAAGGATCAGGTCTGGCGCAATGCCTGCGCAGCCGCCGCCGCGGTCGCCGGAGACTATGACTGGTCGGCTCCCATCGCGCGCAAGGCGCATGATGAGCTGGCCGCTTTCGCGCGCGCCCTCCTCAACGCGCCCGCGGACGCGCCGGCCACGCTCACGACCGGCGGAACCGAGAGCGTTTTCCTGGCGGTGAAGGCCGCGCGCGATTGGGCGCGCGCGCATAAGCCGGAAATTACCGCGCCGGTCATGCTGATGGGCCGGTCGGCGCATCCCTGCTTGAGCAAGGCCGCGCAGAACCTGGGCGTGCGCGAGCTGCGCGTGCCCTTGACCCCCGACCACCGCACCAACCCAACCGCACTTCGCCGGGCGGTCACACCGGATACGATCATGGTGGTGGCGTCCCTGCCCTCCGATTCACGCGGCATGTGCGACGACGTGCCGGCCATCGCCGCCATTGCGCGGGAGCATGATCTCTGGTGCCACGTGGACGCGTGCCTCGGCGGCTTCCTCGTGCCGTATCTGAAGCGGCTCGGCCATGCGCTGCCCGACTTCGATTTCCGCGTGCCGGGCGTGCGCTCCATCTCCCTCGACCAGCATAAATATGCCTATGCGCCGACGGGCATCTCGACCCTGATGTTGCACGATCCGGCCGACCTACCCCACCAGCGTTTCGAGTTCAGCGACTGGGACGGACCGGCCAAGAGCTACGACTATTTCGCGGGCACGCGCCCCATCGAAGCCGCCGTCGCGGCCTGGGCGACCATGCGCCAGATCGGCGATGACGGCTATCTGGAGCGCGCGCGTCTGGTCCAGGCCAACACCGAGCACCTATTCGCGGAAATCACCAAGCTGCCGGGCGTGACCGTTCTGAACCGGCCCGAAGCGGGCGCGGTGCATTTCGCGCTCGACGGCGTTCCCTTGGACAAGCTGGCGACGGAGCTGCGCGCGCTCGGGCACCGGCGCTTCAACCTCACGACCGATCCGGCGGCCGTGATCGTCTATGCCGGGCCCTTGTCGGATGCGCGCGTGATCGGAACCTATGTGGAGGATTTGAAGACGCTGATCGCCCGGCTGCGGCGCTGAAGCTATTCCGGCAGGCCGGCCGCGTTCATCAGCTTGCGGGCCCGGTCGACCGCCTGGTGGAAGCGCGGATCCTTCATCGCATCGAGCGTGCGTGGCCGCGGAATGTCCACCGTCACGATCTCCTGGATGCGCCCGGGGCGGGCGCTCATCACCACGATCCGGTCGGACAGGAACACGGCCTCCGCGATGCTGTGGGTGATGAACAGGACCGTTTTCTTCGTTTCCAGCCAGACGCGCTGAAGCTCCAGCCCCATCTGCTCGCGCGTCAGCGCGTCCAGCGCTCCGAACGGCTCGTCCATGAGCAGGAGCGACGGATCGTGGATCAGAGCGCGGCACAGCGACACGCGCTGCTGCATGCCACCGGAGAGCTGATAGGGATAGCTGTCGGCGAATCCTTCCAGCCCGACCAGCGAGATCAGCTTACGCGCCTTGTCGCGGAACGCGGCGCGGTCGAGCTTCCGCACCTCGACCTGAAGCTCGATGTTCTGCAGCACCGTCCGCCACGGCAGAAGGACGGGGCTTTGAAAGACGATACCGACTTTCGAACTGGGGCCGTCGACGGGCTGGCCGTGAACCAGAACCTCGCCGCCGCTCTGCGGGATAAGGCCGGCAACGATGCGCAGCAACGTACTCTTGCCGCATCCGGAAGGACCAAGGACGGAGACGAACTCGTGCTGCGCCACGTCGAGTTCGATACCGCCCAGCGCCTCGACCTTCCCGGCTTTCGCCGGGAAGGTTTTGGACACGTTCCCCAAATGGATGTCGGCGACCATCCCGGAATTACTGCGGGATGAAGTCGTTCGTGTAGTACTGCTCGACCGGCTTGGCGTCCTTGAGGCCGCCGAACTTGACCATGACATCGAGCATCTTGTCCCAGTCGCTCTTGGCCATCCAACCGAGCGGCTTGCCCTTGGTCGCCGGCGTCTCCAGCAACGGGAAACTGAGGTCGAGCTGACGGCGCAGAACGGTCTTCTGGGCTTCCAGTTGCGGGTAGGCCTTCAACGTTGCCGCGATCGCCGCGTCCGGGTCCTTCTTGGCCTCGGCCCAGCCCTTGGCGGTGGCGCGCAGGAACCGCTTCACGACGTCAGGGTTCTTGGCCAGCCAGTCGGCGTTGGCCGCGATGCCGTTGGCCATCGTGTCGACGCCGTACTCGGAATAAAAGAAGTAGCTAAGCTTGGCGCCCTGGTTTTCGAGCTGAGCGACCTGAACATTGACGTAGGCCGGAATCGCATCGGCCCGCTTCTGCAGGAACAGCGCGTTCTTAGCACCCGCCGCGGGGTTGATGATGCTGACCTTGTTGGCCTCGATGCCCGCCGCCGCCAGCAGCGCGGGGAAGATCTGGGCCGTCGATTCCGCCGGCGCCATGGCAAGAACCTTGCCCTCCATCTCCTTCGGATTTTTGATCGGCGCATCCGCGTGGGAGATGATGATCATCGGGCTGCTTTGGTTCACGCCGAACACGGCCTTGAGCGGCAGGCCCTGGCCGATGCCCTTCATCATGGTGCCGTAGTCGAGGAAGCCGATCGGATCGGTGCCTTCGGACAGAAGCTTGGCCACCATACCGGCGCCCTGGCCTTCGCTGAAGGTCACATCCAATTTCTCAGCGCTGTAAAAACCCTTTTCCTTGGCCAGGAAGAACGGCGCGTGCGTGCCATAGATTTGCCAATCCAGGCGGAAATTCAACTTGTCTTGGGCCGATGCGGCCGATGACAAGGATAGGGCGGCGAGCGCACCAAGCGCCAAGCCCCCCAGCATCTTACGAAGCATCACGATCATTCTCCCCTTTTCGTTGATTTCGAAAGCGTCAGATCGTCGCCTGTGGCCCTTCGCCGCGAATACTGATGTGCCACGGAATGGCCATCCGTTCGCAGAAAACCACGGCGTAATAGAAAATCACTCCGATCACCATCAGCAGGATCAGGACGGCGAACATCATGGGCGTGTCCAAATTGGCGTTGGCCCATAGCAACAGGTAACCCAGTCCCTTTTCGGACGCGACCCATTCGCCCACCACCGCCCCCACCACAGCGAAGGCCACCGCGACCTTCAACCCAGAGAAGAAGTGCGGCAACGCCGCGGGCAGCCGGATCTTCCAGAAGATCTGCATGCGCGTCGCGCGCATGGACCGGATCAGCTCCATGGTCTCGGTTTCGACCGCCCGCATACCCGCCACGGTGGCAATCACCACGGGGAAGAAGGCGACGAGAAACGCGACAAAGATCTTGGTCTGCACCCCAAGGCCGAACCAGATGATCAGGAGCGGCGCCACCGCGACCTTGGGAAAGGTCTGCGAGAGGATCAGAAGCGGCATAATCGCTTGATCGACCGCCCGCGACGACACGATGGCCATGGCCAACAGCACGCCGATCACGATGCTCAGCACGAATCCGCCCGCGGTCTCGTAGGCCGTGATCCAGGTATGGCCGAGCAGGAAATTCCAATTGGCGATCAGGTGGCGCACCACCGATTCCGGGGCGGGGATCAGGTACTGAGGAATCTCAAAGACATTGACCAGGACGTCCCATAGGACGACCAAGATCACCACGGTGCCGACCGGATAAATCCAGGACCGCATTGGTGTTCTCCCCCAACCGGCCCGCCCGATAGCGAACCGGAAAATCTCCCTGCCGCATCCTCGCGCGTTGACCGCGCTTTTGTCATTTAAATTTACATTGAATGCGCAATGTTATTTCTCCAATAATTCCCCTGGCTGTCAAGCCGCGCCCCGGGAGATCACCATGCCTCTCCATTTCGAACGAGCGGAATACGACGCACGTATCGGCCGTGCCGTAGCCGCCATGCAGGCGCGCGGCCTCGACGGCATGCTGCTGTTCAACCAATCCAGCCGCTATTACCTCACCGGCTACGACAGTTTCGGCTTCGTGCTGTTCGAGTGTCTCTACCTAGGCGCCGACGGGCGTCTGATGCTGCTGACCCGTCCCACCGACGTTCCGGCTGCCTTCCACACCTCGATCATCAAGGATGTGCGGGTCTGGCACGACAAGCCCGATGCCGATCCCGCGCGCCAGTTGCGCGACATCGTCGCGGAGTTCGGCGCCCAAGGGCGCAAGCTGGGCGTGGAGTACCAGACCTGGGGTCTGACCGGCCGCAACGCCATGAAGGTGAACGCGGCCTTCGACGGCTTCGCGACGCTGGTCGATGAGTCCGAATTGATCGCGCGGCTGCGCCTGGTGAAAAGCGACGCCGAACTGGTTTATTCGCGCAAGGCCGGCGAACTGGCCGATGCCGCGCTGGCCGAGGCGCGCAAGCTGGCGCGCGCTGGCGCTTTCGAGGGCGATATCCTGGCCGCGGCGCAGGGCGCCGTGTTCAAGGGCGGCGGCGACTATCCGGGCAACGAGTTCACCATCGCCTCGGCCGAAGGCGCCCTACTGCCGCGCTATTTCAGCGGCCGGCGCCACCTGTCCGAGAAGGACCAGCTTATCCTTCAGCTCGGCGGCGCCTACCGGCGCTACCACGCCTCCTTGATGGCCACGATCCTGACCGGCGAGGCCGATGCCATCCACCGGCGGATGTTCAAGGCGTGTCACGAAGCCTTGACCGAAATCCACGCCACGCTGAAGCCCGGCCTGCGTATCGAGGAGATGTACGGCATCTATGCCCGCGCTAGCGAGCGCGGCGGGTTCAACGCCACCCACCGTCTAAGCGCCTGCGGCTACAGCCTGGGCGCCGCCTACCACCCGACCTGGATGGACTGGCCCTGGATTTTCCCGGGCAGCGACGTAGTGGCCGAACCCAACATGGTTTTCTACGTCCACATGATCCTGATGGATCGGGAAAGCGGCCACGCGCTCGCGCTGGCCGATACCTCGGTCGTCACCAAAGCCGGAAGCGAGCGGCTGTCCCATGCACCGCTCAAGCTTCTCGTCGTCTGAACGAAGGAGAATCTGAAATGCTGGCTAAAAATCCCCTGACCTTCTCCAGCGAAGAATACAAGAGCCGCCTGGACAAGGTCCGCAAGGGCATGCAGGCCAAGGGCGTGGACGCAATGCTCACGACCGTGCCCGAGAACATCGTGTACCTGACCGGCTATCACAGCCTTGGCTATTTCACCTATCAGATCCTGGTCGTCACGCTGGATCATCCCCCGATCCTTTTGACTCGTGGGCTTAACGTCGAAAAAGCCCAGGTCGATAGCTGCCTTGAGATCGTCGAGGGCTACAAGGACACCGAGGACCCCAACGACGCCACCTACAACCTACTGAAGAAGTACAAGCTGCTGGGCAAGCGCATCGGCAACCAGGACGACGCCTGGTTCTTCTCGGTCACCCGCTACAAAAAGCTGATCGAGCGGCTGGGCGTGAAAGACTTCATCGACTGCTCCGGCATCGTCGAAGAGGTGCGCAAGATCAAGTCGCCCAAGGAAATCGAATACATCAAGGAAGCGGCCGGTTACGCCATGGCGTCCATCGACGCGGCCATCAAGTCAGTGAAGCCCGGCCTGATGGAAAACGTGATGGACGCAGAGGCCAGCTATGCCCTCTACAAGGCGGGCAGCGAGTATCTCGGCCACGCGCACCAGCTTGTCTCCGGCCCCCATGCCGGACTGGCGTTCGAGTGCGCCGGCCGCCGTCCGATCAAGAAAGACGACGTCGTCTACATGGAAGCCGGCGGCACCCACCACCGCTATCACTGCATGCTGTCGCGCACCGTTCTGGTCGGAAATCCGGATCCGAAGTGGCTCAGCATGGCCGAGGCCTCGCGCGACGCGGTCAACGCCGCGCGCGCCAAGATCAAAGCCGGCGTCACCTCCCACGAGGTCGACAAAGCCGCCCGCGATCTGATCCGCAAGGCCGGCTATGCCGACGCCTTCATGCATCGGACGGGCTACTCCATCGGTCTCGGTTTCCCGCCTGATTGGGGCGAAGGTCGCTTCATGAGCATCAACGAAAACGATCAGACGGTCCTTAAGCCGGGCATGGTGTTCCACATGATCCCCGACCTGAAGATCGCCATGGACGGAGCCGTCGTGTGCAGCGACTCGGTGGTCGTGACCGAGACCGGCCACGAGCTTCTGACGCCCTATTCGCAGGAGATCGTCCGCAAGTAGGACATGCCGCGATGTCCGCGCCAAAAAAGGCGCCCACCCCGCGACGCACGCAGGAGGAGCGCCGCCGCGAAACGCGGCGGCGTCTCATCGACGCCACCATCGCGGTGATCGCCGAGCGCGGGATCGCCCATACCGCGACCGGGGATATCACCGGTCGCGCGGGCGTCACCTGGGGCGCGGCGCAACACTTGTTCGGCAGCAAGGACGAGCTGTTGCGCCAGGTGGTCGAAGAGGTATCGAACGACCTGATCGCCGAACTGGACACGGCTGGCCGATGGCCCACGGCGCTGGAAGCGCGCGCCCGCGCGGTCGTGGAGGCCATGTGGGCGATCTGCGGCAGCCCCGGCTTCCTGGCCATGATGGATGTGATTCGTGGCACGCGCGTGGAGCCCGATCTGCACCCCAAGATCGTCGCCGATCAGGCGCGCGTGCAAGCCCGCATCGAGAAACTTTGGCTCAAGATCTTCGCCGATACACGGGCGTCGCGGCGGTCCATCCTGGATACGTGCAATCTGACGTATCTATCGCTGATCGCCTTGGCTGCGCGGAAGAACTACCTCTATCCGGACACGGACACCGAAGCGGTGCGAAACGCCGTGGCGAAAGCCGCGGCTGCACTGATCACGCCGCGGTCATGACGACGCTAGCGCCCCTCGACGTGGAGAAGGCGTGTCTGCTTTTTCAATGTCCGCAAGAGAAAGAAAATGACTGTTCCCACGGCGGCAATACTAAGCCACAGATAGTCGCGTTCGGCCCATTCCGCCACGCTCTCGTTGTCCGCAATCGTATCTGTCAGGACATCGAGGATGAGATACGCCAGCACCAAAACGAAAAGGCCGTTGTATTCGCGGCGCAACACCGTACGGAAAGAGAACTTCTCCGCCGGCGGTTTCCAAAGCCGGGGTTTCGGAACGAAACACGGCGTCATACGAACCCAATCGTCGTAATCCCGTCCAAACTTGGTGCTCAAGTAAGCCTCTTCCACCGCGATGATGCGCTCGATGTACAGCCAGTACATCAGCACGACGATCAGGATAAACCACCAGACTTTGATCGCCATCACCAAGCCGAAGATCACCATGAAATTGCCGAGATAGAGCGGATTTCGGACGATCGAATAGAGACCTGTCGTGTTCAAGACATTCGCGCGCTGCTCGCTGGTGTTTCGCCCGGATGTCCCGGACGGAACAAAGCCGACCGTTACAGCGCGCAAGGCGAGACCCGAAAGTGAGAAAGCGAAACAGCCGAGGCTCAGCATATCGTCGAGCTTTTCGCCGATGATGGATTCGATGTGCGCTGCCTCAAACAAAGCCGGCACGCCAAGCGGGATCAGCAGAAGCGGAAGAAAGCTTCGCCAACGGAACAGGAAAGCGCCTTGGGATTCCAAACGGTGAATAACTCGCATGCGCAAATAACCCCGGAACACGGCCGTCCTGCCGCCCGCGGACAGTAGGCCGCAAAAGGGCTTTCCGCTATATGAGAAATGCCACATTGCTAAAGCTTCATCTTACCTGTGAGGCCTAAATGTTCGTCCACCGCCCCATCGTCATGACCAAGCGCGGCCTCGTGGTCGCCGGACACCACAAGGCCGCCGAGGCCGGCGCCCAGGTGCTGCGCGAAGGCGGCAACGCGATGGACGCGGCCATAGCCGCGGCAGCCACATTGACCGTGGCGATCCCCCACATGAACAGCGTGGGCGGCGACTGCTTCGCGCTCTGGTTCGATGCGCGCCGCAGCTATGTCGCCGCCATCAATGGCAGCGGCGGCGCGCCGGCCAAGGCCACCATCGAGCACTACCGCAGCCTCGGTCATGCGGCGATCCCCGAACGCGGCCCCCTATCCATTTCCGTTCCCGGCGTGCCGCATGCCTGGCAGACCTGCCTGCAGCGTTACGGCTCGATGTCCCTGGCCCGCATTCTGGAGCCGGCTATCGCCCTGGCCGAAGACGGCCTTCCGATGGACCGGCACCAACGCGACACCTTCAACGGCGAACTCTACGCACGACTGGTCAAGGACAACCCCTCACTCGGCGCGCTGTTTGGCACGCCCGGCGGGCGTAAGCTCGGCGACATCATCAAACAGCCCGCCCTGGCCGCGTCGCTCAAGAAAATCGCCGAAGACGGCATGGCTGCCTTTTATGACGGGCCGGTCGGCCAAGCCATGGCGCGCGATCTGCAGGCGCAAGGCGCCATCCTGAGCGCCGACGATCTCAAGCGTCATTCATCCTTGTTCCAGACGCCGCTGACCGTGCCCTATGCGGGCGCGATGGCCTTCGCCTCGCCGCCCAACACCCAAGGCGTGGCATTGGCCGTGCTGCTCGGCCTGCTGGGACGCGACAGTGGCGCCGATCCGTATGCGGCACGCTTCATGCGCCACAAGCTGACCGCGTTCGCCATCCGGGATTCCCATTTGGGCGATCCGAGTGTGGCCAAGCTGCCCCACGATCTCCTGAAGCCCTACAGCCTTGACGACATCGCCGAGCACGGTGCGGACATCGTCGACCCGCCCCATTCCGCCCCCGCCGGCGGCGATACCACCACCGTCGTCGTCATCGACGCCGAGGGCAATGCGGTCAGTTGGGTGCAAAGCCTGTTCGAAGGCTTCGGCAGCGGCGTGGCCTCCGAATCGACCGGCATCGTGCTGCAGAACCGGCTGAGCCTGGCCAGCCTGAAGCCGGGCGGCCCCAACAGCCTGGCGCCGGGCCGGCGGCCCTTCCACACGTTGTGCCCCTGCATCGTCGCCAAGGACGGCCAGGTGAAGTTCGTGCTTTCCACGCCCGGCGACCATGGCCAGCCCCAGACCCTGGCCCAGGTGCTTCACAACGCCATGATCGAGGGCATGGATCTGCAGGAGGCCGTCGAGGCGCCGCGCATCCGCCATGACGAAGGAAAGACCGTGATGCACGAGAGCCGCATTCCGGCCGAAGCATTGGCGCCGTTGCGCGCGGCTGGCTTCACGCTGGAAGATGTCGGACCATGGTCGCGCCTGATGGGCGGCGTGAACGCCATCCAGTGCCTGCCGAATGGACTGCGGCTGGGTGCGGGCGATCCGCGGCGCGCTTGCTACGCCGTGGCCGAATAAAGTTTCAAGGGGGAACGACGCGATGAACAACGAAGTCATCATCACCTGCGCAGTGACCGGCGGACACAACAACTTCCAGGCCCATCCCGACTACCCGATCACGCCCAAGCAGATCGCCGCGGCCGCAATCGAAGCCGCCAAGGCCGGCGCGGCAGTCGCCCACATCCATGCACGCGATCCCAAGACCGGCAAGAACAGCCGCGATCCAAAGCTGTTCCGCGAGATCGTAGACCGCATTCGCGAATCGAATACGGACGTCGTCCTGAACCTGACCGGCGGCAATGGCGGCATGGTGACGCCGCACCCAGACAACCCGCTGGGCGGCGATCCCAGCGCCGACGTGGCGCCGCCGCTGGAGCGCATCAGCTATATCGACGAGCTTCAGCCCGAAATCTGCAGCCTTGATTGCGGCGCCATGAACTTCGGCGAAGGCGTCTACATCAACACGCCGGGCTTCCTGCGCACCATGGCCAAGCGTGCCAAGGAACGCGGCGTCAAGCCGGAACTGGAAGTGTTCGACTTCGGCCACATACGAATCGCGAACCTTTTGGTCGAGGAAGGGCTGATCCCCGATCCGCCGCTTTATCAGCTTTGCCTGGGCATCCCGTGGGGCGCGCCCGCCGACACCAACGCCATGAAGGCCATGCGCGACCTTCTGCCGGCCGGCGCCATGTGGGCCAGCTTCGGCATCTCGCGCATGCAGATGCCGATGGTGGCGCAGGCCGTCCTTCTCGGCGGCAATGTGCGCGTCGGGCTCGAGGATAATCTCTATCTCGACAAGGGCGTCTTCGCGTCCAACGGCCAGCTCGTCGAGCGCGCAGCCGAGATCATCGTGCGGCTGGGCGCGCGCATCCTTTCACCGGCCGAGGCGCGCACGAAGCTAAAGCTCAAGAAGCCGAACTAGCGTCCGCGCCAAGCCTGGCTGCGCCGCGCGAGACCGCGCGTGGCCAGCCAGTGCAGAAGGCGCACGGCGGCGGCGGTGTAGACGATCATCATGGCCATCGCGGCTGCGGGCGCGACATCGCCCGCATCGTCCATGTTCAGCACCGCGATCGACGCCAGCGCCGTCGTCGGTGAATAGAGGAACACGACGGCGCTGACCGTCGTCATGGCGCTGACGAACAAATAGATCGAGATATCGAGGATCGCCGGAACGGCGACCGGCACGGTCACGCGCCGGAAGGTGGTGTACCAGGGAACCTTGAGCGAAGAGCCGACCGATTCGAATTCCGAATCCATCTGCTTCAGCGCCGTGACGGCCATGAGATGCGCCACGGTGTAGAAATGGACGATCGTGGCGATGACCAGGATCGCCATGGTCCGGTAAAGGAAGTTCAGCGGATTCGAAGGATCGTTGAAGAAGAAGATGTAGGCCAGGCCCAGTACGAGGCCGGGAACGGCCATGGGGATCATGGCCAGCAGCCGGATCGTCGCGCGCCCGGACGGGAAATCCTTGAACTTCTCGCTGAGATAGGCGCCGAGGAAAACCATCGCCGTGCCGCATACAGCGGTCAGCAACGCCATCACGATGC
>CAYZFH010000016.1:0-8415 GCA_964477375.1 uncultured Rhizobiaceae bacterium | reverse complement strand
ACGAACGACGCGCCCGCCGCGGTCAAAAGCAGGCCGAGAATGGCCGCCGCGACCAAGCCGCAAAAACTGAAGAGCAACCCATCGCGCACGGGCTCGGGCCGGGGGTTGAAGGCGACCGAGCGCGCGGAAAGAAGCGAGACCTGTTTCCGGCGCACGAACGAATCCGCCGTGAAGGCCAGGATGGCGGGAAGCAGCAGAAGCGCGCTGACCACCGCCCCTTTCTGGAAGTCCTGCTGCCCGACCACTTGTTTATAGACGTCCGTGGCCAGGACCGCGTACCAG
Source organism: uncultured Rhizobiaceae bacterium (assembly GCA_964477375.1). Lineage (GTDB taxonomy): Bacteria > Pseudomonadota > Alphaproteobacteria > CADEGL01 > CADEGL01 > CADEGL01. The sequence goes on along the minus strand of CAYZFH010000016.1, from coordinate 8,133 downwards.
CCGCCGATCACCTTGGGCACGCCGAAATCGGTGATGGCCAGGGTGAAGACGACGAAAACCGCGCTGATCAAGCCATAACGCGCGCCCGGCAAGGTTACGGTCCAAAGGACGCGCCAACGCGAGGCGCCGAGAGAGACCGCCGCGTCATAAAGGCGCTGGTCGGAAAGCGACAGGGCGGTGACCAGGATCAGCAGCGCGGCCGGAAAACAATAGAAGGTCTCGCCCAGCAGAATTCCGATCGGGCCATAGATGTCCTGACCGAACATCAGCGACTTCAGAAGCCCCTGCTTGCCGAACAGGTAAACCAGGGCGATGGCGGGCAGCAGCGAGGGCGCCAAAAGAGGCGCGAGCGCGATGGCCTTCAACAACCCTCGGAACGGCATGTGCGAGCGCGTCAGCCCGTAGGCGAACACGAAAGCCACCGAAACGGTCAGAGCCGTGCTGGCCAACGAGATGACCAAGCTGTTGACGATGGAACGGCCGACGCCCGGCGTGACCAAATAGGATACGTAGTTGGCGAAGCCGACGAACTCGCCTGCCTTGTTCTCCAGCCCGCGCGAAAGCATCACATAGAGCGGCGCGGCGACCGCGACCAACAACGCCAGCGCGATGAGCCCGATGGCCGCGCGGGCGATCCAGGCTTGCATATCCGGCCCCCGGTGCACAGACGCGGCGGACACCGACATGGATTTACCCTTCACGCGGGTAAAGGCGAATCCGGTCGAGCGGCAACGCGGCGTGGATCGTCTGTCCGGCCGCGAGTCCCAGGTCGCTGACATCGTTGGCCGAAAGATTGGCGACCAGCGTCGCTTGGCTTCCCTCGGGCCGCAGCACCGCGCGGAAGGACGGGCCGATGAATTCCAGCGCCTCCACGCGGGCGGAGATGGCGTTCGCTGTCGCCTCCCCCACTCCACGGACGACGATGTCCTCGGGACGGATGCACAGATGGGCGGCCCCAGCCTGGTGTGTGCCGTTCATCAGGCGCAATTCTCGCACGCCCAGACGGGCCGTCGAGCCTGCGACGATCTCGGCCTCGATCACGTTCATCGATCCCACGAAGTCGGCCACGAAGCGCGAAGCGGGCTGCCGATAGACCTCGATAGGCGTGCCGACCTGCTCGATCACGCCGTGGTCCATGACGGCGACACGGTCCGCGAGCGTCAGGGCCTCTTCCTGGTCATGGGTGACCATGATGGTGGTAACGCCCAGACGCCGCTGAAGCGTCTTGATCTGTTCCCGCAGGCGGATGCGGACCCTTGCGTCCAATGCCGACAGCGGCTCGTCGAGCAGGAGAAGGCCCGGCGACGGGGCCAAAGCCCGCACCAAGGCCACGCGTTGCTGCTGGCCACCGGACAATTGCGCGGGGTAGCGGCCGCCAATGTCGGGCAGCCCGACCATCGCCAAAAGCTCGGCCACGCGGCGCTGGACACCCTCCCGCCCAAGTTTGCGGCGGGATAGGCCATAGGCCACGTTCTCGGCGACCGTCAGGTTCGGGAACAGGGCATAGGATTGGAAGACGATGCCGAAATCGCGCTGGGCCACGGGTACCGCGGAGATGTCGCGGCCGCCTTGCTCGATCCGCCCGTCCGTCTGCCGCTCAAGGCCCGCGATGATGCGGAACAGCGTCGTCTTGCCGCATCCCGACGGGCCCAGGATACAGACGAACTCGCCCTCGGCCACCGACAGGGACACGTCCTTCAGCGCGACGAAATCGCCGAAGCGCTTCGTGACGCCGGCGACGCGCAGATAGGGCGGCTTGCTGGACGGCGCGTTCATCACCGAATCCGCGACAAAACGACGAAATACTCCGCACGGTGCGGAGGAAGCCTAAACCGGAGAACGCGTCCCTGGGCGGGACGCCTCAGCTCTTAGGCTCCGACTTCGCATTGTAGCGCTTGTTCCACTCGGCGAGAATCTTCTCCCGGTTCGCGGCGGCCCAGGCGAAGTCGTTCTTGACCAGGCGCTTCTCGAAATCCGCGGGAACGAAATCCAAGGGCTTGCCGACCCCAGGCAGCGCCACGACGGCGAAGTTCTTGGAGTAAAGCTCGTTGGCCTCCTTGGTCACGCTCCAGTCCGCCAATTTCTTCGCGGCGTCCATGTTCTTGGCGCCCTTCATGATGGCCGTGGCTTCCATGTCATAGCCCAGCCCTTCCTTCGGGAAGATCAGGTCGATGGGCGCGCCCTTCTGCTTGTTGATGGACGCCCGGTATTCGAAGGAGATTCCGATGACATATTCGCCCGAAGCCGCGAGGTTGCACGGTTTGGAGCCAGAATGGGTATAGACGCCGATATTCTGGTGGAGCCCATCCATGAAGGCCCAGCCCTTCTCGTCGCCCATCATCTGCAGCCAGGACGAGACATCCAGGAAGCCCGTGCCGGACGATGCCGGATTCGGCATCACAATCTGGCCCTTGTAGACCGGCTTGGTGAGATCGGCCCAGGATTCGGGCTTGGGAATGTTCTTCTTCGCGGCTTCGACCGTGTTGAAGCAAAGAGTCGCGGCCCAGACATCCATGCCGACCCAGTGCGGCGGGTTGCGCGAGTCGCGGAAGAAGGGCTTCACGGCGTCGAGCCCCTTCGGCGCGTAGGGATCAAGCATGTTTTCGGAATCGAGCACAAGCAGGCTTGTGGCGGCCACACCCCACACGACGTCGGCTTGCGGATTGTTTTTCTCGGCCAGAAGCTTCGCGGTGATGATGCCCGTCGAATCACGCGTGATGGACATCTCGACATCGGGATAGGCCTTCTCGAAGGCTTCCTTGTAGGCCTTGATCTGATCGGCCTCGAGAGCGGTATAAACGCTGAGTTTGGTTTTCGACTGCGACCAGACCGGCCCCGCGCCGGCGATCGAAAGCCCTGCCGCGATAACGGCGGCAAGAAGCTTGCCGTTCCTGAATACCCGCATCCCTGATCCCCATTTCGCTGAATCGTCGAACGACGGCGGCGTGAAGCCGCGCAGGCAACTTGTCAGGGTCATATTACAGAAAAAAGACAGCGGTCGCGCGGGCGTAAGGTGGGATTACGTTCCGTTTATGCGACCCGCCGCGCGCCGCAATCCTTCACACCCATCTCTGCCAAGACAGCGCGAATGGCATCGAGCGCACCGTGCATATGGTCGGCGGAAAGCCGGCCGATACAGCCGATCCGGAAGCTTTCGGCCACCGTCAGTTTCCCCGGATAGATGACGTAACCGCGCTCCTTCAGCGCATCGTAAAAGCGCTGGAAGTCGAACCGCGGATCGCGCGGCATATGAAATGTCACGATGATGGGCGCCTGCAACCGGTCCGGCAGCAACGTCTCAAAGCCGAGCGCGCGCATGCCGTCCACCAGGATCTCGCAGTTGGCCGCGTAGCGCGCGCCGCGGCCCACAACGCCGCCTTCGGCCGCATGCTCCTCGATAGCGCGGTGAAGCGCCGCGATGACCTGGAGCGGCGGGGTGAAGCGCCATTGTTTGGTCGCGGTCATCGCCGTCCACTGGTCGTGCAAGTCCAACGACAAGGACGTGGCGTTACCCTTCGTTTCCGCCAGCGCTTCCTTGCGGCAAACGACGTAACCAATACCCGGCACGCCTTCGAGGCATTTGTTGCTGGACGCCGCCATCGCATCAAAGCGCGTCTCGCGCGCATCCAACGGCAGGGCGCCGAAGGCGCTCATGGCGTCCAGCAGGAAGCGGCGTTCGGCCTTGGCGACCGCCGCACCGATCTCGGCGATGGGGTTGAGAATACCACTGGTCGTCTCGCACTGAACGGCGAAGACATGGGTGATAGCCGGGTCGGCGGCCAACGCCGCCGCAACGCGCCCCGCATCGGACGGCGTGTCCTCGGCCGTCTCCAGCACCGCATGGGCCCGATTGGCATATTGGCAAATCTTGGCCGCGCGCTTGCCGTAGGAGCCGTTGATCAGGATCAGAACCTTGCCGTCGCGCGGCACAAAATTCGTCAACATGGCCTCGACAGCGAAGGTGCCGCTGCCTTGGACGGGCACGGTCACATGCGTGCCCGCGCCCCCGGCGAGCGCGGCTATGCGCTCCAACACCTCGCCGTTCATGCGAATGAAGGTCGCGTCGCGCGAGCACCAGTCGTGGAGCATCGCCGTCTTGACCGTCTTCGAGGTGGTCAACGGACCGGGCGTGAGAAGAAGCGGATCGCCGGTTTCGGACGCGGCAGGCATGACGGGCTCCGTAGCTATTTGCGCCTTACATAGACCGGCCGCAAAGTCGCGTCCAACCCCGTCAGACGGCCGACCCGATCGGAAAGCGCGCCGTCACTTCGGTGCCGACGCCCGGCTGGCTGCGCACCGTGAGGGTACCGCCGTGAAGTTCCATAAGCTTCCGGCTGATCGACAGCCCCAGACCCGCCCCCTCATGGCGGCGGGACAAAGAGGCATCGGCCTGCTGGAAGGGCTCGAAAATGCGCTCGATGGCGTCGGCCGGGATGCCGACGCCCGTGTCTTTCACGATGACTTCCGCCCAGCCGTCACGGGCCGGCCTGTTCACGATCGAGACTTTGCCGTTCGCGCCCGTGAACTTCACGCTATTGGACAGGAGGTTGAGGAACACTTGCTTGGCCGCCCGGCGATCGACCCGGGCGAGTAGCACCGGAGCCGTCATGCCGTTCTCGACCGTGATCGATTTTTCCCGGGCCGCCGCCGCTACCATGGCGACGCATTCCGCCACCACCGGCGACAAATCGGCGCGCTCGAACTCGAGGTCATAGCGTCCGGCTTCGATCTTGGACATGTCGAGGATGTCGTTAATGACATTCAGCAGATGATGCCCGCTATCGCGCACTAGCTTGATGTATTCGACATAGTTCGGCGGCTGCAGCGGACCGTAGACTTCATCGAGGATGACCTCCGAAAAGCCGAGGATGGCATTTAGCGGCGTCCGCAGCTCGTGGCTCATATTGGCTAGGAACTCGCTCTTCGCCCGGCTGGCGGCCTGCGCCTCATCGGCGGCTTGCGCGATCGCTTCCTGCGCCCGCTTCTGCTCCGTGACGTCGAAAGTCACGCCATCCCACACGATGTCACCGTTCTCGTGCCGCTTGGGGATAGCGACGCCGTGAATCCATTTCGTCTCGCCGGAGGGAAGAATGATGCGCCGAACCAGATCAAACGGCGTCATATCCCGCGCTGAGCGCGCGAAGGCATCTTCGTGCGCCACGCGGTCTTCCGGATGGGTCAATTCGATGAAGCGCCGGATGTCCGCGATTTCCCCTTTGGGATCGAGTCCATAGATCGGCAGCAACCCCCAACTGACGAATGGATATGAGATCCGGCCGTCGGCATGAACGACGCGCCGATAGACGTTTCCCGGGATACTGGAGGTGATCGAGCGCAAAAGCTCCTCACGCTCCTGCAACGCCTGTTGGGCCAGCTTACCTTCCGTGACGTCGACGATCAGGCCGTCCCATAGAATATCCCCATTCTCCAGCCGGCGCGGTTGGCCGTAGGTCTGGGTCCAGCGGATTTCGCCGGCCTTCGTCCGCTCGCGCCCTTCCCAGAAACGCGGCGTCAAGTTGCGGGCGGATTCTTCGAGCGCCTTGCGGTAGGAAGGCCGGTCTTCGTCGACGACGCCGCTGGGGAAGATCTTGCTCTCCCCCATCACTTCCTCGACCTCGTAGCCGTAGATCTTCTTCACGCCGGGGCTGACATAAGGATAGGTCACCCGCCCATCCATATGCAGCACGCGCTGGTAAACCATGCCGGGCATATTCGCGGCCAAGCTGCGCAGGCGCGTTTCCTGTTCGCGAAGTGCTTCCTGCGCGCGCCGCGCCTCATCGATGTCGATCGTGACGCCGTCCCAGACGATGTCATCATTCTCCAGACGGCGCGGATGGGAGATCGAACGCACCCAGTGATATTCGCCCGACGCGAAGCGGACGCGCATCTCCATGTCGAAGCGCGACAAGTCCTTGGCCGAGGCGGCAATATTGCGGCGATAGGAATCGCGGTCGTCCGGATGCATCAGACGCAGGAACGTCTGACCATCGCGCACGAACGAATCGGCGCCCAACCCGTAAAAATCCTGGACCCTGCCCGGATTGACGTATTCGAACAGCAACTGGCCGCTCGGCTTGAGAATACGGCGGTGCACCACACCCGGAATGTTCTCGGCAATCCGCGCCAAATGTTGCGCGCTTTCCTCGGCGCGCGCTTCGGCCCGTTTGGTGGCATCGACGTCGATCAGGATGCCGTCCCAGACGACGTCCCCATTGGGCTCGCGCTGCGGCTGTCCCACCGAGCGGACCCAGCGATAGACCCCTTCTCCGTCCTTCGTGCGAAACTCCAGGTCAAAGCGGGACAGATCGCGCGCCGACACTTTCACCGCCTCACGCCAGAGAGAGCGGTCGTTCGGATGGATCAAGCCCGCAAAAACTTCAGCGTCGTCCTCGAACTTTTCCGGCGCGACGCCATACAGACCGCGGACGTTGGGACTGACGTATTCGTAAGCCATCGTGCCGTTCGGGCGCAGAACGCGGCGGTAGATTTCTCCCGGCAGATTGTCTGCGATACGCGCCAGGCGCGCTTCGCTCTGCTGCGCCCGGGCTAGCGCTTCCTTGCTGGTCGTGATGTCGAACTCGACACCATCCCAAACGACGGAACCATCGACTTCTTCATGAGGCTGCGCGATGGACCGCACCCACCAGAAACTTCCGTCGGCGCGCATCATGCGCATTTCGTAGTCGAACCGCTCCAGGGTGCGCGCCGAATGGTGAATGGCGTCGAGCCAGCCCTGATAATCGTCGACATGAATACGCGAGCGCGGACTGGGACGCGGAATCGCCAGACCTTCCGCCGTCTCGCGCCCGTAGCGCTCGACGCCCGGCCCCAGAAGCAAGGGAAAGGAAATGCGCCCCTCGCGGTCCATGACCCGGCGATAGATCACGCCTGGCATGCTGTTCGCGACGAGGCCCAACCGCCGTTCGACTTCGCAATCCAAGGCAGAAAGCTGCTGGACGCGACGCGCTGCAAGTTTCCGGACAAGACCCGGCAGACGGGTCGCACCAATATCGGGGGTGACGCAATCGTCAGCGCCGGCTTCGATCGACGCTGCCATGAGATCGAGATTTTCGCCGCTCGCGACGGCGGCGATGGGACAAACGACGCCTTCCTGGCGAAGGCCGATAACACCGGCCAGCCCGTTTCCGCCGGGAGCCGCCAAGTCGACCAGAATGAGATCCGGCGTCTCAGCGCGAATGGCTTCGAGAGCCTCGGGCAGGTTCGCCACATGTTGCAGACGATCGGATGCCTTGGCTTTCGCGCGCGACTTCGCGCCCAGCCGACCCAGAAGATCGGCATCAACGGAAATCACCAGCGTATGTGGCGTTGCAGAACGCATGGGCGCAGCCGACCCCGTAAAACGGCAACACCATATTATCCGCGGTTTATAGGGCGGCAAACGCACAAGAGCGGAACCGCGTTCTCGCGACGGCGAAAAGCCGTTTCCTTGACACGCTACCCCGAAAGCGCGACCCTTGGATCATGTTCCAAGGGGGGCCCCGTTAGGGGGCTGAGACACCGCCCGCTGTAGGACCGGCAACGCGGATACCCTTGAACCTGATCCAGGTCATTCTGGCGAAGGAATAGGAACGCAGCGGCTTTGCCGCCCTCCCTACTCTCGCCTACAGGCCTCGGGTCTCCGGCAACTTTCAGTACGGGAGATTCGACATGCCAGATCAAGCCCCGCTTCAGACGTTGAGCGTTTCCACCGGCCCGCTGCCGGCTTCGCGCAAGATTCACGTCCCAGGCACGCTGCACCCCGAGGTCAAGGTCGCGATGCGCGAAATCGACCTCGAGCCGAGCGCCAAGGAGCCCCCGGTCCGGGTCTATGACCCTTCGGGCCCTTATACCGACCCGGCCAGCCGAATCGACATCCGCGAAGGCTTGGCGCGCGTGCGCGAAAGCTGGATCGTCGCGCGCGGCGACGTCGAATCTTATCCCGGCCGCGTGATTCGCCCCGAGGACAATGGCCTGAAGAACGGCGAGCAGGCCAACCTCGACGCCTTCCCCAACACGCCGCGTCGCCCCCTGCGCGCAAAGCCGGGCAAGGTCGTGACCCAGCTCCACTATGCGCGAAAGGGCATCATCACGCCCGAGATGGAATACATCGCCATCCGCGAAAACCTCGGCCGC
>CAYZFH010000015.1:0-25709 GCA_964477375.1 uncultured Rhizobiaceae bacterium | reverse complement strand
TCACCAACACCATGGTTGGGCGGTGGCGGCGCCAGATCGACAGAAGATGATCCTGAAGGTTGAGGCGTGTGAAGGCGTCCAGCGCGCTGAACGGCTCGTCCAGCAGCAGGACGCTGGGTTCGGTCACGAGCGCCCGGGCGATGGCCACGCGCTGGGCCATGCCGCCCGACAGTTGCTGCGGCAGCGCGTCGGCGAAATCGGCCAAGCCGACCTCTTCCAGCGCCTGCAACGCGCGGGCGTTCTTCTCCTGCGCGCCGAGGCCGGCAAGGCCGAAGCTGACATTGTCGCGGATCTTGAGCCACGGCATCAGCCGCGGCTCCTGGAAGACGAAGCTGACCAAGGGATTGGGGCCGTCCACGTCCTCGTTATCGATGGAGACCCTGCCCGCGCTCGGACGGTCGAGGCCGGCGATCAGGCGCAGCAGCGTGCTCTTGCCGCAGCCCGAGGTGCCGACCACGGCCAGGATCTCGCCGCGCTCGAGGGTGAAACCGACCCGCTCGAGCGCCGTAACGCCCGATTCGAACCGCTTGGAAAGGTCATGCACGTGCAGCATTGGCATCCCTTTCCGTCTGCGCCTCGAAACTGTCCTGCCAGGCCAGGAAAGGCCGGCCCGCGCGGACCAGTAGCCAATCGGTCGCCTTGCCGAACACAGCGAACAAGAGGATGCCCGCGATGATCGCGGCCGGACGGCCGGTCATTTGCCCGTCGATCAGGAGGAAGCCGAGACCTTCGCTGGCGCCCATGAACTCGGCGGCCAGCACGAACATCCAGCCGAGGCCCAGGCCCGAACGCAGGCCGACGAAGTAGGCCGGCAGCGTCGCGGGCACCAACACGCGGCGAACCAGGCTGAAGCCGTGGAGCCGATACATGCGCCCGACCTCGACCAGTTTGCGATCGACGCTCTGGATGCCGCCCATCAGGTTCAGATAGACGGGGAAGAACACGCCGACGGCGACAAGCGCAATCTTGGACGCCTCGAAGATGCCGAGCCACAGCACGAACAGCGGCACCCAGGCCAGCGAGGGGATATTGCGCAGGCCCTGAAGCAGCGGATCGAACAGGCGGCGATAGGTCGTGGAATAGCCGGTCAGCGCGCCGAGCAGCGTGGCGACCAGGGCGCCGAGGCCGAAGCCCGCGAAGACGCGGAACAGCGTGATCGAGGCATGGCCCCAGATTTCGCCCGACGCGATCAGCTTCCACAGAAGTCCCAAGACCGCCGACGGCGCGGGCAGGAGATTCGGTGCGGCGATACCGAAGCGGCACAAAGCCTCCCACGCGACGAGAAGGATCGCCGGCAGAACGAGGCCTAGGCCTTTGCCGAGGGTTGGACGCCGGACGCCGCGCCGCGCCGTGCGCGGCGTGACGTCAGCCGGCGCGCGATACGCCAGATCCGTCACCGCCGCTGCTTCGCTGGTGAGCATGATCATCGTTTACTTCCCGACTTGAGCGGAGAAGCGTGTGTCGATCAGCGCGTTGGTCAGCGCCTTCACATCGGCTTCCGGCGGGATGACGCCCGTCTTCTGCAACACGACGCCAGCGGCCAGAATGCCTTCGCGCTGCGCTTCGCCGATGGCCGGCTTGCTCAGGTCGGTGCGCTCCAACTGCTTGGCTGCGACCGGATCGCTCAGCTTGGCGGCCTTGGCCAGCGTGGCGCGCAGTTCGGCGGGATTGGCCACCGCGTATTTGCGGCCGCGTTCATAGACAGCCAGAACGCGGCCGGCGATGGCCGGGTTCTCGTTCAGGAAGTCCTCGCGCACGTTCAGCACGCCGTAGGTGTTGAGATCGGGATCGCGGAAGAACAGGCGTGCGCCGTTCTCCACTTCGACCTGGGCCATGTAGGGATCCAGGCCCGCCCAGGCGTCGACGTCACCGCGCTCGAGCGCGGTCTTGCCGTCCGGATGCTGCAGCAGCACGACCTTGATGTCCTTGTCGGTCATGTTGTTCTGGTCGAGCGCGCGGAGCAGGAAGATGTAGGGGTCGGTGCCGCGCGTGACGGCGACGCGCTTACCCTTCAGGTCCTGCACCGTCTTGATCGGCGAATCCTTCTGGGTCACGAGCGCGGTCCATTCCGGCTTGGAATAGACGTAGATGCTCTTGATCGGGATGCTGTTCGCGCGCGCGATCAGCGCGGCGGCGCCCGCGGTCGAACCGAAATCGATGCTGCGGCCGTTCAGAAACTCCAGCGCCTTGTTGCTGCCGAGGCTCAGGACCCATTCGACGGTGATGCCGTCCTTGGCGAATTCTTCCTCGACCCAGCCCTTGTCCTTCAGGATCAGGCTGACCGGGTTGTAGTAGGCATAGTCGAGCCGGATTTTCTTCACGTCGGCATGGGCGCCGGCGGTGAGGGCCAGCAGGGCGGTCGCGGCCAGGGCAGCGCGAGCGACAGTCTTCAAAACATTACGCATGGAACTCCATGCTCCTCTTCAAAACGGTGATGGCGTTGGCCGGAACGTCCGGCCCGCGGCGGCCTTAGGCCGCGGAGTCCCTGGATCGACACATCGCCGTAACGCCGCCATGGCGGCGCGAGGAACCCTGTTCGGACGAGGCTATGCGGGTCATGGCTCGGAAAAGCCCTGCTTTTGTGTCGGCCCCACAAATAGCCTTGGTGTTCCTTGTGGACAAACGAGAGTTTCTTGCGATTCAGCATAGAAATTCTTTAATCTACATCTATGGCCCGTCCGCTACCGCCCCTCAACGCCCTGCGCGCCTTCGAGGCCGCCGCCCGCCATCTGAGCTTCACGAAGGCGGCGGCGGAGCTGCACGTCACGCCGGCTGCCATCGGCCAGCAGGTGAAACTGTTGGAAGACCATCTGGGCGTGGCGCTGTTCCGGCGCCTGCACCGTGCGCTGATGCTGACCGAGGCGGGGCAGATGTGCCTGCCCGGCGTCCGCGATGGTTTCGACCGGCTGACCGAGGCGATGTCGCGCCTGTCGCATCTCGAAGATGCCGGCGTGCTGACGGTCAGCGTCGCGCCGTCCTTCGCTTCCAAGTGGCTGGTGCCGCGGCTGGACACGTTCCAGGCCGCGCATCCCGAGATCGACGTCCATATCGCGGCGTCGATGCAGGTAGTCGATTTTTCCAGCGGCGAGGTCGATCTGGCGATCCGCTATGGCGGCGGGCGCTATGAAGGCCTGTCGGTCGAGCGCGTGATGACCGAAACGGTTCTGCCCGTCTGCAGCCCGCAGCTTCTCAACGGTGAGCATGCGATCGTGACGCCCGAGAGCCTGCGCCACCACACGCTGATCCATGACATGAGCCCGGACAACGACCCGAGCTGCCCCGATTGGCGCATGTGGCTGCGCGCGTCGGGCGTGGCGGATGTGGATTGGAATCGCGGCCTGCGCTTCAACCAATCCAGCCTGGTGATCGAGGCCGCCGTATCGGGCCGCGGCGTCGCGCTGGCGAAAAGCGCGCTCGCCGAGGCCGACCTCAAGGCCGGCCGCCTTGTGCGTCCGTTCGACCGCAACCTGCCGATCGAGTTCGCCTATTACCTTGTCTGCCCGCCGCACAAGGCGGAGCTGCGCAAGGTGCGCGTCTTTCGCGACTGGCTGATGGGCGCGGCGGGCACCTGACCTTGCGCGGACCCGCGCGATGGGTTGGGATCGGTTCGGCAATTCGGGGAAGGGGACTTCCATGACGCCGCTCGGCGAAAAGACGAAGACGCTTCTGAAGGACGTCAGCACGCCCACGCTGACCACCGCGTTGTTCAAGCGCGGCCTGCGCAATGTCTTTCTTACGGGTCTGCGCCCGGTGAATCCGCGCGCGGCGCGTGTGGTGGGTGAGGCTTTCACCCTGCGCTACATCCCGGCGCGCGAGGATCTCGACCGGATCGAGGCGTTCCAGGACCCGAAGCATCCGCAGCGCGCGGCCATCGAGGCCGTGCCGCCGGGTCATGTGCTGGTGATGGATTGCCGCAACGATGTGCGCGCGGCGTCGGGCGGCGGCATCCTGATGACGCGCCTCATGGTGCGCGGCGCGGCGGGTGTCGTGACGGACGGCGGCTTGCGCGATACGCCCGAGATCGCCGAGCTGGACTTCCCCGTCTTCTGCCGCGCGCCGTCGGCGCCGCTCAATCTGGCCATCCATCATGCGGTGGACATGAATGTGCCCATCGCCTGCGCGGGCGTGTCCGTCTATCCGGGCGACCTGATCGTGGGCGACGGCGACGGAATCGTGTGTCTGCCGCGCCATCTGGCGGATGAGATCGCCGCCGAAGGCTGGGAGCAGGAGCGCAAGGAGCGTTTCCTGACCATGAAGATCCGCAAAGGCGCGCCGCTCGTGGGCACCTATCCGCCCAACGAGGCGACCACGGCGGAATACAAGAAATGGCTGACCGACGGAGAGCCCGAGCTGTGAGCAAGATCCTTCTCGTAACGGGTGCCAGCCGCGGCATCGGCGCTGGCATCGCGCGCATGGCGGGCCGCGACGGCTATGACGTGGCGGTCAACTACAACAAGAGCAAGGCGGGTGCCGATGCGGTCGTGGCCGACATTAAGCGCCACGGGCAGCGCGCCGTCGCGATTCAGGCCGATGTCAGCCGCGAGGCCGACATCCTGCGCCTGTTCGAGACCGTGGATCGCGAACTCGGCCGCATGACCGCGTTCGTGAACAACGCGGGCATCATCGCCTCCGTCGGACGGCTGGAGGATTTCTCCTTCGCCGATATCGCACACAGCTTCGACGTCAACGCCACGGGCCCCTTGTTCTGCGCGCGCGAGGCCGTGCGCCGGATGGCGAAGAAGTTCGGCGGTGCGGGCGGGGCCATCGTCAACATCGCGTCGGCGGCCACGACGCTCGGCAGCGCCAACGAGTTCATTCATTACGCGGCGTCCAAGGCGGCGATGGACGCGCTGACCTACGGCTTGTCGAAGGAGATGGCGCTGGAGGGCGTTCGCGTGAACGCTGTCAGCCCCGGCTATATCGAGACCGACATCCATTACGAAGGCCGCGAGAAGAAGATCCTCCCCAACATCCCCATGCAGCGCGCGGGCACGACGGAAGAGTTGGCGGAGACGGTGATGTTCCTACTTTCCGAGAAGGCGTCCTACGTTACGGGCTCGATCCTGCGCGTCTCCGGCGGGCGCTAGTCGCGCCGATAGGGCACGGTCTCTTCCACCGTCTCCCAGATCGTGCGCATTGCCGGGCTCTTCTGCTCCTCGCGGATATGGGCGACGAGGCCCGCCGAGCGGCTGATCACGGCCAAGCCACGCATGATCTCGGGCTCAACGCCGATCTCGGACAGGATGGCTGCGATCGCGCCCGTGGCGTTCACCGTGATGTGACGTCCGGCCGCCCGGTCCACCTCGGCGGACAATGTGCGCAGCGCCTTGATGTGCTTGCCGGGCACGCCTTCCGCTTCGGCCAGGGCCAGGAGCTTCGGCGTGCGCGGATCGTCGGGCTTGTGCAGATGGTGGCCGAAGCCCGGCATCGGTTTCTTCGCCGCGCGGTATTCGTCGGCCATGCGCCGCGCGGCCTCCGGCATGCCATCGCCCGCGGCCACCAGCGCACGCAAATTGTGGGCGGCCGGTTCCATGGTGCCGACGAACTGGCTGGCCACGGCCATCAGGCCTGCCGCGACGCCCGCCTGCAGCGCTTCCGGCCCGCTGCTATAGACCATGCGCGTCGCGATAGCGGACGGTGTCATGCCGTGCTCCATCAACGTCACTAGAACGGCGTCGATGACGCGCCGCTCGGCGCGCGTCGGGATGCGACCGAAGATCAGGAAATAGAGGCCTTCGGTGAAATCCACCTTGCCGATCAGATCCTCGACCAGATTTTTGTCGCGCACATGGATGGCGTCGTTGGTGTAGTGGCACAGGCGCGTCTCAGGCTTGGCGGACATGGTGTTCCTCTCTCGGGTGTTCGTGCAGTCTAGCGGCGCGCGGCGCCGTGGATCAGGGCCTTGGCTTCGCCGCGCAGGACTTTGCCCACGGGGCTGCGGGGCAGGGCGGCGATGGTGTGAATGGCCTTGGGCGTTTTGATGGGGCCGAGCTGTTCGCGCACGAAAGCCGCCAGCGCGGCCGTGTCTGCGAACGCGCCGTCATGCAGTTCGACCGCGGCCTCGACGCGCTCGCCCCATTTCTCGTCCTCGACGCCGAAAGCCACGCATTCCTTCACGGACGGATGGCGGCCGAGCGCGCCTTCGACGTCGGCGGGATAGACGTTGAAGCCGCCGCTGATGATCACCTCGCGGCGGCGGCCTTTGATGAACAAGTGCCCGCGGCCGTCGATCACACCCATGTCGCCCGTGTGCAGCCAGCCGTCGACGATGGTCTTGGCCGTTTCCTCGGGCAGGTCCAGGTAGCCCTTCATCACGATGTCGCCCTTCACGACGATCTCGCCTTCCGCATCGGGCGGCAGGATGCGGCCGTCCGCGTCCATGATCTCGACGCGATTGAGCGGCGCCGCGCGGCCAACCGATTCAAGATTCGCGTCGTCGCTGAAATCATCGGCGCGTTGGAACGAGATGATCTGCGGCGATTCCGTCTGCCCGAACGTGGTCTCGAGCACGGGACCGAAGACGCGCCGCGCCGCGCGGATCTGGTCCACGCGCATCGGCGCGCCGGCATAGATCAGGTGCCTTAGGCCCGGATAGCGCCGTTCGGCCACGCCCGGCTCGGCCAGCAGGTTGTAGATGACGGTCGGCGGCAGGAACGAGCCGGTGGCGCCTTTCTCGAACGCGTCCAGCACGTCGGCCGCCCGCGCGCGCTCGATCAGCTCCAGCCGTCCGCCCTGAGAGAGAGTCGGTAACACGTAGGTGCCCGAGCCATGGGTGATGGGGGAAGCGATCAGATGGCGCGTCGAGGAATCGAAGCCGACGCAGAGGAGCTGGTTCGCGATCACCGTGTTCCACACCCGCACGGTCTGCATCACGCCCTTGGGCTTGCCGGTCGAGCCGCCGGTGAATTTCAGCGCGATCAGATCGTCGGGTGCCAAGTCGGGGTGGGAAAGCGCATCGCCGTCGTGACGGGCGATCAGGTCGTGAAGCCGCGCGTCGCCGTCCCTGGGGGCGCCGTTCGGACGGCCCAGGACCACCTTGGCCTCGCCGGGGGTGAACCGGTCGAGGCAATCCTGGTCGGCCACGATGATCGAGGGCCGGGTCGCCGCGATGAAGGAATCGAGCTCCGCCCGCCCGTTCATGGGGTTCAGCGCGACCCACACCTTGCCCGCGGCCAGGGTGGCCAAGAGCGCGATCAGGTGTTCCGGCGTGTTGAAGCCGCAGACGCCCACCCGCGACTGGGGCGTGGGGTCGACCGCCCAGAAAGCGGCGGCCAGCGCATCGACCCGTCGGACCAGTTGGGCATAGGTCAGGGTCTCGGCATGGAAGCCGACCGCTATGGCCTGGGGGTCGCGCCGGGCGCCCCGGTAGAGGAATTCGATCGGCGTCATGGCGCGAGCGTCACGCTGTCGTCATGGGGGTATGAAGATCATAGCGGTCCGGGAAGGGGGCCGTAACCCGGCCGACCACCCCCAAACCCTTGCGTTTATGGGAGAATACGGCTACCTACGGCCCGCCCCGACCCCTGGAAACCGGTATCGCGCTTCCGGCGGCGAGCGGGCGAAGATGTGCATTGCAGCACGTCCTCACCATATAAATATCTGCACGGATCGAAGAGGCGGGAGCCCGACATGGCACGGAACAAGATCGCGCTCGTGGGCGCGGGTCAAATCGGCGGCACGCTCGCATTGCTGGCGGGCTTGAAGGAATTCGGCGACGTGGTGCTGATCGACATCCCGCAGACCGAGGGGATGCCCAAGGGCAAGGCGCTGGACATCGCGCAGGCGGCACCCGTCATCGGCTTCGACGCCGGCGTCACCGGCTCCACCGACTATGCCGCCATGGCCGGCGCCGACGTGGTCATCGTGACCGCGGGCGTGCCGCGCAAGCCGGGCATGAGCCGCGACGATCTAATCGGCATCAACGCCAACGTCATGGCGACGGTGGGCGAAAGCATCAAGCGCCATTGCCCCAAGGCCTTCGTCATCGTCATCACCAACCCGCTCGACGCCATGGTGTGGGTCATGCGCGAGGTGACCGGCCTGCCCGCGAGCCACGTGGTCGGCATGGCCGGCGTGCTCGACTCCGCGCGCTTCCGCCATTTCCTGGCCGATGAGTTCAAGGTCTCGATCAAGGACGTCACCGCGTTCGTGCTGGGCGGCCACGGCGACACGATGGTGCCGCTGGTGCGTTATTCGACGGTTGCCGGCATCCCGCTGCCGGATCTCGTCGCCATGGGTTGGACCACCCAGGAGAAGTTGGACAAGATCGTCCAGCGCACGCGCGACGGCGGCGCCGAGATCGTCGGCCTGCTCAAGACCGGCTCCGCGTTCTACGCGCCGGCGGCCTCCGCTATCGAGATGGCCGAGTCCTATCTGCGCGACAAGAAGCGCGTCCTGCCCTGCGCGGCGCAGCTCAACGGCGAATACGGCGTGAAGGGCCTCTATGTCGGCGTGCCGGTCGTGATCGGCGCGGGCGGTGTCGAGCGCATCGTCGAGATCAAGCTGTCGGCGGAAGAGAAGAAGATGTTCGACCACTCCGTCGCATCGGTGCAGGGTCTGGTCGAGGCCTCCAAGCGCATCCTGGCTGAGAAGAAGGCCTGACGCAGCCGCCGCCGTTTCCCGACACATCGTCATAGCGAGACCGCATGAATATCCATGAGCATCAGGCGAAGGAACTGCTGGCGCGCTTCGGCGTCGCGGTTCCCCGGGGCCGCGCGGCCTTCACGGCGGAAGAAGCCGTCGCGGTGGCCAAGGAATTGGGCGGCCCGGTTTGGGTCGTGAAGGCCCAGATCCACGCGGGCGGCCGCGGCAAGGCCGGCGGCGTGAAAGTGGTGAAGTCGGTCGACGACGTCGCCGCTGCGGCCAAGAAGATGCTGGGCATGAACCTGGTCACGCACCAGACGGGCCCGCAGGGCCGCATCGTGAAGCGCGTCTATATCGAGGAAGGCTGCGACATCAAGCGCGAGCTCTATCTCGGCGTGCTTCTCGACCGCCAGACCAGCCGCATCACCTTCATGGCTTCGACCGAAGGCGGCATGGATATCGAAGAGGTTGCCCACAAGACGCCGGAGAAGATCGTCCGCGTCGCCGTCGATCCCGCCGCCGGTATGCAGCCGTTCCACGCGCGCCGCATCGCCTATGCGCTGGGCCTGGAAGGCGACCAGGTGAAGTCGGCGACCAAGTTCCTGCACGCACTTTATCGCGCCTACACCGAATTGGACGCGAGCCTGCTCGAGATCAATCCGCTGGTCATCACCGGCAAGGGCGATGTGATCGCGCTCGACGCCAAGATGAACTTCGACGACAACGCGCTGTACCGGCATAAGGACGTCGAGGCGCTGGCCGACGAGAACGAGATCGATCCGACCGAACTCGAAGCCGGCAAGCACAACCTCAATTACGTGAAGCTCGACGGCAATATCGGCTGCATGGTCAATGGCGCGGGCCTGGCCATGGCGACGATGGACATCATCAAGCTCTATGGCGGCGAACCGGCCAACTTTCTGGACGTTGGCGGCGGCGCGACGAAAGAGCGCGTCACGGTCGCGTTCAAGCTGATTCTGACCGACAAGAACGTGAAGGGCATCCTGGTCAATATCTTCGGCGGCATCGTCCGGTGCGACGTGATCGCCGAAGGCGTCGTGGCCGCGGCGCGTGAATTGGCGCTTAAGGTGCCTTTGGTCGTGCGCCTGGTCGGCACGAACATGGAGCAAGGCAAGAAAATCCTGGCCGAATCGGGCCTCAAGATCCTGGCCGCGGACGACCTGGCGGATGCCGCCGGAAAGGTCGTCAAGGCCGTGAAGGAGGCCGCCTGATGTCGGTTCTGATCGACAAGGACACCAAGGTCATCTGCCAGGGCTTCACCGGCGCGCAGGGCACGTTCCATTCCGAGCAGGCTATCGCCTACGGCACCAAGATGGTCGGCGGCGTGACGCCCGGCAAAGGCGGCACGAAGCATCTGAACCTGCCGGTCTTCGACACGGTCGCGGATGCGACGAAGAAGACGGGTGCCACGGCCAGCGTGATCTATGTGCCGGCGCCCTTCGCGGCGGATGCGATCCTCGAAGCGCTGGATGCCAAGCTGCCGCTGATCGTCTGCATCACCGAGGGCATTCCGGTCATCGACATGGTGCGCGTGAAGCGCGCCTTGGCGAACTCGGGCTCGCGCCTGGTCGGTCCCAACTGCCCCGGCGTTATCACGCCCGACGAATGCAAGATCGGCATCATGCCGGGCCACATCCACAAGCGCGGCAAGATCGGTATCGTTTCGCGCTCCGGCACGCTGACCTATGAAGCCGTTGGACAAACGACGGCCGCGGGCCTCGGCCAGACCACTTGCATCGGCATCGGCGGCGATCCCGTCGGTGGCATGAACTTCATCGACTGCCTGGAGTTGTTCCTGGGCGATGACGAGACCCAGGGCATCATCATGATCGGCGAGATCGGCGGTTCGGCCGAGGAGGACGCGGCTGCGTTCCTTAAGGCCAGCAAGAAAAAGAAACCGGTCGTTGGCTTCATCGCCGGCCGCACCGCACCTCCGGGCCGCCGCATGGGCCATGCCGGCGCGATCATCGCGGGTGGCAAGGGTGGCGCCGACGACAAGATCGAGGCTATGCGTTCCGCGGGCATCAAGGTCGCCGATTCGCCGGCGGCGCTGGGCGCCACCATGGTCGAGGCGCTGAAGGGCTGAGCCGCATGCGCTCCTCCATTCGCATGGACGTACGACGATGGCGGTAGATCGCGACTCGCTGCTGAACAGCGCCAACGCGACCTTCATCGCGGAGCTTTATGGGCGCTATCTGAACGATCCGGGCTCGGTGGATTCGGGCTGGGCGGATTTCTTCAAAGATCTGGACGACGATTCCCGCACCCTTCTTCTCGACAGCCGTGGCGCCAGTTGGGCCCCGCGCGATTCCGCCGTCATCGGCGCGAAGACGAATGGTGCTATGGCGCCCGCCGCGGCCAAGGGCGGCGTCACCGCCGAACAGGTTCACGCGGCCTGTCTCGATTCGATTCGCGCGCGCATCCTGATCCGCTCCTACCGCGTGCGCGGCCATCTGGAGGCGACGCTCGATCCGCTCAGCCTTGAGGTCAAGCACGAGCATCCCGAACTGCACCCAAAGACGCTCGGCTTCACCGACGCCGACTACGACCGCCCGATCTTCGTCTATGACGCGGTCGGCGTGGCGACGGCCACCTTGCGCGAATTGATCGCCCGCCTGCGCGCCGCTTATTGCGGCACGATCGGCATCGAATACATGCACATTCAGGATCCCGAGCAGAAGGATTGGATCCAGGAGCGCGCGGAAGCCGCGCCCTACGATCCGCCGCTCTCGGCCGACGAGAAGAAGTGGATCCTGAAGAAGCTGACCGTCGCCGAGACCTTCGAGCAGTTCCTCGACAAGCGCTACACCGGCACCAAGCGTTTCGGCCTCGACGGCGGTGAATCGAGCATCCCGGCGCTCGAGGCCGTACTCGAGTGTGCGGCGAAACACGGCGTGGAAGAGGTCGTGTTGGGTATGGCCCATCGTGGCCGCCTGAACGTCTTGGCCAACGTGATGCGCAAGCCGTTCCAGGCCATCTTCTCGGAATTCGAGGGCAACTCGGCGAACCCGGAGGACGTCCAGGGTTCGGGCGACGTGAAATACCATCTGGGCACGTCCTCCGACCGCGAGATCGCGGGCCGGAAAATCCATCTATCGCTCCAGGCCAATCCGTCGCATCTGGAAGCTGCCGACCCTGTCGTCATGGGCCGCGTGCGCGCCAAACAGACGCAGAAGGGCGATGTGGCGCGCGAGCGCACCATGGGCCTGTTGATCCATGGCGATGCGGCGTTCGCGGGCCAAGGGTTGGTGGCCGAGGTGCTGGGCTATTCGGACCTCAAGGGCTATCGCACCGGCGGCACGATCCACCTGATCATCAACAACCAGATCGGTTTCACGACGTCGCCTTCGGCCGGACGTTCTTCGCCCTACTGCTCGGATATCGCGAAGGCGATTCAGGTGCCGATCTTCCACGTCAACGGCGACGATCCGGAAGCGGTTTTGCGCGTGGCGCGCTTGGCGACCGACTTCCGCCAGAAGTTCCACAAGGACGTGGTGATCGACCTGTTCTGCTATCGCCGCCACGGTCACAACGAAGGCGACGAGCCGAGTTTCACCCAGCCGATCATGTACCGGAAGATCGCGGCGCATCCGACCACGCGCCAGATCTATGCCAAGCGTCTGGTGCAGGAAGGCGTGATCGACGAAGCCGGCGCCGAAGGCCTGGTCACTGAGCGCTTCTCGGAATTGGACAAGGCGTTCGAGATCGCCAAGACCTACAAGCCCAACAAGGCCGATTGGCTGGAAGGCGCCTGGAGCGGGATGCGTCTCGCGTCCGCCGATGACCGGCGCGGCGAGACGGCCGTGCCGCTCGACGAGCTGCGCGCGATCGGCCGCAAGATTTGCACGATCCCCGAAGGGTTCGATGCCAACCGCAAGGTCGTGCGCATCGTCCAGGCGCGCCTGAAGGCGATCGAATCGGGCGAGGGCATCGATTGGGCGACCGCCGAGGCGCTTGCGTTCGGCACGCTCTGCGCCGAGGGAACGCCCGTGCGCCTGTCCGGCCAGGACAGCGGCCGCGGCACCTTCTCGCAGCGCCATGCGGTGCTGATCGACCAGACGAACGAAGAGAAATACGTCTCCATCGCGCATATCAAGGACGGCCAGGCGCCGATCGAGATCATCGACAGCCCGCTCGCGGAAGCCTCCGTGCTGGGTTTTGAATACGGCTATAGCCTGGCCGAGCCCAAGGCGTTGGTCCTGTGGGAGGCGCAGTTCGGCGATTTCGCCAACGGCGCGCAGGTGATCATCGACCAGTTCATCTCCTCGGCCGAATCCAAATGGCTGCGCATGTCGGGCCTCGTCATGCTGCTGCCGCACGGCTACGAAGGGCAGGGGCCGGAGCATTCCTCCGCGCGGCTCGAGCGCTATCTGCAGCTCTGTGCCGAAGACAACATGCAGGTGGTGAACATCACCTCGCCGGCCAACTATTTCCACGCGCTGCGCCGCCAGATGCGCCGCGACTTCCGCAAGCCGCTGATCGTGATGACGCCCAAGTCGCTACTGCGTCACAAGCTGGCGGTGTCGAAGCTGGACGCGATGGGTCCGGGCAAGACGTTCCATCGCATCCTGGTCGACCGCGGCGATCCGGCACCCGACAAGGACATCAAGCGCGTCGTCTTGTGCTCGGGCAAGGTTTACTACGACCTGTTCGAAGCGCGCGCGCAGATGGGGCCGCAGCAGCCGGTCTATCTCCTGCGCGTGGAACAACTCTATCCGTTCCCGGCGCAGGTGCTGGCCACCGAGTTGAAGCGCTTCCCCAACGCAGACGTGGTCTGGTGCCAGGAAGAGCCCAAGAACATGGGCGCCTGGACCTTCGTCGAGCCGCGGCTTGAGCCGGTGCTGGCCGAGGCCGGCACCAAGGCGAAGCGCCCGCGCTATGTCGGACGCCACGAAATGGCTTCACCCGCGTCGGGCAGCGGCAAGCGCCACGCCCACGAACAGCAGACGCTGGTCAAAGAGGCACTGACGATCTGACGACGCCGCGCCGTTCGGCGGCGCGGTCGCATGTGGAGAGGTAACGATGGCAACGGACATCACCGTTCCCACGCTTGGCGAATCCGTGAAGGAAGCGACGGTCGCGCGCTGGTTCAAGAAGGTCGGCGAGCACGTCGAGATGGACGAGCCGCTGGTCGAGCTCGAGACCGACAAGGTCACGGTCGAGGTCAACGCCAAGGCCGCCGGTACGCTGGCCGAGATCAAGGTGCCCGAGGGCGAGAACGTCGCCGTCGGCGCGCTTCTGGGCTCGATCGGCGAGGGCGGTGCTGCCACGGCTGCCAAGCCCGCGCCCGCCAAGACGGAGGCACCGAAGCCGGCCGCGCCGCAGCCCGCCGCCAAGCCCGCCGCGGGCGATGCGAAACTCGCACCCTCCGTGCAGCGGCTGGTCGAGGAGAACAAGCTCGATCCCAAGACGATTCCGGCCAGCGGCAAGGACGGCCGTCTGACCAAGGGCGATGTGCTGTCGCGCATGGAAAGCGGCGCCAAGGCCCCGCAAGCGCCGGCCGCGCCCCAGCCTTCGGCGCCGTCCGGCCCGCGGGCCCAGGCCGCGCGTGAGGAGCGCGTGCGCATGACGCGTCTGCGCAAGCGCATCGCCGAGCGGCTGAAGGAGGCCCAGAACACGGCGGCCATGCTGACCACCTTCAACGAGGTGGACATGACCAAGGTGAACGAGGCGCGCCTTCATTACCGCGAGACGTTCGAGAAGAAGCACGGCGTGCGCCTCGGCTTCATGTCCTTCTTCGTGAAGGCCGCGATCGTGGCACTCAAGGAATTCCCGGCGGTGAACGCCGAGATCGACGGCGACGATATCGTCTACAAGAACTACTACGACATCGGCGTCGCGGTCGGCACGCCGCAGGGTCTGGTCGTGCCGGTCTTGCGCGACGCGGACCAGCTTTCCTTCGCGGGCATCGAGAAGACCGTGGCGGCGCTTGGCCAGAAGGCGCGCGACGGCAAGCTCGCCATCGAGGATTTGACCGGCGGCACCTTCACCATCTCGAACGGTGGCGTGTACGGCTCACTGTTGTCGACGCCGATCTTGAATCCGCCGCAGTCGGGCATCCTGGGCATGCACAAGATCCAGGAACGGCCCATCGTCATCGGCGGCAAGATCGAGGCGCGCCCGATGATGTATCTGGCGCTGTCCTACGACCACCGCATCGTCGACGGGCGCGAGGCCGTCAGCGTGCTGGTGCGTATCAAGGAATGCCTCGAGGATCCCCAGCGCATCATGCTGGATATGTGACGGCGAAAGGTTCGGGCCATGGCTGATTCCTTCGATCTGGTGGTGATCGGTTCGGGCCCGGGCGGCTACGTGGCCGCGATCCGCGCGGCCCAGCTCGGCATGTCGGTGGCGTGCGTTGAAAAGCGTGCCGCGCTTGGCGGCACCTGCCTCAACATCGGCTGTATCCCGTCCAAGGCGCTGCTGCACTCGTCGGAAAAATTCCACGACGCCAAGCATTCCTTCGCCGAGCACGGCATCAAGGTGGCGGGCATCGAACTTGATTTGCCCGCCATGATGGCGCGCAAGGACAAGGTGGTGGACACGCTCACAAAGGGCATCGCCTTCCTGTTCAAGAAGAACAAGATCGAGTGGGTCGCCGGTACGGCCACGATCCCGGCTGTGGGCCAAGTGAAAGTGACCGATGCGAAGAGCGGCGCGCGCACGCTGACTGCGAAGCGTATCCTGATCGCGACCGGTTCCGAATCGATGCCCTTGCCCGGCGTCGAAGTGGACGAGAAGAAAATCGTCACGTCGACCGGCGCTCTGTCGCTCGATAAGGTGCCCGGCCATCTGGTCGTGATCGGCGCGGGCTATATCGGGCTCGAGATGGGCTCGGTCTGGGCGCGGCTCGGCGCCAAGGTCACGGTGGTCGAGTATCTCGACCGCATCACGCCCGGCATGGACGGCGAGATCGCCAAGCAGTTCCAGCGCGTGCTGCAGAAACAGGGCTTCACCTTCCGCCTGGGCGCGAAAGTCACCTCGGCGAAAGCGAACGCCAAGGGCGTCGCCGTCACCGTCGAGCCCGCCGCGGGCGGGGCTTCCGAGACGCTCGAGGCCGACGTGGTGCTGCTATCCATCGGCCGCCGTCCGAACACGGAAGGGCTGGGCTTGGATAAGCTCGGCGTAGCGCTCGACAAGCGCGGCTTCGTCCAGACCGACCACGAATTCCAGACCAACGTGCCGGGCATCTATGCCATCGGCGATGTGCGGCCCGGCCCCATGCTGGCGCACAAGGCCGAGGACGAAGGCACGGTCGCGGTCGAGCGCATGGCCGGCGTGAAAGGCCATATCGATTACGACCTCATCCCGGGCGTGGTCTACACCTGGCCGGAAGTCGCTTCCGTCGGCAAGACCGAGGAGCAGTTGAAGGACGCCAAGACCGAATACAAGGTCGGCAAGTTTCCATTCCTGGCCAATTCGCGCGCCAAGGCCACGGGCGAGACCGACGGTCTGGTGAAGATCCTGGCCGATGCGAAGACCGACCGTGTGTTGGGCGTCCACATCATGGGGCCGGATGCCGGCACCGTGATCCACGAGTGCACCTTGGCCATGGAATTCGGCGGCGCGGCTGAGGACATCGCGCGCAGCTGTCATGCCCATCCGACCTATAACGAGGCCGTAAAGGAAGCGGCGCTCGCGGTCGACGGACGTCCGATCCATATCTGAGACGCGTAGCGCATTGCGCCCTTTGCGGTTCGCACGGGCGCGGCGGCTGGCCTAGAGTGGCGGCGTGAACGGAGATTCGGACAAAGGCGGGCCAAAGCGCCGCGCGCATTGGCTTAAGCTGGTCTTTGGCTGGATCTTCCTGGTTCTCGGCATCGCGGGTCTCGTGCTGCCGTTCCTGCAAGGCATTCTCTTCATCGCCATCGGCCTATGGCTTCTCTCGCACGAACTGGAATGGGCGCACCGCAAGCGGGAATGGCTGCTGAATCGCTTTCCCGCCATGCGCCCGCGCATCGAACGGGCCGAAGGCTATTTGGACATGCGCATCGCGCGTGTCGGTGCCTGGTGGCGGCGCCAGTGGTCGTGAGCCATGCGTAGTCTCGCCGGCAGGCAACTCGTCACGGCCGCGTGCTGCGCGCATATCTTCAGCCTGGCCGGCATCGGCACGTTTCCGGCGCTGGTGCCGCTGTTCTTCGATGTCTGGGGCCTGTCGAACACCGAGGCCGGTTGGATCAGCGGCATCTATTACGGCGGCTATGCCGTGGCGGTGCCGATCCTGGCCGGGCTGACCGACCGCATGGATGCGCGCCGGGTCTATATGGCGTCTGCAGCACTCGGCGCCGTCGCACTCGCGGCCTTCGCGCTACTCGCGAACGGGTTCTGGTCGGCGTTGATCCTGCGCACGCTGGCCGGTGTGGCGCTGGCGGGCACCTACATGCCCGGCCTCAAGATGCTGACCGACCGGGTCGAGGCCAAGAATCAGTCGCGCATGGTCGCCTTCTACACGGCGAGCTTCGGCCTCGGCTCAAGCTTGTCGATCTGGATGGCCGGCGTGGTGGCGGATTTCGCGCCCTGGCGCTGGGCCTTCGCCGCGGCGGCCGTGGGGTCGATGGTGGCGTTCGCGATCGTCGCCTTCACCTTCGCGCCCCACACCCCGGCTCCGCGCACGGCGTCGGCGGGGCGCTTCCTCGATTTCCGGCCCGTGTTTCGCAACCGCGCGGCCATGGCCTATGTGCTGGCCTATGGCGCGCATTGCTGGGAGCTACTTGGCTTCCGCGCCTGGTTCGTCGCGTTCCTGACCTTCAGCGCCGCGCTGCAGTCGCCTGGCGCCACGATCTGGAGCGCGACCGCGACGGCCGCCGTGATCAATCTTCTCGGCGTACCGGCCTCGATCCTGGGCAATGAGCTGGCTGTGCGCTTCGGCCGGCGGCGTACCGCCAGCGTGGTGATGCTGGCATCCGCCGCGGTCTCGCTCGTCATCGGTTTCACCGCGTTCCTGCCCTATGTGCTGGTCGTCGCGCTGCTGATGGTCTACGGCGTTCTGGTCACGGGCGATTCCGCGACCGTCACGGCGGGCGCGGTCGCCGCCGCGACGCCCGAGAATCGCGGCGCCGTCATGGCCGTGCATTCGGCGGTCGGTTTCGCCACTTCGTTCTTCGGCCCGCTGTTCTTCGGCGTGGTGCTCGACGTTGCCGGCGGTAATGAAAGCCTCTTGGCCTGGGGTCTTGGCTTCGCGGCGATGGGGCTGGGCGTGGCGCTCGGGCCCTTGGCGCTGGCGTGGCTCGCGCCGCGCGAAGGCGAACGGCGCGGCGCGGCATGATCAACATGCGCATCCTGGTCGCCGTCTGCGTGGCCGAAGTGCTGAGCATGGCCAGCTATGCCGGTGTGGCCGCGATCCTGCCCGACTTCATCCGCATGTGGAGCCTGACCAACGCCGAAGCGGGCTGGATCAGCGGCATCTACTTCGCGGGCTATACGCTGGCTGTGCCGTTCCTGGTCAGCATGACCGATCGTGTCGATCCCAGGCGCATCTACCTGGCCGCCATGGCATTGAGCGCGGCCTCTTCGCTCGGCTATGCGGTCTTCGCCGACGGGTTCTGGTCGGCCTTCGCCTTCCGCGCGCTGGGCGGTATCGGTTTGGCGGGCACTTACATGCCCGGCCTCAAGATGCTGTCCGATCGCACCAGCGACGAGAAGCGCGCGCGCGTGGTCGGCATCTACACGGCGGCCTATTCGGCCTCATCCAGCCTGTCCTTCGTCTTCGTCGGCGTGATCGAGAATGTGATGGATTGGCGCTGGGCCTTTGGCCTCGGCGGCGTATCCGCCGTGATTGCGCTGCTCGTCATCCTTTTTGTCGTACCCGCGACACCGCCCAAACCCGGCCCCAAGACCAGCCCTCTGGCCGTGCTCGATTTTCGCCCGGTGCTGCGCAACCGCGCGGCGCTCGGCTTCATGCTGGCCTATCTGGTCGTGGTCTGGGTTCTGTCGGCCAACCGGTCCTGGATGGTCGCGTTCCTGGAATTCTCCGGCGGGCTGCAGGGCGAGAGCGGGCTGGTCTGGAGCGCGGTCACCTGCGCCGCGATCATGAATCTTCTGGGTCTGCCCTCCACCATCCTGGGCAATGAGATGGCGATCAAACACGGCGCCGTGCGCGTGATGGTGATCTTCTTTATCGCCGCCACCGTCGCCGGCGTGCCGCTGGGCTATCTGGCCGATTCCTCCTATGTCGCGGTGCTGGCAGTGGCGTCCGTGTTCGGCATCCTGATCGGCTGCAACGCCAGCTCGGTTACCGCGGGCACGGTGCAGGTGGCGGAACCGGAGCGGCGCGGCGCCACCATGGCGCTCCATTCCTGCCTCGGTTTCCTGGGAGGCTTCCTGGGTCCGCTGGCCTTCGGCTACGTGCTCGACCACGCGGGCGGGGGACACAGCGTGAACGCCTGGGGGCTGGCCTTCGCGGGCTCGGCCGTCATGTGCATCGTGGGCGCGGCCCTGGTGGCCCTGCTCGCGCGCAGCGGGCGAAAGGCGTAAGCTTTCCCTCCGTCTGCGGATTTACGAGAGGTCGCCATGGACACGATCGAGCGGCGCGTTCCCACCACGTCCTACAAGCGTTTCAAGCTGCGGCGCATGTGCGGCGCCTTGGGCGCGGAGATCACGGGCGTCAATCTGGCGGCGCCGATGGATGACGAGCTGCGCGCGGAATTGAACAGCGCGTTCCTCGAGCATCTCGTGCTGGTCTTCCCGAAACAGACGATCTCGAACGACCAGCAGATCGCCTTCACCAAGACGTTCGGCGAGATCCAGCCCCATCCGCTCTATCGCAGCGCCGAGATGGAAGGCTATCGCGACATTCTTGTGCTGGAGCACAAGGCCGGCCAGTTCTTCAATGGCCGCAACGACGTCTGGCACACCGACATGACGTTCAAGGAGGTGCCGCCCAAGCTCGGCATGCTCTATTGCCGCGCCATCGACGAAGGCTTCGGCGATACCATGTTCTGCAACATGTACAAGGCCTACGACACGCTGTCGGACGGCATGCGCGCGATGCTCGATCCGCTGAAGGCCATGCATTCGGCGGCGCGGCTGCAGCGGCGCAATAACGCCAAAAGCTACAACGTGCCGATCAAGGAAATTCCGCCGCCGGTGATCCATCCGGCGATCCGCACGCATCCGGAGACGGGTCGCAAGGCGCTGTTCGTCAATCCGTCCTTCGTCATCAACTTCATCGACATGACGGAGGAAGAGACGCAGCCGATCCTGGACTACCTGGTCAATCACGCCACCCAGCACGAGCACATCTATCGTCACCGCTGGAACGTGGACGATCTGGTCATGTGGGACCAGCGCGCGACGATGCACTACGTCGTCATCGACTACGATGCCGACATGCACCGGCGCATGCACCGCACCACGGTCGCGGGCGACCGGCCCTTCTGATTTTTTCGCTTAGCTCTTCGCGCGCGGGTGCGCCATCTGGTGCACCCGCAGAAGCTGCTCGTCCGCCACGTCGGTATAGCGCTGCGTGGTCGAGAGCGATGAGTGGCCCAGCAACTCCTGGATCGCGCGCAGGTCCGCGCCGCCGGCCAACAGATGCGTCGCGAAGCTATGACGCAGCGCGTGCGGCGTGGCCGTGTCGGGCAGGTTGAGGAGCGCGCGCAGTTTCTGCATCCGGAGCTGCACCTCGCGCGCGTTCAGGCGTTTGCCGCGCACGGAATAGAAGAGCGGTCCGTCGCCGTCGGAGGGGAAGGGGCATTCCTTTAGATAATCCATGACGGCCGTGCGCACGGCCGGCAGCACGGGGACCATGCGTTGCTTGTTGCCTTTGCCGCGCACCGTCACGGTCTCGCCTTTGGGCGCTTGGTCGTGATTAAGCGACAGCGCTTCGCCCACGCGCAGGCCGCAACCGTATAGAAGTGCGAACAGGGCCAGGTCACGCTTGGCGACCCACGGTCGCGCGTCCAAGGCTTCCGCTTCGGCGATTAGTGCAAAGGCATCGTCCGGCGCCAGCGGGCGCGGCACGGCGCGCGGCAGACGCGGCGTCTTCAGCGTCGTGATCTGGCCGTTCGAGGCCAACCCGTTGCGTTCGAGATAGCGGAAGAATCCGCGCACGGTGGAAAGCGCCCGCGCGAGCGATGCGCGCGCCAGGCCCTCGCCCGTGCGGCGTGCCAGCCAGGCGCGGAAATCCGCCGCGCGCATCGCGGCCAAATCCGCCAGGGATGGCGGCCCACCGAGATGTTCGGCCGTCGCGTCGAGGAAGCTTGAGAGATCGCGGCCATAGCCGGCCAGCGTGTGGTCGGACGCGCGCCGTTCGTGGGAAAGCCAGTCGCGCCAGCCGTCGATCGCCGCGGCCAGATCGGCCGCCGCATTAAAGCGGATCACTCCGGCAGGTCGAGCCACGAGCGGATCGCCAGCGCCAGGATACCGGCCAGGAAGGTGAGAAGGTCGATGCCCTGGCCCGGCTGGAAGCGGCCTTCATTGCGCGAACCGAAGGCCAGGATGCCGTGCGGCGCGCGGCTGCCGAGATCGAGGCGCAGCAGCGCGTCCGAACGCACGAGGCCGGCGGAGGGCCCGAACAGCGCGCGCTCGCCCGAGACATAGGGGCGCAGCAGCGATTCGCGTCCTACGCCCAACATGTGATCGACCGTCCCCGGCTTCAGGATCGAGATGCCGCCCATGGGTACGCGGTTGGGCGCGCCCTCCACGGCCTCGACGCACAGCGCCACGGCGTCGACTTCCAGGTGGACGGCAAGGTCCGTCGTGACGGCTTCGAGCAATTGCGGGAAACCCGGCGCGGCCAACAGGGCAAGCGCGGCCTGATGGATGCGATTCTGGCTGGTCAGATTGGCGCGGCTGGTCGAAACCAGATCGGCGTGGGCGTCCTGCAGCGCGCGCAACTCGCCTTGGGTGCGCTTCAACAGGAAATGCTGCATGTCGACGGCGCCGTCGGCGCGCACCGGCGCGCCTTGCACCGCGCCGGTCAGAAGCTCCGGATGCTGGGCAAGAAAATCCGGATGGCGGCGCAGGTAGTCCGCCACCTGTTGCGCGGTCAGGACGGCCTTGGGGGCCGTCTTGGTGTCATCCGGCTTTTGCAACGGCCCGTCGTTCCTCTGGCTGGTCGTCCAAGATGGACTGTCCGGTCTTGGCCCAGTCGGCCAGGAATGCGGCCAGGCCCTTGTCCGTCAGCGGATGGGCGTAAAGCTGGCGCAGCACGTTGGGCGGCAGGGTCGAGACATGGGCGCCCATCTTGGCCGCGTCGACCACATGCGTCGGATTGCGGATCGAAGCCACCAGCACCTCGGTTTTGAACGCGGGGTACTGGCGGTAAATCGTGCAGATCTCCTGGATCAGCGCCATGCCCGAGGCGCCCACATCGTCCAGGCGGCCGACGAAGGGCGAGATGAAGCTGGCGCCAGCCTTGGCCGCCAGGATGGCCTGGGCGGCGGAGAAGCACAGCGTCACGTTCACCATCACGCCGTCCGACGACAGCGCCTTGCAGGTCTTCAGCCCGTCGACCGTGAGGGGAACCTTGACCGCCACGTTCTTGGCGATCTTGGCCAAGTGGCGGCCTTCCTTCAGCATCGTGTCGAAATCGGTTGCCGCCACCTCGGCCGAGACGGGGCCGGGCACGATGGCGCAGATTTCCGCCACCACGTCGACGAACTTGCGGCCGGTCTTGGCGATCAGCGAGGGGTTGGTGGTGACGCCGTCGACCAGACCGGAGGACGCGAGGTCGCGGATGTCCTTGGTGTCGGCGGTGTCGATGAAGAATTTCATGCGTTCGTCCCCGTGCAAAATTCGCGATCGCACAGCCGGGCGTCGGGCGGGATGGAAGCTCGGGGACGATCCATCCCGGTTGCCGTAGAGCCTTCGGCGATCCTTATCTAGTGTATAGCCGATGCCCGACTCCGAGACCAGTTCGAGACCCGCACCCGACGCGCAAAATCCGCCCGCGCGCTTCGCGGGTCCGTGCGAGGTCCAGGTGCTGCTGCCTTTGCCGCTGGCCGGGGCCTACGACTACCGCGTGCCGGACGGCATGACCTTGCAACAAGGCGACTTCGTCGTCGTGCCATTGGGGCGGCGCGAGGAGCTGGGTGTCGTCTGGGGCGCCGGCACCGGTGAGGTTGCGCCGGAAAAGCTCAGGGACGTGGTTGGTCCCATCGACGCGCCGCCGATGCCGCAAGCCGTCTGCAAGACGGTCGAATGGGTCGCGGCCTACACGCTGTCGCCGCCGGGCGCGGTTTTGCGCATGGCCATGAGCGTTTCGGCGGCACTCGATCCGCCGCGCCCGATCCTGGCCTATCGCCGGGGTTCCGTGCGCGACGATGTACGCCTGACCGATGCGCGCAAGCGCGTGCTGGCCGTGCTGGCCGACGGACCGCCCCGCCAGCCGGCGGAATTGGCGCGCGAGGCGGGCGTCAGCGTGGGCGTCGTGAAGGGCCTGGCCGACGCGGGCCTGATCGAACCCGTCATGCTGCCGCCCCGCCTGATCGCCGGTTCGCCCGATCCCGACCATCCGGGCCCGACACTTTCGGGCGCCCAGCAGGAAGCCGCGCGCGCCCTGATCGAAATGGTCGAAACGGACGCCTTTGGCGTCGCGCTGCTCGACGGCGTCACGGGCTCCGGCAAGACCGAGGTTTATTTCGAGGCCATCGCTGCCGCGTTGCGCCGGGGCCGCCAGGTGCTGGTGCTTCTGCCCGAGATCGCGCTGACCGCGCAGTGGCTGGAGCGGTTCCGCGCGCGCTTCGGTGCGCCACCCGCTGAATGGCATTCCGACCTGACCTCGTCCCAGCGCCGCGCCACCTGGCGCGCGGTCGCCGAAGGGGCGGCCAGCGTCGTGGTCGGCGCGCGCAGCGCCTTGTTCCTGCCCTTCGCGAACCTGGGCCTGATCGTCGCCGACGAGGAGCACGACCAGTCCTACAAGCAGGAAGACGGCGTCGCCTATCACGCGCGCGACATGGCCGTGGTGCGCGCGCGCGCCTCCGCCATTCCCGTCGTGCTGGCATCGGCCACGCCCTCGCTCGAAACACTGGCCAATGTCGAGGCCGGCCGCTATCGCGGCCTGCAGCTGCCCGAGCGGCATGGCGGTGCGACCCTGCCGCAAATCGCCGCCATCGATATGCGCAAGGACCCGCCGCCGCGCCAATCGTGGCTGTCGCCCGTTCTGCGCCAAGCCTTGGCCGAAACGGTCGCGTCAGGCGAGCAGGCCATGTTGTTCCTCAACCGGCGCGGCTATGCGCCGCTCACCCTCTGCCGCGCCTGCGGCCATCGCATCCAATGCCCGCACTGCACGGCCTGGATGGTCGAGCATCGCCTGACCGGCCGCCTCATGTGCCATCACTGCGGAACCGCCATGGCCGCGCCGCGCAATTGTCCCGAATGCGGGGCGGCCGATGCGCTGGCGGCGTGCGGGCCGGGGGTCGAGCGTGTGGCGGAGGAAGTCGCGGCGGTCATGCCCCAGGCGCGGCTTGCGATCATGGCCAGCGACACGGTCGCGACGCCGGCGGCGGCGGAAGAGCTGGTGCGTCAGGTGCGCGAGCATGAGCTCGATATCGTCATCGGCACCCAGATCATGGCCAAGGGCCATCACTTTCCATTGCTGACACTGGTCGGCGTGGTCGACGCCGATCTCGGCCTTGCGGGCGGCGATCTGCGTGCGTCGGAGCGCACCTTCCAGCTTCTCAACCAAGTCGCGGGCCGTGCTGGCCGGGCCGAACGGCCGGGCCGGGTGCTGCTGCAGACCTATATGCCCGACCATCCGGTGATCGCGGCCCTGCTGTCGGGCGACCGGGACGGGTTTCTGGCCGCCGAGAGCGAGATGCGCCGCATGCATTTCATGCCGCCCTACGGCCGCCTGGCCGCGCTGATCGTTTCTGGCGTCGATGGGCGGGCGGTCGACGAGGTGGCCCGGGCGTTGGGGCGGACGGCGCCGAAGGGGGAGGGGATCGAGGTCCTGGGCCCGGCGCCTGCGCCCTTCGCCATGCTGCGCGGCCGGCATCGGCGGCGCCTCCTGGTCAAGGCGCGCAAGGAAGCCAATCTGCACGGGCGGATGCGGGCCTGGCTCGCGGGCGTGAAGCTGCCCACGGGGGTGCGCGTCCAGGTCGATATCGACCCCTACAGCTTCCTATAGAATAGGGTGCCGGAAGCGCCCTTCCGCGGCTTCGTGCGGATGCGGGAACTATGTGGAAAAGCTTAGGAAAAACGCCATCTTCGGCGGCTTGCCAGCCCTTAATGAACATGTTACGTAACCCCCGCTTTTCGGGCCGCTTTCCTGGCCCGAACGGGCAATCCTCGCCATCAGTGCGCCGGGTTGTCCCGGTCATCCCGGGGTTGAAGGGGACTGTTTCCGTTGGCAACCGAGGCAACAGGTCAATCGGCCGTCGCGACGCGCTATGCCGGCGCGCTCTATGAGCTCGCGGAGCCGAAAAACCAGCTCGACGACGTCGCTAAAAGCCTGAAAGCGGTCAAATCGCTGCTGAACGACAGCGGCGATCTGCGCCGCCTGGTCGCCAGCCCGATCATCGGGCGCGACAAGCAGGCCAAAGCCATGGCCGCGATCCTGTCCAAGGCCGGCGTTACCGATCTGGTCAGCCGCTTTGTGAGCGTTGTCGCCAAGAACGGCCGCCTGGCGGCGTTGGGCGAGATCGCCGATGCATTCCTGCGCCTGCTGGCCGTCCGCCGCGGCGAAGTCACCGTCGAAGTCCGCACCGCCCAGCCTTTGGCCGAGCGCGAGATGCAGGCCCTCGGCCAGGCCCTCAAACCGATCGCGGGCGACAAGGTCGCTTTCGACGTCAAGGTCGATCCATCCATTCTGGGCGGGCTCATCGTAAGGGTGGGCTCGCGCATGTTTGATTCTTCGCTGCGCACAAAGCTGCAGCGCCTCCAACTTGCGATGAAAGGGGTCGCGTAAATGGAAATCCGCGCCGCCGAAATTTCCGCCATTCTCAAAGACCAGATCGAGAACTTCGGCACCGAGGCCGATGTCGCCGAGGTGGGCCAGGTTCTCTCCGTCGGTGACGGTGTCGCCCGCGTCTATGGTTTGGACAAGGTCCAGGCCGGCGAGATGGTCGAGTTCCCCGGTGGCATCCGCGGCATGGCGCTGAACCTCGAAACCGACAATGTCGGCGTCGTGATCTTCGGCGACGACCGCGACATCAAGGAAGGCG
>CAYZFH010000014.1:0-25908 GCA_964477375.1 uncultured Rhizobiaceae bacterium | reverse complement strand
GGTGCGATGCGATGGCCGTGCGCAGTTCGGGCAAGCCCGCCGGATCGCCATGGGCAAGCCATGCGCGTTGGGGGCTACGCCAAGCGCGGGCGAGAAAGCGCGACCAGAGGGCGAAGGGAAATTCGTCCAGTGCCGGCAGGCCGGGTACGAAAGCCTGGGCGCGCGCGCCGCGCGTGGGCGCCAGGGACGCCAGCGCCGCGCCCCGGCGCGAAGGGCCGGCGGCGCGCGCACGGGTTTTGCGCGGGACAGCACCTTCCGGCCGCGGCAGGTCGGGCGCCACATAGCTGCCCGAGCCGACGTGACCGACCAGGAATCCTTCGGCATGAAGCTGGTCGTAGGCAGCGGCGATGGTGTTGCGCGAGACGGACAGCTCCGACGCCAGCGCGCGCGTCGAAGGCAGCCGCGCGCCGCTGCCGGCACGGCCGGACAGGATCAGCGCACGAAGCTGGTCATAGACTTGGCGCTGGAGCGGCTGGCGCGCATCGAGGCCGATGGCGAATTGGGCGGTGACGGGCACGGGGCGGCTCCGAAGCGGTTCTCAAGTGGCCCCATAGTTTCCACGGAAGTGGACCTTTCTTCCAGGCCAATCGCCGCCTAGCGTCGCGACCGTCTTTTTCACGCGCCGGAGGACAGCGCCATGGATTCCTACACGCCCACCGCCCGCAGCACGGTGAAGCGCCTGCACCAG
The DNA here is from genome assembly GCA_964477375.1 of uncultured Rhizobiaceae bacterium. Lineage (GTDB taxonomy): Bacteria > Pseudomonadota > Alphaproteobacteria > CADEGL01 > CADEGL01 > CADEGL01. The sequence continues at coordinate 25,220 of CAYZFH010000014.1, read as the reverse complement.
CGCGCCAAGTACGACCGCGAAAGTGTGTTCGCCATCCTGGACGCGGCCATCCTGTGCCATGTCGGCTATGTCATCGAAGGCCAGCCCTATGTCACGGCAACCGCCTTCTGGCGCGAGGGGGACATGCTGTACTGGCACGGCTCGGCCGCGAGCCGGATGCTGCGCACGGTGGAGAAAGGCGTGCCCGTCTGCTTCACCGCCTCACTCCTCGACGGGCTCGTGCTGGCGCGCTCGGGCTTCCACAGCTCGATGAACTACCGCTCGGTGATCGCGTTCGGCACCGCGCACGCGATCAAGGACGAGAAGGAAAAGGACAAGGCACTCCTGGCCTTCAGCGAGAAGCTGCACCCCGGACGCTGGGACGAGCTGCGTCCCTCGACGAGTCAGGAGCTGAAAGGCACCACCGTCGTCGCCATGGAGATCGAGGAAGCGGTCGCCAAAGCGCGCAGCGGCCCGCCCAACGACGACGAAGAGGATTACGCGATGGACGTCTGGGCCGGCGTGATCCCCGTGCGCACGGTGATCGGCGCGCCTGAGGACGATCCGCGCCTGAAATCCGGCATCGCGGCGCCTGATTACCTGAAGCGCATCCGGATCGGGTGAAGCTTATGCCGCGAGGTCGCGCCAGCGCGCGGGTGTGACGCCATAGGCGCGTTTGAAGTGTCGCGTCATGTGGCTTTGGTCGGCGAAGCCGCTTGATGCGGCTGCATCGGCCAGCGATGCGCCGGCGCGCATCAGGCTACGCGCACGGTCGAGGCGGCGCATCACCACATAACGGTGCGGGCTGGTGCCGAGATAGGCACGGAAGTGACGCGCGAGGGTGAAGCGTGACAGGCCGGTCGCGCGCTCTAATGAAGCCGACGAGACGGCGTGCGCGAACTGTTCATCGAGGAATTCGCGCGCGCGTGCCACGGCGCGGGCGCAAGGTGCATCCGGCCGCGGCGTGGCGGATGACGGGTCGAGCGCGGCCAGCGCCTCCGCGATCTCGACCAGATGGGAATCGAGACGCAGCTCCTCCATGGGCGCGCCGTCTTCGGCGAGCGCCGCAGTGAGCACGGCAAGCAGCCGCGCATCCGCCGAGACGCCACCGTGCAGGAAGGGCAGCGGGCGGCGCGGCGCTTCCAGCGCGTCCTGCACCAGTGCCGGTTCGAGATAGAGCATGCGGTAGGTGAAGCCGTCGTCGGTGCCGGCGTGGCCGTCATGCAGCTCGTCCGGGTGCAGCACGAAGGCCTGGCCCGCGAGGCAGCGCGTCTCGACGCCCCGGTAGCGGAAGCACTGCACGCCGCGTTGCGTGACCCCGAGCGCGTAGGTGTCGTGGCGGTGGGGCGCGAAGGCAGGGCCGTTGAAGCTGGCCTCGCCGCGCTCGAAGCCGGGCCGCACGGCGGCGACCCGCAAGTGGTCGCGCGATGGGGACTGAGGCATCACGCACCTCGCGCTCGAATTCAATTTCTACCAAGTCAGGCTGAGCCGCCCCGTCACGGCATGGGCGTTGTCGGCCCCATTCACGTCGCCATCGTAGCGCAAAAGGAAGGATAGAGCCTGGGTCAGCTTCGACGTGACGCCGAGTGCGATGATGGCGCTGTTCCGCGCCATCTGCGTCCCATCCACGGTGAAGCCCGAACCTGGCGCGCCGGCGAAACTGGCCGTGGTGGGCCGGGCCGTGTCGGCATATTCGTGCGCCCAGCCCGCGCGGGCCAAGAGCGCGAGGGGGCCCGTGAAGCCGATGTTCGCGTCGTAATCGATCTGCAAGCCCAGGATGCTGCGCACCGAGTTGGTCGTCTGACTGTCGACGCTCAGATTGAGCGCGCCCGCGCCGGTCTCGGTGAAGGAGGCCTGATTCGCGGTCATGCCTTGCAGACCCAAGAACGGCGTCAGGCTGGTGTCCTTCGTCACGGGTAACGCATAGCCGGTTTCGACCGCACCGAAGAACTGGTTCGACGATGTGCTGCCGTTGGCCGTGCTGTTGACACCGGGAAAGCTGACCGTCCGCGTCATGGCGGCATCGTTGTACGCATAGCCCGCAAGACCCTGCACATAGAGCGCGTTGGGCGTATAGGCGCCGTAGAGCGCGCCCTGGTAGCTATTCACCGTGCCGCTGCTGTTGACGCCCTGGGTGCTGACATTGGTGTTCGCATAGCCGGCGGCGATGCCGACGAGGATGTCGGGGTCGACCTGCTTGTCGATGCCCACGCCACCGCCGCCGCCGGAATAGGAGTACGAACTGCTGTTGCCGTTGCCATCCACGTTGCCGGTGACGCCGACGCCGCTCATCCACGCATTCCACGGCCCGCGCGCCGACGAGCCCGCCGAGGCGCCGGTTTCGCCCGTGACTGGCTGGCCGAGAGAGCCCAGGTTGACGCGCGTGCCCGACGACAGCGACGCGGTGCCGCCAGTGCGCGCCTGGGCGATCTGCTGGTTCAACGTGCCCATGAAGACTTGGCCGGTGACCAGGCTAATGGAGCCCACGTCGGAATAAGCTTCGCCGGTCATCTGGGCGTAAGCCTCGTCGGCTTGGGACGCGGTCAGGCCGGTCAGCGCGTTGATGAGAGGCGCCATCTGCGGGCTGGACGAGGCGCGGTCCAGGGCACCCGCTACCGCGCGCTGGTTGCCGGTGGTCGCCACCGATGCGAAGGCGGCGGCGTTGCGCGTCATGGTGAGGTTCACGTCCGTGCCCGTGTAGGCCAGGCTGGGCGTCAGGAACGGCAGGTTCGACGTCACGTTCGCGAATGTCCCCGTCACGCCGCCCGCCGCCGAGAGAATCGTGTAGCTGGTGGCGGGACCATAGGAGCCTTGCTGACCCAGGACGCTCACCGTGCCGCCGTTGAGCGTGGCCGTGCCGGTGGCGTTGATCCGATCGCTGGTGCCGTTTCCGTTCACCTGCACCTCGTAGGCCGATCCCGCGTTGAACGTGACGTTGCCCGTCACGGTCTGGGTGCCGATCGAGGTGCCCAGCGCCCACGTGCCGCCGTTGACCACGTTGCCGGTCACGGCACCGTTGCCGGACAAGCGGCCCGCGTTCGCGATGTTGCCCGTCACCGCCGCCCCGGCGCCGGTGATGAAGTTCGCGCCGGCGGCGATATCCACATCGCTGGTGATCGCGCCCGTGAGGGCGATGGTGCCGCCGTTGACCCGCGTGCGGCCGGTGTAAGTGTTGTTGCCGCCGAGAACGAGGACGCCGGTGCCAGACTTGTTCAATCCGCCCGTCCCGCCGATGGCGTTGCTCCAAACATCGATGGCGTTGTAGCCGCCGAGCGCCGCATCCATCGTCACCGTCACGTCCGAATTGAAGGCACCGTAGCCACTGGCCGCCGCATAGAGGTTGAGGCGCGCCCAGCCGGAACCGTCGTCGAGCGGCACGCCGGAGGGCAATTCGGTTGTCTTAAGGACCTCGGTCCGCTGCGCGTCGTTGAGGTAGGGAAAGCGCGACTTGATCAGGAGATGGGCGTTCGTCGGCACGAACGGCGGGTCCGTGGTCGAGCCGACCGACGGTAAACCGTAGGTGAGATTGCCGGCATAGGTGGCCAGATTGGTGGCGAACTGCGAAGCGGTCGGGAACACGCCGTTCGCCACGCACGACGCGATGTTGGTGGCGCAGGCGGCATAGGGCACGGCGACGGCCGCACCGAGTTCAGTGTGCAGCGCCTGGGACGCCTGCTGGACGGCCGTCGCAAAATCGCCAACGACGTAATCCGGATTGTTCGCCAGCATCTGGGTCATGCTGTAGTAGGCCATCATCCGGCCGCCGATGATGTCGAGCGGATAGTGCACACCCAGGATGTTGCGGCTGCGGCCGAACTCCACGGCCGATTGCAGGAGATCCTGGTAGGACTCCGGCAACAGGACGGCATAGAGCAGCGCCGTCGAATTGCCGATGGAAGAGTGCCCGCTGGGGAACGCGCCTTCCGTGGCGAGGTCTTGCCACTGCGATTGCTGTCCCGTGATCGATGATGCGGAGGCTTGGCCTGGCTGCCAGGGGTTGTTGGCGATGGTCGGGCTTGTCAGGAACGGACGCGGATCACCGCTGTCTGTCCCCGTATAGCTGTATGCGTTCTTGTATGTGTTTTGCGCGGCAAAATGGTTTTTCACCGCTTCGATCTGCAGGGTCGGGGTCTCTACGTTCAGGATCGTCGTAACCTGCGCCGCCGCCGCACCTTGGCCGGCGATAAGGCTCTGCATGTTCGTCGCCAAGGGCGTCGTGACCATGCCCCAGACGTTCGTTTGAACATTGTTCAGGTTGTCGTTGATCACCGCGAGATTGCGCTTGGCGACCGTCGCGTTCTGGTAGATGTCCACGACGGTCGAAAGGTTGCTGTTGAGCTGGGTGACGCCGGCCGGTGTATTGAGAAGTGTGGGGAATTTCGCGAGAAGGTTTTCGTGCTTGGAGGTTTGGACAGTGACGCACGACGTCGTCGTGCAGGGTGCCAAATCCTGCGCCGCGGCGGGCGTGACGGATAGCAGCGGCAACATAGCCAAAACGCCTGCCGCGCCTGCCCAGCGCGATAAGACCTCCGGCCGCCAAAGGCGGACAGCGAGCATCCCCCGAAGCATTCACCACCCGCCGTAGACCAGAGCCGCGTCGCCGCAGCTCCGCACGATCATTCAAGACCGGCGCCACGCTATCCATGCATGAAAGAGGCCACGGCCCCTCGGTTATGGACGGGTTACGCGGAGGGCGGGTGATGCTTCTCACGGACGACGTATTGGCTTTCGTGTTGGCGGCGGTGGCACTGACCGGCAGCCCGGGACCCGCCAACCTGGCGCTGGCAGCGACGGGTGCGGCCTTTGGCGTGCGGCAGGGCGCGGTGCTTTCGGCCGGCATCATCGCGGGCGTGTGGGCGGTGATGCTGCTGACCGCCACGGGTGTCGCCACGTTCCTGCTCGGCGAGCCCGCGCTCGGACCGATCCTCAAGGGCGCGGCCGCGCTCTACATGTTTTACCTGGCCTGGCGCATCGCGACCGCGCCGCCCTTGTCGCGCGACGATGTGAAACGCACGCCGCCGTCGTTCGGCGCGGGCATCTTCCTGGGCGTCGGAAATCCCAAAGCCTATGCGGCGATGGCAGCCTTGTTCTCGGGCTTCACGCTGGTGCGCGGCGCGGCCGTGCATGATGCCGCGCTCAAGATGCTTCTGGTCGTCGGCATCATGATCGCGGTCAACCTGCTGTGGCTCTTGTTGGGCGCCGTGCTGACCAACGCGTTCCGCAATGCGTGCCTGAATCGCGCGATCAACATCGTCTTCGCGCTGTCCCTTCTCGCGTCCGTCGCGTTCGCCTTCGCGGGCTGACGCGTCAGTCTTGCTTTTGGATCTCGGCGGCCTGGCACCAGGGCAGGCGCTTGCCGCCGTCATAAGCGCGCGCGAAGCCGGCCGCGATCATGCGCTGGGACAGATCGCTGCCGTCGGGCGCCGCGACCCGGGCCATCACCCGGCCCGCATATTTCTCGTAGCGAATCTGGACCAGCGTGACCGGACCGTCGCCGACCGCGTGCTCGAGATACGCCTTGGCCGCTCGAGCGCGGCTGCGCTCGCTTTCGCATTCGCCCTTCAGCTCCGGCGCGTCGATGCCGGCCAGGCGCACCAGCGTCGCGACCTCCTGACCGAGCCAGATATGGGCGCGGACGGAAAGCGTGTCGCCATCGACCACCGCGACGAGGTCCGCCGGCACGGGACCGGGCAACGTCTCCGCCGCGCGCGGTGCCGAGACGAAAAGAAGGGAAAGCAGCGCGACGAGCGATGTTGGGAAGCGACCCATATCAATAAATTAAAGGATAATGGTCCTAAGTGCCACTAACAGAGCGGACTGATCTGGGTCAGACGTTGCTCTGAAAGGCGCCTCAGAAATCGACGCAGCGCCCGTTGCGTTCCCAATCGCCATAGCGGGTCGGTTCCGGCCCTTCCGGCCCGCCGATCTCTTGCGCCGGTTTCTTGGTGTTTTCCGTTTTCTTTTCGGTGCTTGCAGGCTTCTTCTCGGCCTCAATCGCAGATTTTAAAGTTGACGTTGACGTCAACGGAATATCCGCTTGCTTGTAGACGGGGCCGGGCTTCGGATCGCTCATACCTCAGATATGACCTCCCCCCGCCCCTTTGCCAAGCCTTTGATTTTTCAGTCTTGAATGCCGCCCCGCCGACGCCATTTGCAGAGCGGTAACCGGGAGTTTTCACAGACAATGGCCTATACGCGTACCGCGATCCTCCTGGCCGGGATGACCGCGCTGTTCCTCGTCGCCGGCTATCTGGTCGGCGGCCAAAGCGGCGCTCTCATCGCCCTGGCAGTGGCTTGCGGCATGAACCTCTTTGCCTGGTGGAACTCCGACAGGATGGTCCTGTCGATGTACGGGGCCCGGCAGGTCGACCGCGAAACCGCGCCGACTTTCTATGCGACCGTGGAGCGGCTGGCCGCGAACGCCAACCTGCCGATGCCCAAGGTCTATGTCATCGAATCGGACCAGCCCAACGCCTTTGCCACCGGCCGCAACCCGGAGAACGCCGCCGTCGCCGCCACGACCGGGCTTCTGCAGCGCCTTTCACCGGAAGAGGTCGCGGGTGTGATGGCCCACGAGCTGGCCCATGTGCGCAGCCGTGACACGCTGGTCATGACCGTGACGGCGACGCTGGCCGGCGCCATCGGCATGCTGGCCAACTTCGCCTTCCTGTTCGGCGCCTTCCGCGGCAGCGACAACCGCGGCCCCCTGGGAGCGGTGGGCACGATCTTGGTCGCGATCCTGTCGCCCATCGCCGCCATGCTGGTGCAGATGGCGATCAGCCGCAGCCGCGAATACGAGGCCGACCGCGTGGGCGCCGAGATCTCTGGCCGGCCGCTGTGGCTGGCCTCGGCGCTGGAGAAGATCGAGCACGCGGCAAAGAACACCGAGATTCCCCAGGCCGAGCGCAATCCAGCGACCGCGCATCTGTTCATCGTCAACCCGTTGCATGGCGGAGGCATCGCGAGCCTGTTCTCGAGCCATCCCGGCACGGAGGAGCGCGTGCGCCGCCTGCGCGCGATGGCCGGCATGGCCACGGCGGCGAAGGGTCCCTGGGGTTGAGCGCGGTGAAACACGCGACGCCCGCCGCGACGCGGCCGGCAAGACATGCTAATTCCGCCCCCATGCGTGGAAATGTTTCGGCGCGCGGCGCCGCACTCGAGCTTCTGGAATCCGTGCTGGTCGAGCGCCGCTTCCTCGACGATGCCTTGGACGATATGCCGACGCTGCCCGAGCGCGACCGCGCATTCGCGCGCGTGATCGTATCGACCGTGCTACGCCGCCTGGGCGAACTCGACGCAGCCCTGGCGCCCTGTCTCGCGAAGCCATTGCCCGCCCGCGCGCACCGGACGCAGAACACGCTGCGCATCGGCGCCGCGCAGCTTCTGATGCTGGGCACGCCCGCCCATGCCGCCGTGGCCGAGACCGTGGATGCGGCCCATCGCCGCCTGCCGCGGCCCCATGTGGGTCTGGTCAACGCCATCCTCCGCCGCGTGGCGCGCGAGGGGGCAGCGCTTCTGCCCGCCGACGCCACCACGCTCAACACCCCGAAATGGTTGTGGCGCGCCTGGTCCGAGCATTACGGCGAGGCGACCTGCCGCGCGATCGCGGCCGCGCACCAGCGCGAAGCCGCGCTCGATCTATCGGTGAAGGATGGCGCCCCGGCCTGGGCCACGCGCCTTGGTGGGCGCGCGCTGCCCACGGGCTCGGTCCGGCTCGAAGATGCCGGTGCCGTGCCGCGCCTCGACGGTTTCGACGCCGGTGCGTGGTGGGTCCAGGACGCGGCGGCCGCCTTGCCGGTGAAGCTTCTGGGCGAGCTGCGCGGCAAGCATGTCATCGATCTTTGCGCGGCGCCGGGCGGCAAGACCGCGCAGTTGGCGGCAGGCGGCGCACGCGTGACCGCGATCGACCGCTCGCCCGAACGGCTTGCGCGCCTCAACGCCAACCTGAAGCGTCTGCACCTCGAGGCCGAGACGATCGCAGCCGATGCGGCGAGCTGGCGTCCATCCCAACTGGCCGACGCCGTTCTGCTCGACGCGCCCTGCAGCGCCACGGGTACGATCCGCCGCCATCCCGACATCCCGCATCTGAAATCGCCGCGCGACGTCACGGATGCCGCCGCGACCCAGCGCAGCCTGCTGGAGGCCGCCCTCGCCATGGTCAAACCGGGCGGAACACTGGTCTATGCGGTCTGTTCGCTTCAGCCCGAGGAGGGCGAGGCGCAGATCGACGGGCTTTTGGCTAAGGGCGCGACGGTTCGGCGACGCGCGGTCATGGCCGGGGATGTCGGTGGTTTGACGGAGCTGGTTTCGCCCGCGGGCGATCTTCGCACCTTACCGAGCCATATTCCGGAAATGGGCGGTCTGGACGGGTTTTACGCGGCGCGGCTGGAGCGGCTTTAGGCCCGCGCCAGTTTGCGTTTTGTCCCGTTTGGGGCTATGTCACAGGCGATCACGGCCACGGACGAAAATGGCAAAGAACCTGGATTTTCACGAGGACTTCCGCCGCAAGGAGGAGGTCAAGGGCTCCTCCAATCGCGGCTTCGGCATCGTCTTCGCCGTGTTCTTCGCGATTCTCACCTTCAGCCCCCTGACGCATGGCGGCACGATCCGCTGGTGGTGTTTCGCCGTCGCAGCCGCCTTCCTGGCCGCGGCCTATCTGTTTCCCAAGGCCCTGACGCCGCTGAACTGGCTCTGGACCCGCTTCGGCCTGCTGCTGCATCACGTCATGAACCCACTGATCATGGGTTTGTTGTTCTTCCTGACGGTGACGCCGGTCGGCTTGGTCATGCGCCTCATGGGCAAGGATCCGCTGCGGTTGAAATTCGACCGCGGCGCCAAGACGTACTGGATTGAACGCACCCCGCCAGGCCCCGAGCCTGATACGATGCGCCGGCAATTCTGAGCGGCGCGGTTTTTGCGAAACCCCGGCAGCCGGCCCTAAGCCCCGGCGCAAGCGAAGAGGATTGAGATGGGCTCGTTCGTCAAAGAACTGTGGATGTTCCTTCGGGTCCGCAAGAAGTTCTGGCTTCTGCCGATCCTGGTCATGATGGCCATCTTCGGCGGCCTGATCGTGCTGACCAAGGGCAGCGCGGTGGCGCCGTTCATCTACACCATCTTCTGAGAGCAGACGCGACGGTGCGTATCCTCGGTCTTTCCGCCTTTTATCACGACAGCGCTGCGGCGCTGATCGAGGACGGACGCATCGTCGCGGCCGCGCAGGAAGAGCGCTTCACGCGCAAGAAGCACGATTCCGCCTTTCCCAAGAACGCGATCGATTACTGCCTGAAGGCCGCTGGCGTGGGTGTCGACAGCGTCGACTACGTCGCCTTCTACGACAAGCCGTTCCTCAAATTCGAACGGCTGCTGGAAACCTACGTCGCGTTGGCGCCGCGCGGCTTCCGCTCGTTCCAGATGGCCATGCCGGTCTGGCTGCGCGAAAAGCTGTTCCAGAAGAGCCTCCTGAAGAAGGAGATCGGCGCGCACCTGCAGGGCTTCGACGCCGAAAAGAATCTTCTGTTCGCGGAACATCACCAAAGCCACGCGGCCAGCGCCTTCTTCGCCTCGCCGTTCGAGGACGCGGTGGTTCTGACCATGGACGGCGTGGGCGAGTGGGCGACGACGTCGGTCGGCCACGGCCACGGCAACCGCCTGGAGATGACGAAGGAAATCCACTTTCCGCACTCGATCGGCCTGCTCTATTCCGCCTTCACCTATTACACCGGCTTCAAGGTGAATGCGGGCGAGTACAAGGTCATGGGCCTGGCGCCCTATGGCGAACCGAAATACGCCCAGACCATCTTGGACAATCTGATCGACCTGAAGGACGACGGCTCGTTCCGGCTCGATTTGTCCTATTTCGATTACTGCACCGGCCTGCGCATGACGAACGGCAAGTTCGATGCGCTATTCGGCGGTCCGCCGCGCAAGGCTGAAGACCGTCTGACCCAACGCGAGATGGATTTGGCCGCCTCGGTACAGAAGGTGACCGAAGAGATCGTGCTGCGCCTGACGCGCGCGCTGCAGGCGGAGACGGGCAGTTCCAACCTGTGCCTGGCGGGCGGTGTGGCACTGAACTGCGTCGCGAACGGCAAGGTCCTGCGCGACGGCCGCTTCAAGAACATCTGGGTCCAGCCGGCAGCGGGCGATGCGGGCGGCGCCTTGGGCGCGGCCCTGAACGCCTATTACCAGTTCCAGGACAAGCCGCGCCGCACGAACGGCGGCGGCGATGCCATGGCCGGCTCCTATCTGGGCCCGGCCTATGAGCAGTCCGATATCGAGGCGCGTTTGAAGAAGGCGGGCGCCCGCTTCACCGTTCTGTCCGACGACCAGTTGGTTGCGCAGACGGCCAAGGCGCTGGCCGACGGGCTGGCGGTCGGCTGGTTCCAGGGCCGCATGGAGTTCGGCCCGCGCGCGCTCGGCGGGCGTTCGATCCTGGGTGATGCGCGCTCACCCGCCATGCAGTCGGTGCTCAACCTCAAGGTAAAATATCGCGAATCCTTCCGGCCTTTCGCGCCGGCCGTCCTGCGCGAGGACGTCGCCGACTGGTTCGAACTCGACGGCGACAGTCCCTACATGCTGATGGTCGCGGACGTCGTCGAGCAGCGGCGCAAGGCCATGACCGCCGAGCAGGAGAAGCTGTTCGGTATCGAAAAGCTGAACGTGCCGCGTTCCGAGATTCCCGCGGTTACCCATGTCGACTATTCGGCGCGTATCCAGACCGTGCACAAGGAGACCAATCCGCGCTTCCATGCGCTGATTTCGGCCTTCAAGGCGCAGACGGGTTGCCCGGTCATCGTGAACACCAGCTTCAACGTGCGCGGCGAGCCCATCGTCTGCCTGCCCGAGGACGCCTTCCGCTGCTTCATGGGCACGGAGATCGAAGTGCTGACAGTCGGCAATTGCTATCTTCGCAAGGAAGATCAGGACCCGTCGCTGAAGCAGGACTACAAGGGCAGCTTCGAACTCGACTGAGCGCGGGCGAAGGGGGAGACGCCATGGCGCGGGGCCGTCTTTCCGCCGCCGTCCTGATCGCGGGGGCCGCGGCCTGCGCCGCGATCGCTTTCCAAATCGGGACGATCGGCATCGCGTCCTGGCGCGATTGGACCATCATATATGTGGCCCTGCCCGCGGCGCTCGGCCTTGTCCTCCTGGCCGGCCTGCTGCTTCGCCCTGATGCGCGCGCGGCCTTCGCCATTTCGGCCTGCGCCATGTTCGTCGCCGTTCTATTGGCTGACGTTTATCTGGCCATCACCCAGCAACAGATCGTTCCCCAGGCACGTGCGACCGGCGATACGCGCAGCGTCCGAGACGTGGTCCGCGATCTGCGCGGCGAAGGGCGCCAGGCCTATCCCGTGCTGAGCGGGCGAACCCTTCTAAGCGCGCAGCCAGGCGGCGGGCTTCACTCGCGCATTTCACTGGATGGGCGCGAGACATTGCCCCTGGGCGGCATTTCCGATGCGCTGACCGTCTATTGCAACGAGGGCGGCACGTATCTCGTCTATACGAGCGACGAGCACGGTTTCCACAACCCGGCGGGTGTTTGGGCGCGACCGCAGCTCGATGTCGCGGCCGTGGGCGACTCTTTCACCCATGGCGCCTGCGTGACATCGAACGAAAACATGGTTGCGCGGGTGCGGGAGAAATTCCCCGCGACCCTCAATCTGGGCATGGCCGGCAACGGGCCGCTGTCGGAGCTGGCCGCCATCAAGGAATACCTGCCGCCGCTGCGACCGCGCGTCGTGCTGTGGTTCTATTACGAGGGTAACGACGTCTCAAAGGATCTCTTCATCGAACGTGAAGCGGAAATCCTGGTCGCCTATCTGGACCAAAATTCCGTGCAAGGTCTGGAGGCGCGGCACCCCGCCATCGACGATGCGCTACGGACTGAGGTTGAGGCGGCCTATGACGCCACACCGGTTGAAACCGCCGCGCCCGCGCCCCAGCCCATCCGCGTGAAAGACGTCCTTCTCTTGCGCCATCTCCGTGATGCGCTCGGCATGGCGGTCGGCAATGCCGACATCCCCTTGTTCCGCCGTGTAATGAACGAAGCGAATCACACGGTTTCCGGATGGGGCGGACGCCTCTACTTCGTCTATCTGCCCGGGCAGGCGCGTTATCTCGGCCTCGGTGGCCAGATCGCCCAAAGCGGCCTGCGCACACGGGTGCTGGCCACGGTCCGTGGTCTGGGGATTCCCATCATCGATATCGATGCAGCCTTTACCGCCACAGCCAAGCCGCAAAGCCTGTTCCAGGGACACTTCACGCCCGAGGGGTATCGCATCGCCGCCGATGCGATCCTCGCGCGTCTGGCTGCAGACCACATCGCGCCGGAAGCGCCGTGAAGGACGTTCGCACCGGTGTAATTTCACGTTGTATCCTGCGTCCCATGGGCTACAAGACCCGAGCCGCTTTTCGCCGGTAGGAGATCGCCATGCCGCAGCCGGTCCGGATCGCTCCATCGATCCTAGCCGCCGACTTCTCGAAGCTGGGAGAAGAGGTGCGCGCCGTTTCCGAAGCAGGCGCCGACTATATCCACGTGGATGTGATGGACGGGCATTTCGTGCCCAACATCACGATCGGTCCGAACGTCGTTTCCGCTCTGCGGCCCCACTCCAAACTGCCCTTCGACGTGCATCTGATGATCTCGCCCGTCGATCCCTATATCGCGGCCTTCGCCGACGCGGGCGCGGACATCCTGACGGTGCATCCCGAGGCCGGGCCCCATTTGCACCGCACGATCCAGTTGATCCGTTCGCTGGGAAAGAAGGCGGGCGTCTCGCTCAACCCCGGCACGCCGGTGGAAGCGGTGGAGCATGTGCTGGCCGATGTCGACCTGGTGCTGGTGATGACGGTCAATCCCGGTTTCGGCGGGCAATCCTTTATTGCCTCGCAGCTGGACAAGATCAGCCATCTGCGCCGAAAACTGGATTCGATCATGGCCAAGACCAACAAACGGATCGACCTTGAGGTCGACGGTGGCATCAACGCCGATACGGCGCGTGCGGCCATCGCCGCCGGCGCCGACGTCCTCGTCGCCGGCACGGCGACCTTCACGGGCGGGCCGGCGAAGTACGCCCAGAATATCCAGCGAATCCGCGGGGCTTGATGCCGCGAGACGGGTCTAAGGTGCATCCGGCCGCATGATGCCGACCGCGGAACAACCGGCGCCCGACCGTCTAAGGCGTCTAGCCGCGCGCCTCCTTTATGGCAGCGCTCCTTATGCCTGGACGCTGGGCATGCGGCCGCCGGCGGACTTGGTGGCAACGCCCGTGCAGCCTTGGTCAGGCGACAGCGCGCGCGGCGCGCAGATCCTGAAAGGCAATATCGAATTCTACGGCGAATCACGCCCCGCCGATGCGGCCCTCTGGGACGCCGCGGATGCCGGGGAAGCATGGCGCAGGGCACTGCACAGCTTCACTTGGCTCGCCGATCTACACGCCATCGGCTCCGATCCTGCGCGGCGGCGCGGACGCGAGATGATGGCCGAGTGGATTCGCCGCAACCCAGGCTGGAGCGAGTTGGCCTGGCGCGCCGATATCCTGGCGGCACGCGTCATCGCGTGGATCGCCGAGCATGATTTCTTTTGCGCCAGCGCCGACGACGCTTTTCGCGATTCCTATCTCCTCAGCCTTTCACGCCAGGTGCGGCACCTGTTCCGGATCGCGCCCGGCTCGCAGCGCGGTGTGCAGCGGCTGATCATGGTCAAGGCGGCCATTTACGGCGCGGTCGCCCTGCCCGATTCCGATGCGCGGCTGGAGCGCGCCATGACGCTGCTGGACTTGGAGCTGCGCCGGCAGGTCCATCCCGACGGCGGGCATGTCGAGCGAAGCCCGGCGTCCCAGCTCGTCGTCTTGCGCACCCTCGTCGATATCCGCGCCTGCCTGACCTCGGGCCGCAAGGAGATTCCCACCACGCTGCAAGGCACGATCGACCGCATGGCGCCCGCGCTGCGCGCCATGCGCCATGCCGACGGCGGCCTGGCCGCCTTCAACGGCGCGACCGGCGAGGACGCCTGGCTAGTGGACGCGGTCCTGACCCAGGCCGACGCCCCGGGCCGCGCGCCGGACGAATTGCGCTACACCGGCTTCCAGCGTTTGCGGGCCGGCCGCACTTTGATCGTCGCGGATATGGGCGCCCCACCGCCCGACGGCTTCGACCGCGCCGCCCATGCGGGCGCCTTGTCGTTCGAGATGGATGTCGGCAAGGAACGGCTGGTCGTGAATTGTGGCGCCCACACAGCCGATCAGGGCGGCCAGTGGACTTTGGCCCAGCGTGCGACCGCGGCCCATTCCACGGTGACCTTGAGCGATACGAACTCATCCGAAATCAAAGCGGACGGCACGCTCGGCCGCCGCATCCGGCATGTGACCTGTGCGCGCGAGGCCGTGAACGGCGCCGTTCTGGTCGACGCCAGCCACGACGGTTATCAGGCGCCCTTGGGCATGATCCATCGCCGGCGCCTGTTTCTTTCAGCCGACGGCCACGATCTGCGCGGCGAAGACAGTCTCAGCGGGCGCGGCGGTTGCGATTTCGCCGTGCGCTTCCACCTTCATCCCGATGTAAGCGCCTCGCTTCTGGGCAAGGACAACGCCGTCCTATTGCGTCTGCCCGGCGGCGGCGGATGGCGCTTCCAGGTCTCGGGCGGCGCGGTGACCTTGGCCGAAAGCGTCCATCTGGGGCGGCGCGGTGAAGTGCGCCGCTCGGAACAGATCGAAGTGCGCGGTCACGCAGCCCAGGGCGACTCCTTGGTAAAATGGGCCTTCAAGCGGATCGGCGAAAACTAGGCTAGAGCTGCCAGCGCCGCGCGGCCGGCGGAAGCGAAGCCGATCGCCACATGCCTTTGATGTCGGCCACCAGACCACCCGATTTCAGAAGGCTTCCGAACTTGTCCGCGTCGAAGCTCCGATATTCGTCATGCGGCACGGCACCCACGATGGCGCCATAGGGACTCGCGCCATCCAGCGTCGGTAGCAAAGCGATGCCGTATTCCGCCTTGGCCGCTTCGGGATCGGCATGCGGATCGTGCACATCGACCGCATGCCCACGGCAGCGAAACCCTTCCACCAGATCGACCACCTTGGAATTGCGGAGGTCGGGCACGTTCTCCTTGAACGTAAGACCCAGGACCAGGACTCGCGCCTCACGGTCCAGCATCGCGGAAATGCTGCCGGCCAGATGGTCGCCCATGCCGTCGTTGATGCGGCGGCCGGCCAAGATGATTTCGGGATGGTGGCCGACGCGCTGCGCGAACTCGGCCAGATAGAACGGATCGACGCCGATGCAGTGACCGCCCACCAAGCCCGGCGTGAAGCGCAGAAAATTCCATTTGGTCGCGGATGCATCGAGCACGTCGTGGATCGAGATGCCCGCGCGGGCGAAAATCATGCTGACTTCGTTGATGAAGGCGATGTTGATGTCGCGCTGAGCGTTTTCGATCACCTTGGCCGCTTCCGCCGTGCGGATATTGCGCGCGATGAAAACGCCACCCGTGGTGATCGCGCCGTAGACGTCTTTCAAAGCCTGCGCCGTCTCGGGCGTTTGTCCCGCCACGACCTTGGTGATTCGTTCGACCGTATGCTCGCGATCACCAGGATTGATGCGCTCGGGGGAATAACCCAAAAAGAAATCGCGGCCACAGACCAGGCCTGAAGCCGATTCGATGGCGGGGCCGCAAACCTCCTCCGTCACGCCGGGCGCGACGGTGCTTTCCAGCACCACGATGGCGCCCTTTTGAATCACTTTTCCGACGGTGGCGCAGGCTGCGCGCACGGCGCCGAGATCGGGATGGTTGTCGCGGTCGACCGGCGTCGGCACTGTCAGGATGAAGACATCCGCGCCCCGCATGTCCTCCGGCTTACTGGTGAAGCGGCAGCGCGTCCCACCCAGCCGATCGGGCAACACCTCGCGGGTGCGGTCGTGCCCTTGGGACAGTTCCGTCACCCGCGCCGCATCCACATCGAACCCAATGACGGGAAAGCGTCCGGCGAGGGCGACGGCCAGCGGCAATCCCACATAGCCGAGGCCGACGACGGCGATGGTCCTGGACGGGTTGGAAGCCATGAATCCCCGGAAACGCTGGCCCACGGACGGCGGGCGCGCGTGATCTATCCGCCGCTTCGGAAACCTGTCAATCGGCTCCAACCGGCGGCAACTTGACGTTCATATCATGAACAGAGTATTGTTCAAAGGCTGAACAAGGATGGCCGACGTGCGTCAACAGGACCAGGGCACCACTGCCGCCGACGGCGAGGCCGAGATCACCCTCGGGCTTCTGCAAGCCGTCGATGAGGACAGCGCCGTCACCCAGCGCTCGGTCGCGGGCCAACTCGGTATCGCGCTGGGCTTGGCCAATGCCTATCTCAAGCGCTGCGTGAAGAAGGGTCTGATCAAGGTCAAGCAGGTGCCGCCCAACCGGTATGCCTATTACCTGACGCCGAAGGGCTTCACCGAGAAGTCGCGCCTGACGGCCGAATATCTGTCGTCCTCGTTCAATTTCTTCCGCCGCGCGCGCCGCGAATGCGGCGAGTTGATGGAACGCTGTCGCACGCGCGGTTGGAACCGCATCGCCTTGTGCGGCACCAGCGATCTGGGCGAGATCGCCGTTCTGTGCGCGCGCGAGCACGATCTGGAACTGGCCGGATTCATTGCCTCGGCATCGCCTTCTGTTGAAGCAAATGAATTCAGCGGTCTTCCGATCGCCGCCACGATGGCCGAACTCGGCCAGGTAGACGCGGTGTTGCTGACCGACCTCAAGGCGCCGCAGGCGACCTTCGACCACCTGCGCGCGACGGTGCCCGACGAGCGCATCCTGACTCCACGGCTTCTGCGCATCATGCGCGAGCGCAAGCAGGAGGAAGTGGCGTGAAGCGGTGGTATGTCGCGCGCACCCATCCGCAAGGCGAAACGAAAGCCGTGTCCAACCTCCTGCGGCAAGGCTTCCTCGCCTATCTGCCGCGCTATCTGAAGCGCCGCCGGCATGCGCGGCGCGTCGATATGGTGGCCGCTCCACTGTTCCCGCGTTATCTCTTCATCAACTTCGACGTGACGGCTGCGCGCTGGCGCGCCATTTCCTCGACCATCGGCATCGACCGGCTGATCTGTGCCGAGGATACGCCGATGCCCGTGCCGGACGGCGTGATCGAGGACATCAAGGCGCGGGAGGGCGAGGACGGGTACGTGCCCGTGGGCCGCGGCGCGGGCTTCGCGCGCGGCGAGCCGGTTCAGATCCTGTCCGGCGCCTTGTCGGACCATGTCGGTCTGTTCGATTGCCCGAGCGACGAGCAGCGTGTCTTCGTCCTGCTCAATCTTCTCGGCCGCCAGGTGCGCGTGCGCGTGCCGCTGGACACCGTCGCCGCCGCGGTCTGATCAGCTTCGTTCCAGCACAACCAGAATCCGGAAGGCGCATAGCGGCCCCAGAACCGGGGCCAGCGCGCTCTCGATTGCCAGCGCCGGTTTGACCGCGGCCTCGGGAATCAGGCTCCAAGGGCGAAAGCCGCCCGTCATCGGATACGCGAAAAAACTCATCGGCTTCACGGTCTTCACAGCAAGGCGCGGAAACGCGGCGCGAAAGCGCGCACCATGCTTACCAAAGGACGGACCGAACAGAAGCGACGGGAACGCCTGGTTGGCGTCATAAGGATCACGGTCGGCCGGCGGCTCGCCAGGCGCCAAGGGATCCTCGCCCATGCGCACCGGCTCCGGATGAAGCCAGTGATAGAACGGCCAGCTCATGGGCGTGATGGCCGGTTCGACCATCACGACCCGGCCGCCCGGCCGCAGCACCCGCTCGGCCTCGGCAAAGAACAGGGCCGGGCGCGCCAAATGATGCAGCACGTCGAACAGCACCACATTGGCGAAGACGCCGTCGGCAAAAGGCAGCGCGTGCGCATCGCACACGCTGTCGAGCCACGGCGCGATCTGGATGTCGGTCGCCACGACATGCGGCGCATAGGCCTTAAGGTTGCCCGTGCCCCCGCCGATTTCGAGCGTCGCACCATCCGCGCAGGATGCCGCGATACGGCGATAGAGATCGTGATAGACCGCACGGAGCGACGGCTTCTCTTCCCACGCCCGCCTGTTGGCATCGAGCAGACGCTCGGCCATGCCTAGAACGCCTTTAGTTTACGGAAGGCGAAGGCCACCATGCGCAACAGCAGCACGCCGTGACTCCAGCGCGAAATCTGGGTCGAGCCGTACGTGCGCGCGGCATAGCGCACCGGCACTTCGGCGACCTTCAAGTGCAACTTCACGGCGCCGAAGATCAGATCGAAGTCGCCAAACGGATCGAAATCGCCGAAATAGGAGCGGTTGGCCGAAATCTGCTGATAGTGCTTGCGGGAAAGGACCTTGGTCCCGCACAGCGTGTCGGTGAAACGCTGGTTGAGGAGCCAAGTGAACAGGATCGAGAACGCGCGGTTGCCGATCATATTGAGGTAGCGCATGGCCTGCGCTTCCATCGGATAGACCAGGCGCGTGCCGTTGGCGAATTCCGCCCGCCCCGACTGGATCGCCTCATAGAAGCGCGGAATCCATTCGGGCGGCACGGTCAGATCCGCGTCCAGGATGATGAGCACGTCGCCCCGCGCGGCCGCATAGCCCTTGCGCATCGCGTCGCCCTTGCCCTTGCCGTCCTGGACCAGAACCTTGATGTCGTATTGCGGATAGGCTGCGATGACACGATGGATTTCCTCAAGCGTACCGTCCTTGCTGTGCCCTTCCACGAAAAGGATTTCCAAATCCTCCGTGAAGCGCGGCAGGCGCTGGATCGCGGGTTCGATGTTCCCGCGCTCGTTGCGGCAGGGAATGATCACCGTCGCCGACAAGGGCCGCTCCGCGGGCTTAGGAGCAGGCCGCGCGACAAGGTAGGTGCGCAGACACAGACGGCGGATGCCGGGCAACGTCGCCACCGTTCGGTTGATCAGCGGCCCCAGCCCCAACAGACGGCGCGGCACCAATTGGCGCCAATCGCGCACGATCGGTTCGAAGCCAGCGAGCGTCAGCAAATTCTCGATGTCCTCGGTGCTGAGCCAGTTCTGCTCGGTCTGGGGCATCTTCTCGCCCAGGCGCTCGGCCGCGGCGAGCAAGGGTTCCCACACGGGCGCGAAATAGGCGATGACGATCCGCGTGTGCGGCCCGATCACCTTGTGAAGATGGCGCAGCGTCGTCTCACAATCGTCCAGCGCGCCGATCGCGTCCGACAGCACGACAACATCGAACGGCCCGTCGAGCCCTTCGTAGCTGGCGGCTTCCTCGATATCCGCTTGACGGAACTCCAGGTGCGGATGGCGCTCCTGCGCGATGCGCACGGCGGCGGCGCTGAAGTCGATACCGACGCCGCGCGAGGGCCGGAGCGACGCCAGGAGATCGCCGTTGCCGCAACCCAGGTCCAGCACCTTGAGGCCGGCCGGAATCAGGAACTGCATCGTGCGGCGGTCGTAGTCGTAGAAATAGGCGTTGCGCTCGATCCAGCGGTCGCGCTCGGGCGCCATCCGTTCGGCCAACGCGTGAATCGCGATCTTGCGCGAAGACATGGGGGTATCTCTCACGGCCGCGTCTCTTCTTCTGTGATGTCCGGCGGCGGCCTGCGCCCACCGGTGGCGATCCAGACCAAGCCGCCCGGCAGGCCCGCGCACACCATGGCCGCGCCGAACAGGACGGACAGCGCCAGCGCGTCGTGCGCCGAAAGACCGACATAGCCGAAGGCCACGACCATGGCGCCTTCGCGCACGCCCCAACCGGCGATCGAGATGGGAATGGCCGTCGCGAGAATGACCGGGGGCATGAGGATGATGCAGTCGATCAGGGAAACTTTATATTCCAGCGAAGACGCCAGGACGAAGACGCTCAACGCCGAGACGAGCTGAATGAGGAGCGAGAGAGCCAGCGCCGTGGAGCCAAAGCGCGGCGAGGATATGGCGGTGCGGAAATCCGCCGACAGCGCGGCGATCGCCTTGGTGGCGCGCCAGCGGAAGAAAAACTCCGGCAGCCGGTCGAGGAAGGCGAACAGCACATAGCCCACGAGGCCGCCGGCGGCGAGAAGAACGAGCGCCGTGCGCGCGACCGGACTGGGGATGATGGCAAACAACGCCGGCAACGAGAAAAGGATGATGAGGAACAGGATGCCGAGCGCCATCAGCCGGTCGATCACCACGCTGTCGATGGCCGTGCGCAGATCGACGCCGTCACGCCGGATCTGCCAGATGCGCACCGCGTCGCCCCCGACATTGGACGGCAGCACTTGGTTGAAGAACAGACCAACCAACACCAGGCGCAACCCATGGCCGTATCCGATTTGCCGGCCGAGCGCGCGCAGGACCGCCTGCCACCGCAATGTCGCGGGAAGCGCGAGCGCGGCCAGCAGAAGCGTCGCGAGAACGAACGCGCGCCAGCCCACGTCGAACAGCTGCGAGACGACGGCATCGGTATTGGTGTTGCGCAGCAGGAGCCAAATCAGGATGGCTGAAACCGCGCCTTTCAGCAGAAGCTTCTTCATAAGGCCTGAAAGCCGGTATGGGCGCCGTCGCGAGTCGGCACGGGAGTCTTAGATATCAGGAGCTTGCGCCGCCGACCAGCCTCTCGAAAGCGGGCCAGGCTCTCTCAGGATAGAACCGGTGAGGCCCGTCCGCGGATACCGCCAAAAGGTTGTCTTCTGCTCCTACTGCCTGATAGATGCGCCGGGCTGAATCGGCAACAGCCTCGACTCCCGCATACGGAAAGATATGGTCCCGGGTACCCGAGATCGCCAAAAGCGGACGCGGAGCCACCAGCCCCACAACATCGTCCGTCTCCAGCCAATTCAGTAAACCGGGTATGACATTCTGAGCCGAGTCATCCCGGCGGCGTGCGATCGTATCGCGAACAAAGCCAATGCATCCGCTGGCCAAGACGCCCGCGATACGCGTGTCGAGAGCGGCGGCGTAAAGAGCGGCTGAACCACCCGCCGAATTTCCCATGATGAAGATACGGGTTGGCTCTACAGACAAGCCCAGGTCGCTCTCGGCGCCATTGGTGACAAGCCAATCCATGAGCGACGAGACATCCGCCGCCCGCTCGCCAAGAAGAGAGCGGCCTAAAAGAAACGCATGATTGGCCGTGTCGATGGTTGCGCTGGCGGAGCGTGGTGAAAGATGCCGCTCCGCCCTTTCACCAAAACAAGATTGTTCGAGACAGATCGCAATATATCCGTGCGCGGCGGCCTGACATGCGTAGTTGCTGCCGCCTGCGATCTTAGCCGGATCGGGCGGCATCCGTGTCTCGCCCCACGATAGATGTGAGCCTGAATTGGTGCCCTGCAGGCAGATCATCACGGGGCGTCGGCCAACACCTTCGCGCCAGACCACATCGACCGGGGCGTCTGCGCCGTTCCAAAGACGCAGATAGATCCGGCGCCGCTTGAGGCCATCCGGCATCGGATACTCCGTCGGATAGCGCGCCGTTGGCGCGGTCCTGTTTGTTGGATAGCCGGTCAGAATGCGAAGCCTCTCGCGCGCTTCGGTCTGCCAGGCGAGCGGATCCGATATTCCAGCCTTGTCCCAGGACAGGCGCAATGGAGCCGTGTCGAGGGCCCGTGCATGCGCCAAGCTCGGGCTCAATTCAATATCGGCGGGACTTGAAGGGTATGGATGAAACTCGCCCTTCAACAAAAGAGCTAAGCGGCGGCGAAAAGCGATCCGGTAGGTGGCGATGGAAGCATGCACGACGTTAAGTCGCGTAGTTCGACGAGCGCCGTACGGAACCATCGGCCAACCGGTCGCGCCACCAGCCGACGACATGGTCCAACCCCTCATCCAGGGACACTTCCGCGCGCCAGCCGGTCGCAGCGGCGAGTCGGGCGGGATCGGCCAACAGCGCGCGAACCTCCGAACGTTCCGGCCGGACGCGTGCAGTCTCGCTCTCAACGGGCTTGTTGGTGCCGGTCAGATCGCGCACCCGCTCGAGCACATCGGCGATGCTGACCGCCTGACCCGTTCCCGTGTTGTAAGGCGTGCCGAACTCGATTTCTGGCGCGCGCCCGATCGCGAGGAATGCGGCCACCGTGTCCGAAACGTAATTGAAGTCGCGCGTGGTGGTCAGATCGCCAAGCTTGATCGCAGCACAGGATGGGTCCAGCGCTTGACGCACGATCGTCGGAATCACCGCTCGCTCACTCTGCCGCGGCCCATACGTGTTAAACGGCCGCAAGATGGCCACAGGCAGGTCAAACGACAGCGCATAGGCTTCGGCCATCTTGTCGGCCGCGATCTTGCTGGCCGAATAGGGTGACTGACCCTGTAACGGATGGCTCTCGGCAATGGGGAAGGTCAATGCCGTGCCGTACACCTCGCTGGTCGAGGTATGAACGACACGACCGACGCCGTTCACCCGCGCGGCCTCCAGCACGTTAAGCGTGCCCGTGACATTGGTGTCTACGTAGGATTGCGGCGCCACGTAAGAATGGGGAATGCCGATCAGCGCGGCCAGGTGGAAAACAATATCGTGACCGGCGATCAGGCGATTAACGAATGAAAAGTCCCGCACATCGCCGCGTGCAACCTGTACGGAAGCCAGCACGCTGTCCGGCAGCTCGTCGAGCCAACCGTTGCGGTCGAAAGCATTATAAAACGCGAGCGCGGTAACCTGTGCCCCCGCCGCCACGAGGGATTCGACCAAATGAGAGCCGATGAAACCATCGGCCCCCGTGACGACGATGCGGCGTCCTTTATAACGATCCGATTCGGCCAAGGCCGGTGATCTCCCCGGTGGAACTGAGCGGCGCCACAAAAAAGGCGCATATCGACACTATAGGCGGTCCCGCTCTTTCGCGCGAGACGGCCGGTCTGCCGGCTGGTGCCTTGGGGCTGATTTTGCAATGATCCGCCCGCTTCACGGCACAGGGTGTTGTATGCACGGTAAAGCCCGCCAGGCGCTTCTAGCGCTCACGGCCATTCTTATTTCCATCATTGGGACGTTGGTCGTGGCCGAGATCGTCCTTCGGTTCCTGCCCGTCAACGAAGGGCTGCGCGCGCAAATCGTGGACGCGGCCAACCCCGTGTTTCGCTTTGAGCCCAACCGGACGGCGGTTTGGTCCGAAGGCTGGAATTTCGAATCCGTCAACCACGTGCACGTCAACAATGACGGTTTCGTCAACGACCAAGACTATGACCCAGCCGCTTCGACACCGCTGCTGGCTATCGTAGGCGACAGCTATATCGAAGCTGGCATGGTCCCTTTTTCGGAAACCGTCGGCGGCCGCCTGCAAGCGAATCTGCGCGACCGGGCCCGCGTCTATACGTTCGCGGCGTCCGGGGCCGGTTTGACCCAATATCTTGTCTGGGCCGACTACGCGCGGCAGCGCTATCACCCTGACGCCTTCATCATCAACATCATCGCGAACGACTTCGATGAATCGTTGTGGCATCGGGGACAAAGCCCGGGTTTTCACCATTTTAGACGCATGCCCGACGGCACAGCGGTGATGCAGCGGGTCGACTATCAGCCGAGCTTTTGGCGGCTTCTGTTCCGCCGGTCCGCCTTGGTCATGTACCTGGTCACCAACATGAAGGTGCAACAGATCCTGAATGTTTCCGTCCAGTCACTTGGTGCGAAAGACAAGCGCTGGTCTTCGAATGTTCCCTACGAGTCAAGCGAGGCCGCCTTCGCGGATTATCGCTGGGCAGTAGATAGGTTTTTGGACGCGCTGCCGGCGGCCACGGGCGTCGGCATGGACCGGATCATCTTGATGTTCGATGGGTTGCGACCGGATATGTACGATCCCGCTCTGCTCACCGATGCACAAAAGGGGACATGGGGGGTGATGCGCGCGTATGTCATGGAACAGGCGCACGCGCGAGGAATTTACACTGTCGATCTGCAACCGGTCTTCGGCGATCACTACGCCCATAACCGGCAGCGCTTCGAGTTTCCGCACGATGGACACTGGAACGGCCTGGGCCACGAATTGGCCGCCCAGTCCATTGAGAAAACCCCGGTATATAAGCACTTCCTTTCTCTGACGAAGGCCGAATGAACGCTTTCAGCGTTCGGCTTTAGCGTGACGCTCGGGCCTTCTGCTAGACTTCCGTTATGAACGACACGGCTGCCGGCAAGCCAACGAACGCGCTATTCCTTCTGATCGACGCACTGCGCTACGACGTGCTGTCGGATCCGGAAGCGCGCCGTTTCTTGGCGCCGAATCTGGACCGTCTCGCCAGACGCGGCTTCGTCCGCAAGGTCGTCACGAACGCCCAGTCGACGCAGTTCGTGATGCCGTCGCTGTTCTCTCTCAGCTATCCCCTGGATCACGGCGGCTATAACCACGGCATTCGCGAACGGCCTAGAAGCTTCGTGGAATCGCTTCAAGAAGCCGGGTTCGAAACCCATTTGCTCGCAAGCTGCAATCAGCTAGGTGTCGCCACCGGCTATGGACGCGGCTTCGATACAGTCCGAACGACTTCCGACTTCCGCGTCTTGTTGGAACAGCGAATCGGCCGAACTCTCCGTTACGAACTTTCACGAAAAGAAGATACGAGCGCGGAAGACAAGGTTGTCGCCGAGGTCGCTCTGCTTTTGGACGGCATTGAAGAGATGATCGTCCACCACGACAAATCGCTTTGGCCGGAAAAGCTGCGGCGTATCAACGAATCTGTCGCCAAGGGCTGCGCTGCGGAGAAGGCTCTGCTGCAGCGCGATCCAAAAGCCGTCCTGGAAAAACTGTCCGGTATCGCGCCGGGCATTTATTGGCGCTTTCTGGGCGAGGTCAAACCGGGCGGCGTGCGGCTTCTGTGGCATCGCGCGCTGGAGTCCGTCCGGTGGCGCACGCGTCGATGGGTTGCCGCGCAGACCCTATGGCCGTTCTTGGCCATGTCTCACTTTCCGGTGATCTTCGGCGATTTGATCGCGCCGCTGTGCCGTCTCATTGAATCGCGCACGAACACGCGATGGTTCATTCACATGCACGCCATGGACGTGCATGACTGCCGATCCATCAACCGGCCGCTGCATCTGATCAGCCGCTTGCGTTATTGGCCGCGCTGGCTGGCCGGACGCATGACGGGCCGCACCAATCGCCGCTGGCTCTACGATACAGCCGTCATGTATGTCGATGATCTGCTGGGGCGTGTTATCGGCAGTCTGGAGCGCAGCGGACAAATAGAGCGCACGGTTATTTTGGTCACCGGCGACCATGGTCTCTATTACGCCGAAAGCCCGCGCGCGAAGTCTGAGATCGGCTACCGGACGCACTACGAGGACATCGAAGTCCCGCT
>CAYZFH010000013.1:0-26021 GCA_964477375.1 uncultured Rhizobiaceae bacterium | reverse complement strand
CGTCGTTGACGCGCTTCACGGCCATCTCGTAGCCGTTCTTCGTATGCTGGCCGTCAGTCGAGAACTTGCCGGTCAGCGACACCGCGGCGCCGACCACGATGGTGTCGCCCTGCGCCTGGGCCGAGGCCCCCGCGCTTCCCAGGGAAATGGTGGCGAGAGCCAGGGATGCGGCGGCGAACAGGCGGAACATTGGCGACCTCGTGTGTGAACGATCTGTTACCGGAGCCTAGCCACGGCGGCAAAAACCATCAACCGCAGGTAGGGATTCAGCGCGAATTTCTTGGACAACTTTATTGGACGGACGTGTTGCTGCGCACAAACGTCAGATAGGGCAGCCGGTCCAGATAATACGCCAGGACCAGAACCGCGGCGGCAAACGACGCCAGCGCCGACAAGAAGTAGCCATAGCCGTAATAGGGAAAACCCATATGCATGGTGATGAGCGAGAAAACGAGGTTGGTCGTGAGCAAAACCGCGTAGACGAGAAGCATCGGCTTCCGCAGGTCGAAATAGGCCAGGAAGACCGCGAGGCTGATGGTTAGGGCGTGGAAGAACGAGCCCAACATGCCGATGCGGAGCATGCCGAGCTGGGAGGCCGGCAGGCCGAACGCGGCGATGAAGCGTGGCGCCAGGACGATGGCCAGGAAGGTCACACTGCCTTGCAGCACCACCAGGTTGCGCAGGCCGCGCATCACGGTTGATACGAGATTGCGCTGGTTGTCCTCGATCTGGGCGAAGGTCGCGTGGCGCTGGATGTCGCGGTAGAAGCGCAGATAGCGCTCGAAGAAGCTGGTTTCCACCGAGACGATGAAGCCCGCGATGGCCGGGATCACGGTTAGGTAGGCCAGGAACATGGCCGTGTCGTAATCCGGATAGGAGATGAAGCCGGTGACGCGCAGGTCGCGCTCGGGCGCGAACCACATCACCCATTTGTCGACCCAGATGGCCAGGTTCAGCACCAACCCCGCGACCGACAGCTCCCAAAATCTCCGAAAGTAGGACAAGAAAGCGAAGGGCTGCTCGACCTTGTACGGATACTCGGACAGAAGCCGGGTGGTGAGGGCGAACAGGATGACGGCCAGGCCGGCCGTGAATCCGATGAGCAACCCGGCGGCGCCCCACGCCGGCGCAAGCAAAAGCGCGGAGACGCCCGCCGTCACCATGCCGATGAAGAAGGCGAAGGTGATGGCGGCATAGTCCTTGAGCGCCGTCAGGAAGATGCCGACGAGCCAGATTCCCGTCACCACCATGTAGTTGGCGACGGCCAGATACTGCATCGACGGCTCGGCGTCGATGTAGAGGAAATAGAAGCCGGCCACGACCGGGAACTGCACCGTGCACAGAATGCCGAGCGCGCCCAGGAACATGCCGACCACGCCGTCGACCTTCTTGAGGAAGATCTGATCCGCGAGATAGCGCGTCGCGACCATCAGCACGGGGCCGGTGCCGACCAGCGAGAAGGCGAAGTTGTAGATCACGACCAGCCGGAACGTGTTCAGCTCCTCGACCGCCATCGAGGGCTCGGCGATGAGCGAAATACCGGCCAGCGACAGGACGGTGAACACCCACGACCCGGCCGAGACCAGCGCAGAATGGGCATAGCCCTGGAGAATGCCGAGGAGATCGTCCCGGCGCGCGAGCTTGCGGAGTGCGAAACCGATACCCGCCATCGCCTACTCCGCCGCCGCCTGGATGCCCGGCGCCGCGTCTGGCATGGCGCGCAGCTCGTCGTAGAGCGCGCCATAGACCCGCACTTGGTCGGACTTGGCGTAATAGGTTCGCACCCGCTCGCGCATGGCCGTGCTGCACGAGAGATACCACTCGCGATCGGTCAGAAGCGGCACACAGGCGTCGGCCGTGGCCTTGGGATTGGACAGGGCCGTCACCGCGCCGGCCGCGCCCAGCTTGGGCGTTTCGGTGCTGCGGCCCATGATCAGTTCGCGGCAGGCGCCGACATCGGTCGCGATGCTCGGGATACCGGCGGCACCGGCCTCCAGGATCACGAGCGGCATGCCTTCTGAGATGCTGGTCAGCACCTGCACGTCGATCTGCCCCAGGATGTCGTCGAGCTTCACGCGGCCGGTGAAAGTCACGGTCGAGCCGAGACCCATCTGCGCCACCATCTCGCGGCATTCGCGCGCGTAGTCGGCGTCCTCGTCGTCCGGCCCGATGATGCTGGCGCGCAAATCCGGCACGCGGTCGCGCATCATCCCGCACGCGCGGATGAAGGTCTTGATGTCCTTGATCGGCACGACGCGGCCGATCAGCGCCACATGCGGCGGCCCGCCGCCGTCGCGGGGCGCCGTGCCCGGCGCGCGCGCCTTCTCGTAGCGCTCGACATCGATGCCGTTCGGGATGATCGACAGCTTCTCGCGCGGCGCGCCGTCGTCGAGCTGGAACTGCTGGTTGCCCTCATACAGCGTGACGATCTTCTCGCAGGCGCCGTAGCAGGCGCGCGAATAGCTGGCGAAGGTGTCGATCCACATATCCTTCAGGCTGCGCTTCCAGATGTTGATCTGAAGACCTTCGGTCGACGCCTCGGACAGCCAGTCGGCCATGGCGATCTCGATGCGCCGCTCGTTGGTGTAGATGCCATGCTCGGTCACGATGGCAGGTCGGCCGGTCTCGACATGGGCGCGCGCCGCGAACAAGCCGGCATAGCCGGTCGAGACCGTGTGGTAGATGCGCGCCTTCGGCATCTCGGCCAGGATCACGGAGAACAGGCCGCTGACCAGCGCGCGCCAGGACCAGAAGTAATCCAGGAACGAGCTTTCCGGGTGGGTGGCCTCGTACATGCGCACCAGCATGTCCCAGGCCAGGGGTGAGTTGAGCAGCAGCTTGCGGCCAATGCCGGGATGCGGTCGCAACAGGTCCATCACCCCAGCCACGTCCTCGAGCGAGCCCTTGGGCGACTGCAGGCGCTCCAACGGGCCCTCCAGCCTGTCGAACATGGCGGACGCGCCCGGCACCCGCGGCAGGCCCAAGGGGATTTCCTGCACATAGACGTGGGTGATGCCGGTTACGTTGGACGGAAGCTGGTAGCGCATCTTGCGCTCCTCCTGCTTGGGCAGGAGCGAGACGAGATGGAAGCGCAGATGGGGATAGGACTGAATCAGGTCGTGCGCCCAGGACGACACGCCACCCGCGACATACGGATAGGTGCCTTCCAGGATCAGGCAGACGTCGGGGATATCCCCGCCAGTGGCCATTGCCGTTCTCTTATTGGGTTCCGGCAGCCAAGTACTGCACCATCAGGGCCGCCACGCTCTGCGCCGTCTCGCTCAGGCTGCCGCGCTGGAGGAAGCCGCCGCCGATG
Organism: uncultured Rhizobiaceae bacterium; assembly: GCA_964477375.1. GTDB lineage: Bacteria > Pseudomonadota > Alphaproteobacteria > CADEGL01 > CADEGL01 > CADEGL01. The sequence continues at coordinate 22,705 of CAYZFH010000013.1, read as the reverse complement.
CTGGAGCGCGTGGTCGCCCACATCACCGTGCCGTCGGCCCGCACCAAGCGCGCCGTGACGCTGACGGTCGGCTCTTCTTTGAGCCCGTGCTGATAGCGGTACTCGGTCACGCTGCCGATCAGAACCGCGTTGACGCCCAAGGCCTTGGCCGCCGCGCCCGCAGCCGTGGCCTCGCCCAATTGCGACAGGTCGATATGCGCAGCGGCGGCGCGCTGACGGGCCTCGGTCTCTTCCATCATTTTGAAGATGTTGCGGGCGTAAAGCTCGCTGGCCGTCATCTGGGCCATGATCGTGCCGGCGTTGGGATCGGTGGAGAGATTCTCGAACGGCAGGATGGCCACCGTCATGCCGCGCTGGGGCGGCGCCGATGCATTGATGTAGAACGGGCTGGGCACCCCCGCGCACGCGCCGAGCACGGCCAACAGCAGAACGGCGGCGCCCACGCGCCAACCGCCCGTTCGTCTCGTTTTGCCTTTCACGCCGTGGCCTCCCATGTTCGTCATGTCCAATCTAGCGCGGCGGACCGCCGGCCGCCTCGTCTCAGAATCGAGTCAGAAGATAAAGCCCGTAACGGTTCACGATGTCGCCCGAACCGCGGCTCGTGGCTGCGGAATAGAGGTAGTTGAGACCGAATTCGAAGTCCGGCGTGGGTTCATAGGATAGCTCGCCGGTGAACCGCGGGCCCTTGGACTGCAGGTCCAGACGGTCGAACTGATAGCCGCCGGAGACCGTGTAGCGCATGTAGTCGACGACGTATCCCGAGATCGTCGCGATGGCGGAATGAATTTCGCGGCTGGTGATCGGCAGCGGCGAATACTCCTGGCCTTGCGAGTTGAAGAAATTCTTGGTGCCGAACAGATACTCGGCATCGATGTTGTAGGTCAGGTTCACCAACGGACGCGCCTGGATCAGCGCATAGGTCAGGTCCGCGATCGGCGCGACCGAATTGGTCACGTCCGAAATGCCCTTCACGCCGTAGCGGTTGCCCGCCAGGAACAGCGATCCCACCAGCCGGTCCTGCGCATCGAGCGTGTTCGAGTACTGGGCTTCCAGCCGGTCGCGCCGCCCGTCGTTGGCCATGCCTTCGACGTATTCCCAATAGGCGCGGTGGTATTCGCCGATGAGGGTCAGCCGCTCGTTATCCTGACGCTTCTCGACGCGCGCGCTGGGGCCCGCGGTGCCCGCGCCGGCCAGGATGCCGCCGCGCACGAACAGCCCCTCTTCGTCGATGTTCTGGCCGATATAGATCTCCGAGCGCTGGCGCCAGCCCTGGAACGGACCCGCATAGCCGTCGAGCTTCTGCACGTCCGGCGACCAGACTTCGCGGATTTCGTAGTCGAACCCGGCCACCGTCCGCGGCGTGGGTTCGAACCAGCCTTGCTGGCGCGTGATGTACTGGGTATCCGCCGTGGAGATCGTTTGTTTCGCGAAATCGACCCGGTATTGCGGTCCCCGGTCATGCCGGGTCTGGGCCTGCGCCTGGACGACATCACCTTGGCCGGGCGCCAGTGCCAGCGCGCGGTCATACTGTTCCAACGCGCTTTGCCAATTGCCCAGCCGCTGCTCGATATCGGCGAACAGCAAGGTCGGCTGCACGTCCTTCGGGTTCGCGGCCGCCAACTGTTCGGCGGCGGGGCGCGCCGCAAGCGGCCCCTGACTGCGCGACAGAAGCTCGACCTCCAGCAGCGCCAAGCGCTTGTCCGTCTCAGGGGCTTTGACCTCTTCCTGGCCCGCCGCCGTCATGACGATGCGGATCTGGCGGTCCTTGATCTGGATATCGTGGGTCACATCGCGCGACGCGCGCAGAAGGATCGTGTCGTAGCCCTGCGTCGCGTTCTCGAGCCAACCGTCCGTGTTGTCGGCCAGGTCGACCAGCGTCGGCGCACTTACCTCGTGGGGGAAATGCAGCACGACTTCCCGCCCGTCGGTCGAATAGTCGATCTTGGCCGATTCGGGCAGGTCGATGGTGATCGTGATCCGGTTGGCCTCGGTCTTCGTGGTGATGTGCAGGTCGCCGGCCGCCTGCGCCAACCCCATCGACGGCGCGAGCGCCGGTGTGTCGGCGGCCAGCGCCACGCCCCAAACGCTCCCGGCGGCGCCCAGCGCCGCCGCGAACATCAGAGCGCGCAGAGGCGCGCTACTGGCTCTTGAGGACACGCTGGGCATAATCGTAGGACTTGTTCTGCATCAACGCGGTCACCATGTCCGCGCGCAAATCTTTGTCGTTGGGACGTTCCGCGCGCAAGGCCTCGAAGGCCTTCAGCGCCTCCTGCGAACGGCCCAGCCGCTGCAGGATGTTGGCGCGCACGAGACGCATCTGGAAACTGGGCTTGCTGGCCGCGTCGATGGCTTTGAGCGCGCGCGTATAGCTGGCCACCGCGGCGCCCTGCTGATCGAGCGAGGAAAGCGCCTCGCCCAGCACGAATGCGGCTTCGTAATCGTCGGCCGGCCCTTGCGCGAAATAGCGCGTGAGATAAAGCCGCGCGTCCTGATAGCGCTGGGCCGACGCGGCGGCGATGCCCGCGCCGCGCAGCGCGTCGCGGTCGTCCGGCGCTTGCGACAGGATGCGCTTGTAGGCATCCAACGCCGGCGCGGCCAACCCGGCCTCCGACGCCGCGCGCGCCAGCTTGCGCAGGACGATGGGGCTGGTTTCCTTGGACAGGCGCTGGTCGAGCGCCTGGGCCAGCTTGTCGTTGCGCTTCAGGGCGGCCAGCGCCTGGATGTAGGCCGCGAAGACCGCGGCATCCATCGACGCCACCGGCCCCGAATCCTCGGCGATCTGGATCACGCGCGCCGAGGCGCCGTCATTGGCCAGCACGTCGAGCCACGCGCCCTTCTCGGCTCCGCGCGCGCCGCGTGCGCGCTTCTCCAGCCAGTCGAGCTGGGCGGGCGCCGGGCGCGGGCCCCACAGATAAAGAAGCTGTTGGACCTCCGGACTGTCGGGCGGCTGATCCTGGGCGAGCGAGAAGAAGACTTTCTCGGCTTGCGGCTTTCGGTTGGCGGCCAGCAGGCGGAAGGCACCGTCGCGGCGCTCCGCGCGCGGCAGGTCCGTGCGGTCGAGGCGCTTGGTGAGGAAGTCGAGATACTGGCCTTCCTGCCCCGCCTTCTTGGCGGCTTCCTCATACGCATAGACCCATTCGCCGCCATAGGTCTCGGCCTGCGCCTGGAGATAGGGCAGCGCGGCGGCCGCACCGCCCAGATCGATCAGTGCATAGATGCGGTCCTCGCGCTCCTTGCGCGACAGGTCGGAGCGCGCCAACTCGGCCTTGAGGAACGCGGCCAGTTCATCGTTGCGCTTGGCCTTCTTGGCCGCGTCGACATAGGTCCAGAACCAGTTGCCGCGCTGGGTCTTCGCGAGATTGGCCAACAGCGGGAGCGCCACGTCATAGGCGCCCGCCGCGACAAGCGCGGCCGCCACGTCGCCGCGCTCGGTCGCGGTGAGCGACGGATCGCTGATGCGTTTGGTCGCATAGGCAACCAGCTCGTCGCGCACGGGCGCCCCGGCGGCATACGCCTTGGCCAGCGCGGTCAGATAGGCCGACTGGATCTCGCGGTCACCCGGCAGAAGCGGACGCAGAAGAGGCAAGGCTTCCGCTGCGCGTCCGACATCGGTCAACGCCACGGCATAGGCGGCCGTGTTGCGCGGCGACGACGCGATCTTGTAGAGCCGCTCCGCCGCCGCGAACGCCAATTGCGGCTGCTTGGCGTCGCGCGCGGCATAGAACAGGTCGGCCAAGGTCTGCTCGTCCAGACCCTTGGCCTGATCCAGCCAGTCGCGCACCGCGGCGGATTGACCCGCGGCCGTCGCGACCAGCGCCCAGGCTGCGTCCGCGCGGGACGATTGGCGCTGCAGACGCAGCCGATCGAACAGCGCGACGTCCGATGTCGAGACACCGAGTTGAATGAACAGCGAGGCAAGCGAGGGAAGATCGCTGTCCGGCATGCGCGGATCGTCGACCAGCGCCACCGCCCGGCGGCGCGCGGACGCCTTCTGGTCGTGCGACGCTTCGTAGCGCGCCAGCGCCATGGCTTCGCGCGGCGCCAGATACGACATGCCCTGGGCGCGGCGCACCCACATCTCGGCCCGCGCCTTGTCGCCCTGCGCCAGCGCAAGTTCCGCCGCGACCATGGGCGCTTCCAGGAAGACATCGTCGCCCACGGCGCGCGCCAACGCCGCCGCGCGCGTCACATCGCCGCCCATCAGCGACAGTTCGATCAAGCCGGTGATGGTGGCGGGCTGGAACGCGTTGGGGTTGACCCGCTCGAGCCCCTTGAAGGCGTGATCGCGGTCGCCAGCTTCCACGGCCAGTTCGACATAGGGCACATACATCGACCGCGGCAGGCGGCCTTCGTTATCCAGCTTCACCAAACGTGCGAGCGCTTGGGCCGAGCGTCCGGCCGCGCGTTCCACCTCGATGACATCGCCAAGCAGCTTTGGGTCGTCCCCAGCGCGCGCCTCGAACGGCTCGATGAGATGCAGGGCGATATCCGCCCGGCCGCGCGTTACGAACAGGCTGGTGATGGCGCCGATGGCGGAAGGGTCGGTATTCCCTTCGAGGAACGTTACCGCATATTTCTGCGCCTCGTCGGCCCGGTTCAAATCCAGCAGCAACGAACAAAGCAGTTCGATGCCGTCATAGTTGAGCGCCTTGGGCCCCTGGGCCGCGCGCCTTTCCAGCACGACCACCGCATTGCGATACTCGCCACGGCCGGCCAGCAGCTTCCCGTATTCCGCGACCTCGAACGGCGTGGCGTCGGGCCGGTCGACCAAGCGCGCCAGGGTCGCCATCTCGCCGTCGCTGTCGGCGCGGTCGCGCTGCTCGTCCAGCACATCGCGCAGGCTTTCGTTATCGGCTTTCAGCTTGTCGATCTTCTGCAGCGTCTCCATGCGCCGCGCGATGTCTTGATTTTGCGAATAGGCGTCAGCCAGCCGGCGGAGAATTTCGACATTGTCGGGATAGGCGGCTTCGTAGCGCTGGAGCAGGCCGATGGCGTGCTTGATTTGGCCGAAATAGATATAGACGTCGGCTAACGGCACGACGATCGACAGCGGCAGCGATCCGCCCGCGAGTTGCGCCTCATAGGCGTCGCGCGCGGCGGCGTACTCGTGTCCCCGGTGATAGATTTCGGCCAGTTCCCGCTCACGCGGAACGAGCAAATACGCAACCACGCCACCCACGACCACCAGTGCGCCTACCACGGCATAGAAGGGGCGGGTCAGGCGGGTGCTGCCTTTGCGGCGCGCGCGCGGGCGCGGGCGAAGGGACGCGGCGGACCCCGAATCCGTCACGCCGTCACCCACACCGGCGATTGCCGCTGTCCTGCCAAAACCCGATCCCTTGGGCGCACATTAACCCCTTATGCAATATATGGAAAAACCCGGCCAAAGGGCAGGATTCCATATCCACGGCTAGGGGGCGGGTTCCTTTACGAGCCGATCCAGCTCGATGGTCGCGACATAGGGATTAAAGCCGTTGGCGCGCTGTTCCTTGTAAATGCGCTGGATGCCCGCCGGGTCGGTCGGCGACCAGTAATCCAGGGTCATGATGCGCAGCTCGGGGCGCCGCTTTTGGGCATCCTTCAGGAACTTCACCTGGTCCAGATATTCGGTGCGGCCGACCAGCTTGTAGGTCTTGGTCTTGAAGTCGTAGTCGGCATAGACCGATTCGCCCAGTTCGAAGTCGATGTCGCGCTCGACCTTGGGCAGCAGGGGATAGGCGCGGTTCATCATGATCGGGATGGTCGGATAATTGCGCCGGATGGCGCGCACAAGTTGGGCCGCGGCGTCCGCAATGCCCTTGTATTTCTTGGGCTGGGTCTGCTCCAGGAACACGGGATTATCGAGCGTGTCCATGAAGACGCCGTCAAACCCGCGGCGCAACAGCATGGGCACCAGTTCCTCGACCACCAGCGCGGTCCAGCGCGGATCGCGCATGTCGACGTAGAAGCTGCCTTTCCAGTTCGGGTTTTCCTCGCCCAGGATGCCCCAGCGCTTCACCTTGGCGAACCACGGCCGGTGCGATTCCACCTCGCCCAAACTGATATACCCGAGTAGCACCTTGCCGCGCTCGGCCAAGGGGCGAAGCGGGGGGTGATTTTCGCTATCGAGCACAAGGAGCGTGTAGGGATCGAACGCCTCGGGCGGTTCCTTGTCGGCGTAGTAAACGACCCAGGGCTTGTCGCCCGCGCGCTGGCCCCAGCTATCGGCCGCCGAAGCCGGGTCGAGGGACGCTGAAAGAGCGAAGAAAACCGTCAGGGCCAGAAAGCACCGGATCATGCGGCTTTCTCCGCCGGCCCATCGCCGGCCCACTGGCGCACCATTTCGACGACGCGGATCGGGAATTGGTCGAGTTGCGCGACGTCGCCAAGATGCGATTGGGCGAAGCGGCGAAGTTCGGGATAGCGGCGAAGGTGAAACAGACATTCCATGTACCAGGGAGCCATGTTGGACGTGAACAATCCGTCGCGCTGGCAACGTTCCAGCACGGCGGCCGCAACGGTGTAGCGCTTGCGGCGGATCAGGAGGCGCGCGACGGCCAAACGGGCCGGGCCGTCATCGGGCACAAGTTTCAGATACTGAAGATACGTGTCGAGCGCCGTCCGGCGGCTGCGGCGCTCGCGCAGGGGATCGAGCAGACCGGTCGCGGCGTAATCGTCGTTGAACACGGCCACCCCCTTCAGCGCGTCCGGTGAATCCGGTTCAGCCTTGGCGGCCTTGTCCAAGGCCGCGGCGCGCTTCATGAAGTTGTTCTCGATCGTCGTCATCGAAGTGGCCGCCTGAACGCGGATCGCGTTGTCCGTATCGCGCAAGGCCATGCGCAAGGCCGGCGCGAAGACCGGTTTGAAGCCGCGCGTCATCACCGCGATGGCGATCTGTTTCTGCGCGCGGGTGCCATGCGACAGGATATCGAACAAGGGGCCGATGCTGACCTCGCCCTCCTGCCCCGCGACACGGTCGAGCAGCGAGGCCAGACGGCGTTCTTCCTCGACCTCGTCTTCGGGAAACAGCGCGCGGTACCAGGCTTCGAAGCTTTGGCTGTCCGCAGGGAATGCCAGCCGCAGCAAGAAAACCAGCAGGCTACCCGCGGCCCCCAACGGGCCGAACAGCGACGTGGTGATCGCCAGCAGCATGAACAGCGGCGTCGAGAGCCCGCCCTTGCGCTGTTGGGTGAAGGCCGCGGCGATCAAGGCCGAGGCGACGATCAGATGGCCCGCGAGCACGACCGCGATGGGCACCATACGCTCCAGCACTAGCACCGCGAGCGCGCCTTCGACGGCGAAGGCCAAGAACGCGGCCGCGCCTGCGGCCGTTTCGCGCCGAGGTTGCGGTGTTTCAGCTCGCGTCGCGTCCACGCACCGCCTCCCGCCGCTCGGCTTGATAAAGGGACTGCGTGGTGCTTTCGAAGCGCGCTTCGGGCGCGGCCTCGCGCAACTGCGTCCGCAAGGACGTGCCCAACCGTTCCGCCGCGGCCGTGGCGGCGTCTGCGGCCATGTTCGGCAGCACAACCACGTAGGCCCCGGATGTTTCCTGGGAGAACGGCATGGCCGAGGCGCCGAGTGCCAAGCGCACCGCCGCGCTGACCGCGCCGTGAATGGCCGCGCGCTCGTCATCGGACAGTTCGGCCAGGTTGGTGAATTGCAGGCGGACGGCCGACAGGTCGAAGCCGGCCCGCCGCGCCAGGGAAACCAGGAAATATTGTTGCGGCTCGAAATATTGCCACGGCATGACGTCGCGGCCCGCGCTGAGCGCGGCTTCCGAGGCCTGGGCGGCCTGGGCCACGGCCTTGGCATACGCCGTGCCGATCCAAACCGAAAGCGCGCGGAAATTCTCGACCGTGCTGACGTTGAGGTCGAGGAGTTCCAACTTCTCGATCTTGAGCATGCCGATGACGCCGCCGGTCTGGCCGTTGAGCAAGGGCCCGGCCAGGACGCCTTCGTGCCCGAGCGCAGCCTCGTCGGCTTCATTCGTGATGCAGATGACGCGCTTTTGCTCGACCACTTCCTGATAGAGCAGCGAGCGGGCATCGAAGATCCGCGCGTACCGGTCTTCAGGCTCCCAGCCGTCCTGGATGGCGGCCTCCAGCACTTTGTCGTTGAGCAGATAAAGCGAAAACTTCTCCGGCGTCACGATCGAACGCACCACGTCGACGATGGCCAATAGCACCTCGCCGGGATCGCTGCGCTCGATCAGCCGCGCCGTCTCATAGGTGGTCAGGAAGGTGCGCAACTGGCCGACGACGCGCACTTCCAGGTTTTCCTTCACCCGCACCAGCCGGCGATAGGCGTTGGAGAGCTGGGTCGAGCGCGTTCGCAATTCCTCGTAGCGGACGGACAGCTCATCGAAGGCCCGGCGATGGCGGGCGCGGATTTCACCCAGCGTCACGGTGGCCGCGAACCACAGGACGGGCAGCTTCACGATGGTGAACAGGTGATCGTAGAAATCCTCGCCGATGCGCTGCGGTGGGATGGCGCCCACGAGGAACGCCAGGGTGCAGGCGGTCGCGGCCACCATGCCCTCGGCCGTGCCGTACTGCACGGAGATCAAAAGGATCAGGAGCCAGAATGGATGGGGATGGGCTTCGCGGAAGCGGGTGCCGTCCAGCACGAAGATGTCGACCGCCAGCGCAAGCGCCAGAAACAGCACGATCTCGATGACCGCCGAGCGGCGGAAGCCGAAAAGGGTGGGCTTTGCGAGGCGTTCGACGGCCGAACGTTCGGACGGCGCGTCCGCCGCGGTGCCCTGGTCGCCGATGGTCATCTTTGGAATCGGTCCTCTTCTTCCCTTACGCCAGCATATAGACGCCGGAAAGGGGCGAGAAGCGGCGGCTTTCGCCGCATTGAAGGGACCGGACCGAGGGTTTATGTATGAACTTCGCGCCCATTGGCGCGCCTCCAGACACAGAACCTGCGAAACGCGGAATTCATGAGCCCGACCACTCCCGAAGACCTAGCCAAGACCAAAGGCGCGCGGATTCTCCTGGCCGAGGACAGCACGACCAACCGCATGCTGGCCACGGCGATCCTGAAAAGCGCCGGTTATCACGTCACGGCGGCGTCGAACGGACGCGAGCTTCTCAACGCGCTCCGCGCGGAGCCGTTCGACCTCGTTCTCATGGACATCTTCATGCCGGAGATGGACGGGCTGCAGGCCACGGCGGCCGTGCGCGCCATGGCCGGCGAACGCGGCAAGATCCCCATCATCGCGATGACCGCCTATGCGGTCGAAAGCGACCGGGAAAGCTGCCTGGCCGCCGGAATGAACGACTATGTCTCCAAGCCGATCCACAAGCAGGAACTCCTGCAGACCGTGGGGCGCTGGCTGCTTAAAGTCGGCCAGATCAGCCGCGGCGAACGCCCGGAGGCACAGGAAGACATCCTGAATCCCGCGGTGCTCGACACGCTGGAGGAAGACACTGGCCACGACACCGTGGTCGAAATCGCCCACGCCTTCGTGGTCGAGACGGCGGAGCGGTTGGAACAACTGACCCGCGCGGTGGAAAAGCAGGACTTTTCGGCCCTGGAGCGCGAGGCGCTCGCGCTCAAAACCGGCGCCGGCACCTTTGGCGCGACACGGCTTCAGCGCAGCGCGGAGCAGCTCGAGCTGGCTTGCCTTGCGGGCGACAACGGGCGCGCGCTCGAAGTCGTGCGCGCCCTGCCGAAGGTCGCGCTCGCGGCCTGCAAGGCCCTTTCGGCGCGCTATCCCGGCTGACGCCGTTCAGGCGCCGGGGACGAAGACCACTTCGATCCGGACGTTTTCGATCCCGTTCGAACCCAGATTGGCGCGCAGCACGCGTTCCACGGGCGTGACCATGGCCTCGACGGTTTCCACCTGGCGGTCACCCTTCCAAAGCGTGACCCGGTAACGGCCGGGCTTCGGCATCTTCCACGCCATCTCGCCATCGCCGAAGCCCTGGGCCGCGAACTCGAAGCGATCGTTGCCGAGCTTCAAGCCCCAGACGCGCCAGCGCGCCTGGATGAGATACGGCCGCGGCGCCTCGGCCAAGACATCGGGCCGGTCGGCGGTCCTGAGCGCGATGACCGGCGCGGGATTCGCAGCGTCCAGCGCCACATAGAGACTGCCTTGATAGATACGCTCGCCAAGGACGCCTTCCGAGCGCGTGTAATCGACCGACTTCGCCGTGGCATGGTCGAAACGCATGGTTTGCAGCTCGCCGCGGTTCTCGACACGCCAGCGCCCGCCATCCAGCGCGATCACGCGCGTGTCATAGAAGCTGTCGGCGATGGCGGCGAAGCGGCTGGCGTGGACAGGGGTGATCTCCTGCTCGCGCACGTAATTGAGGACGTGCTTCAGCGCCTCGAGGCTGGCCGTCCGGTCCGCCGTATAGGTGTGGTAGTAAAGGTTGATCGGCTTCACCCGGATCGGAATCTCGGTGTTCCGCAGCGTCTTCTCCAGGTATCGGAAGCCGAAGAACCGGTTGGACCATAGTTCCGTATAGGTGTTCTCGTTGCTGGTGGAAGCGTAGATCTGGCGCTCCTTGCCGACCGGCACGCCGATGGCCGCGACCCAGGCATAGGACGGGAACTCGGGATCGAAGCGTGTATCGCCACCGTTGACGTTGCGCATGCCCGCGGCGCGCGTGGCGGCGATCACCTCTTCCGCAGGCGAGGTGTTGCCCGACCACTGGTAAAGCGCGACCTTCTTGCCGCCCTCGCTGAACCGCTGGATGTAGTCCATGGCGCCCTTGGTCTCGTTCTGCACGTCGTAGGGCTTGAGCGCGTAGGCACGCGGCACGCGATAGCCTTTTAGCGTTTCATTCTTCAGCGACGGATCGTCATCGTCGTTGCTGGCGCTCTCGCCCGTGCTCCAGCTCGACATCTGCCGCTTGTCTCGCGCGCGCAAAGACGTCAACAACCCGCCCGATATCTGCGATGGACGCGGCGGATAATATTTGAGGAACGGCTTTTCCTTTTCCGCCGTCCAATTGACGAAGAAGCCCCAATCGAACGGATGGCTGTAGCTGTGATTGGACATCTCGACGTTCGGCAGGGCGAAGGCGCGGCGCGCCACGCCTTGCATCGTCTCGTCACCATACCAGTCGGGGTCCAGGTCGGCCGCGATGGGCGCGACGGAAACCGGCAGCTCCGGATATCCCTCGATGATCTCCTTGATCAGCACGTCCATCGACAGGGTCGGCGGATCCTGCGGATAGCGTTCGATCAGCGTATAGTTGCGCCAACCGTCGCCGTCGATATGGCTGTAATACATGCGGCGCCCGGACAGGGTCGTGGTGTCCGGCTTGGGCAAGTCGTCGGTCGCGAAGGTGATGCGGAAAAATTCGAACGGGTTGATGAACCACGACCGCTTCTGCCGGTCGTTGTCGAGGTAGCGCGCGTATTCCGACGCCGCATAACCGCCGGTCGGAGACGTCACGATGAGATCCGCCTCGGTCGACGGATCGTCGTTGCGACGGAGGGAAAGGTGGATCTTGGCGCTGTCTCCGGCGACCTGGATGCGGTCGAACTCGGGCAGGACGCCGGGCATCGGATATTCGAAACCGCACAATTCCCGGTCGTAGGTCGCAACCCGGTAGTCATAGGTCAGGTAGACGAATTCGCCGGTCGAACGCAGCCCCATGAGGCCGAGAAAACGGTTGAGGCGTTCGCGCGAAAAAGGCTGGCCGTAGCGATTCACCTCAATTCCGAATGACCCGACGACCACGAATTTCTTGCCGGAACGGATCACGCTCTCTGCCCAGTTGATATAGGCGTCCGGGTCGGGCACCTGCAGGCCGCGGAAGAAGGTGAGCACGCCGCGCACGTCGCCCATTTCCGACAGGGGCGGCAAGGGCTGTTGGATGTCGTGATAGCGCACATAGAGGCCGAGATGGTTCAGCGGCATCTCGGCAAACTGGTGGACGGAGCTGAAGCGCACCTTGGTGGCTGCGCCGTCGTAAAGCGCGAGGATCACACGCGGGACGGGCGCATCGGCGCGCGCCGGCGCGGAAACCAGGACGGCCCACGCGAGCAGCACGCAGGCCAGTAGGGCACGCATGATCGACCCCGGCGTCACCCGGCAGGCGCCAGGGAATCGAGGGTGACCCTGAGCCCATCGCGCAGGAGCGTCTCCGCGCGCACGCCTAACTCCGCCGCGGCCTTGGCGCCGTCGCCGAGAGAAACACGGATATCGCCCAGCCGCGGTTCGCCGAATTTGATGCGCGGCTCCTTGCCGCGCAGTTCGAACACAAGCTCCGCCAGTTGCTTCACCGACGTCTGCCGGCCGGTGCAGACATTGTAGGCCTGGGCGGGATGCGTGGCGGCGTTGGCCATGGCGGCCAGCAGCATGCGCACCACGTCGCCCACATAGATGAAATCCCGCGTCTGCCCGCCGTCGCCGAAGATGGTCAGTTCCTGCCCGCGGATGACGCGGTCGGCGAAAATGGAGATCACGCCGGAATAGGGTGAGCGCGGATCCTGGCGCGGGCCGTAGACGTTGAAGAACCGCAAACCCACGTTCGGCACCTTGTGGACCAGCCAGGCCACGCGGCCATGCTGCTCGCAGCCTAGCTTGTCTGCACCATAGGCCGAGATCGGACGGACGGTGGACGTCTCGGTCAGGGGCATGTTGGGGTTGTCGCCGAACACCGCGGCGGAGGAGGCATAGACCACCGGCACGGGCGCGCCGGACGGACCCTTGCGGGCGGAATCGAAGACATGGATGGCGCCGCCAAGGTTCACGCGATGCGTGCCCGCCCAATCCTGGTTGCCGCGCTCGACCGAGGCGATGGCCGCCAGATGGAAACAGCCGTCCATCCCCGCCATGGCCGCGCGAACGGTGGCGGCATCCGCCACATCACCGATCACGATCTCGGCCGCCTTCGGCGCGTTCTCGCGGTGCCCCGTGGACAGATCGTCGAGGATGCGCACCCGGTCGCCGCGCGCGACGAGCGCGTCCGACAAGTGCGAGCCGATGAATCCGCAGCCGCCTGTAACCAGATAGGTCGCCATCCGCCCCTCCATTCCGCACGAATGTCCGGAAGCCCGGCGAATCTGTCAACCGAAGCCGTTGTACCCGATGGCGCTTTCCGATAAAGCCCGGCCCGTACCTGCCCGCCAAGGAGCGTTTCGATGATGCGTATTGCCGCCACCCTTCTATCCGCCGCCGTGCTTTCCATTTCTGCCGCGTCCTCGGCTTTCGCCGCGGGCGACGCCTCTGCCGGCGAAAAGGCGTTCAAGAAGTGCGAGGTCTGCCACACCGTGGCCGCGGGCAAGACCAAACCCACCGGCCCCAACCTCCTCGGCGTGATCGGCCGCAAGGCAGGCAGCGGGGACTTCAAATATTCCGACGCGATGCAGAAGGCCGCGGCCAAGGGCCTGATCTGGGACGAGAAGAACCTCAACGCCTATATCGACGACCCGAAGAAGTTTCTGGCCGAGTACACGGGCGATGCCAAGGCGATGAACAAAATGCAGTTCAGCCTGAAGAACGAGAAAGAGCGCGAGGACATCATCGCCTACCTCAAGTCGCTGAAGTAGCCGCGATACCCCTAAAACGATACGGCGCCGGGATCGCTCCCGGCGCCGTTTACGTTTGAAGGAGGCTTGATCAGGCGGCCGGCAGACGGCCGATCGCCGCGTCGACCGATTGACCGAGCTTGTCGACGATCTCGTCAAGCAGCTCGTCCTTCAGGTTGTACGGGGGCGCCAGGATGATGTGGTCGCCGTGCTTGCCGTCGATCGTGCCGCCCATGGGATAGAGGATCAGGCCGCGCGACATCATCTCGCGGTTGATCTCCTGGTTCAGCTTGTGCTTCGGGTCGAAGGTCTCCTTCGTCGCGCGGTCCTTGACCAGCTCGATGCACTGGAACAGGCCGCGGCCGCGGATGTCGCCGACATGGTGGTGATTGCCGAAGCGCTCCTGCAGCTTCGTCTCCAGCATGCCGCCCAGACGCCGCACATTGGCCAGGAGGCCTTCTTCCTTGATGACCTTCTGCACGGCCAGAGCGCCGGCGCAGGCCGCCGTGTGGCCCATATAGGTGTGGCCGTGCTGGAAGGAGCCGCTGCCCTTCGCGAACGGCTCGACCACCTTCTCGCCGACCAGCACCGCGCCGATGGCCTGGTAGCCGCCTCCGAGGCCCTTGGCCATGGTGAGAAGGTCGGGCGAGATGCCTTCCTGCTCGCAGGCGTAGAGCGTGCCCGTGCGGCCCATGCCGCACATGACCTCGTCCAAGATCAGCAGCACGCCGTAACGGTCGCAGATTTCGCGGATGCGCTTGAAGTATCCGGGCACGGCGGGCAAGGCGCCCGCGGTCGCGCCGACGACGGGTTCTGCGATGAACGCCGCCACCGTCTCGGGGCCCAGCTTCTTGATCGCCGTCTCGAGCTCATCGGCGACGCGGCGGCCATAGGCCTCTTCGGACTCGTCGTCGCGCTTGTCGCGATAGGCGTAGCAAGGCGCGATATGGTGCGCGACGTCCAGCATGTAGGGCTCGTACGGCGCACGGCGCGCGAAGTTGCCGCTGACCGACAGGGCGCCCAGCGTGTTGCCGTGATAGCTCTGGCGCCGCGCGATGATGTGGTGGCGCTTGGGCTCGCCCTTCTCCAGGAAATACTGCCGCGCCATCTTGATCGCGGCCTCGGTCGCCTCGGAACCGCTGGAGACGAACCAGACCTTCTCGAGCCCGTCGGGCGCGTCCGCGATCAGTGTGTCGGCCAGCTTCTCCATCGGATCGGTCGAGAAGAACGAGTTGGAGACATAAGGCAGCTTGCCGAGCTGCTCGGTGATCGCCGCGATCACCGCCGGATGGTTATGGCCGAGGCAGGAAACCGCCGCGCCGCCCGAACCGTCGATATAACGCTTGCCGTTCTGGTCGTAGATGAACGGCCCCTCGCCGCGCACGGCGACGGGATATTCGTTGCGCAGATTGCGATGGAAAACGTGGCTCATAATGGCGCCTCGGCGGCTCATGTTGGCGGGGCGCTCATACTATCGGCCTAAATTGGGCGGCACAAATCCCGCGAATTGCCGCGCTCCGGCGCCGCCGATATGATGCGCCGCGCCGCGGGACACCGGTCCGGCGTCCCTGCCCCACGATCCAGCCGAGCACGCCATGAACCTCAAGGACCATATCCGCGGCATCCCGGATTTTCCGAAGCCGGGCATTCTCTTCTACGACATCTCGACGCTGCTCTCGAACGCCAAGGCGTGGCGGGCGACGGTGGATCAGATGGAAGCCGTTATTGCGCCGTTGAAGCCGGACATGCTGGTCGGCATCGAATCGCGCGGCTTCCTGGTCGCGGCGCCGCTGGCTTTGGAACTGGGCTGCGGCTTCGGCATGGTGCGCAAGAAGGGCAAGCTGCCGGGCAAGACGATTTCCTACAGCTACTCCCTCGAATACGGCACCGACACGATCGAGGTGCAGGCCGATCTGGTGAAGCCGGGCCAGACCGTCATCGTTCTGGACGACCTGCTGGCCACGGGCGGCACGGCCGCCGCCGCGGTCGAACTTTGCCGCAAGGTCGGCGCCACGGTGAAAGCCGCCGGCTTCATCATCGAGCTGTCCTTCCTGAACGGCCGGAAAAAGCTCGACGTCCCGACCACGGCCTTGGTCAGCTACGATAGCTGACCTGCAATTTTTCTTTAGACGGTTAGGTTTTTGCGCGCCGACTCCCTCTCTGCATTACAAAATGCGAGGTCGGGCCGGTCTTGCAACGCACGAAATCCCCGGTTTAATCGGCCTCTCCTGGTGCCAGAGCGGCCCCGTTAGGGGCCGCGGCACCGGCTTAAGGCATGGATTTCGCTCTCAAAGCGTCTAACCGGTTGCAGGCCGGCGCAATTTGCACAAACCACCGCTGCTAACTATCTGATTTGGCATAAATATTGCTCAATTTTTGCAAGGTTCCGGCGGCAATGGGCCGGACCACACAACAGGGGCCAGCGTAGGCAGGATGTCGCGCGATCATGCGGACAAACCCTTACCGGCAGCCCGCGGCCTCTTCAGCCGGCGGGACAGCCTGCGCCTTTTCTCGGCGGGCCTCGCGACCTGTTTCCTCGGCGGCGCGTTCGCCGCGCGCGCGGCACCGGTCCAGGCGCCGGCCGCGCAGAATCTTCCCCGCCCCACCGGCACCGTCGTGCTGTCGGTCAAAGGCCAGATTTCCAACACCAACGCGCCGGGCCGGGCCGATTTCGACCGCGCCATGCTGGAGGCGCTGGGCATCTCCAGCCTCGAGGCCACCTCGCCGTGGACGGACGGCCGCCGGAAATTCCACGGCGTCTTGGCCCGCGACCTGATGCTGGCCGTGGGTGCGCAGGGGCAAGTGATCACCGCCACCGGCCAGGATGACTCTTCGGTCGAGATCCCGGCTTCCGACTTCATGCGCTATCCGGTCCTCCTCGCGCTGCAGATGGACGGCAAATACCTGCAGTTGCGCAACCAGGGCCCCGTGCTGATCGTCTATCCCCGCGACGACTACGCGGAGCTGGCCACCCCCACGCTGACGCGCAAGTCGATGGGAATGCTGCGCGAGATCAACGTCCGATGAGCCGCCTGGCGCGCTTCCGCGGCTACGGCATCCTGATCGCCGCGGGCATCATCTTCTCGATCAGTGTGTTCTTCAGCGTTGACAAGATGCTGAAGGAACAGGTCGAGGTCAGCAAAGGCGAGCGCGAGAACATCATCTGGGCGACGACCCAGGCCGAGATCGAGTTCTACCGCTTCCTCGATGCGCTGACCGATCTGGCCCATGAGGAGCCGGGCGCGACGCCCGAGGAAACCGTGCGGCGCTACGAGATCCTGCTGGGCAAGATCGGCGTCCTGCGCGAAGGCACCTTCGCGCAAAGCCTGCGCGCGGTGCAGGGGGCCGAATCGCTGGTCGGTCCCATCTGGGACACGCTGGAAAAGATCGAGCCTGCGATGAATTTCCTGCGCCGCGGCGACAAGGCGGCCGTCGCCAAGATCCAGGCGCAGATCGAACCGCTGATCAAGCCGATGCACCAGTTGTCGAACCAGGCGATGGCGGTCGACGTCATGGCCGCTGACGTCCGCCGCGCGCGGATCAAGGAAGTTTACGTCGAATTAGTCTTCTACTTCATCGGCATCCTGGTCAGCGGCAGCATCCTGGTCATCCTCCTGTTCCGCGGCGTGCGGCGCGCCCAGCGGCTGCTCGAGGAGCGGGAGCGCACCGAGGAACGGCTGCGCGAGAGCGAACAGCGCTTCCGCGACTTCGCCTCTTCCGCTTCCGACTGGCTGTGGGATACGGACGACCGCCTGCGCTTCACGTATTTCTCCAAGGGCTATCTGGAGCGCGTCGGCGTCAACGCCGTTTCGATCCTGGGCAAGACGTTCGAGGAGATCGCGGTCGTCGAGCCGGACGACCAGCGCTGGATGGAGTTCCGCAGCCTGCTCGCGCGGCACCAGCCGTTCCGCGAATTCCGCCTGCAGCTTCGCACCACCGGGTCAGCACCGCGCCACATCAAAGTCAGCGGCGTGCCGATCTTCGACAACGACGGCAACCTGGTCAGCTACCGGGGTACCGGCACCGACATCACCGAGCAGGTCGACGCCGAGCGCGAAGCCAATCGCGTCCGCGCGCTGTTGGGCGATGCGGTCGAATCGCTGGCCGAAGGCTTCATCCTGTTCGACCCCGACGACCGCCTGGTCCTCACCAATACGCGCTGCCGCAACATGTTCGCGGATGTCGCCCACCTGTTCGAGCCAGGCACGACGTACGAAGAGATCGTGCGCGGCGCCATCGCATTCGGCGCCGTCCAGATCCCCGCCGGAATGGATGCCGAGGCCTATGTCCGCATGCGGCTTGAACAGCACCGCAATCCGAGGGGCTCGCTGGAGCAGCAGCTATCCGGCGGCGTGTGGATCCAGGTCAACGATCAGGTCTTGGCCAACGGCTGGCGGGTCGGCACCCGCGTCGACATCACCGAGCTCAAGCGCCGCGAAGAGGCGTTCCGCCGTGAGGCCCTAATCTGGGAACAGATGTACGACGGCGTGATGATCACCGACCTCACGGGCACGATCACCAACTGGAACCCGGCCGCCCAGGCCATGTTCGGCTACACGGCGGAAGAGATGCTTGGCCGCACGCCTGATTTCCTAGGGTCGAGTGACAGCGTCCAAGGCCTCAGCATCGAAATCCTGGAGGGCGTCGGCCACGCGGGCCGCTGGAATGGCGAAATGCGCTTCGTCCGCAAGAACGGTTCGGAGGGTATTTCCCAGACCGTGGTGGTCCCACTACGCAACGAAGCCAATCAGCCGATCGCCGCCATCTGGGTGAACCAAGACGTGACCGAGCGCAAGCGCTCGGAAGAGGCGCTGCGCACGGCCAAGGAGCAGGCCGAATCCGCCAACATCGCCAAGTCGCGCTTCCTCGCGACCATGAGCCACGAAATCCGCACGCCGATGAACGGCGTGCTGGGCATGTTGGAATTGCTACTCGACACCAAGCTGGGCGAGGAGCAGCGCAGCTATGTCGACACAGCGCGGAAGTCCGGCGAAGGGCTTCTCGTCATCATCGACGACATCCTCGACTTCTCCAAGATGGAAGCCGGCAAGCTCGCGCTGGAGATCGTCGATTTCGACCTGCGCGACGTGACGGAAAACGTTCTCGACCTGCTCGCGCTCCGCGCGCAGGCCAAGGGGATCGAACTGTCGGCGTTCATCGACCCCGCGGTGCCCAAGCGCCTGCGGGGCGACCCGGGACGTTTGCGTCAGATCATTCTCAACCTGGTCGGCAACGCGATCAAATTCACCGACCGCGGCGGCGTCGGCCTCTCCGTCACCTCCGAAACGAAAGCTCCAGGACGCACCTCCGTCCTGTTCGAGATCGCCGACACGGGCGTGGGCATCCCGGCCGAGCGGCAGCGCGAAATGTTCAGCGAGTTCACCCAGGCCGATCCTTCGACCACGCGCAAATACGGCGGCACGGGCCTGGGCCTGGCCATCTCCCGGAAGCTGGCTGCGCTGATGAACGGCGAGGTCGGCTTCTCCAGCGAAACAGACAAGGGCAGCGTTTTCTGGTTCACCGCCGAGTTCGAGCATCAGCCCGGTATCGAGAATCCCGAAGAAGAAGGCTGGGATTCCCGCATCGGTCATCTGCACGTGCTCATCGCCGACGACAACGAAACCGCCGGTCGCATCCTCGCCAAGCGGCTCGGGGTGCGCGGGCTCTCGGTCGAATGGGTGCAGGACGAAGACACGACTTTGGCCGTCTTGCGCGCCGCCGCGTCGAAGGGCACGCCCTTCGACGTCGTGATCGCGAACAAGACTCTGCCCGGCATGGGCGGAGAAGCGCTGTGCCGGAACATCCGCGCGTCGGGCGATGTCGGCCGGCCGAAGCTGGTCCTGACCACGCCGGTGTCGCATCGCGAATCGACCGAGCGAATCCTGGTCGCCGGGGTCGATATTCATTTGCAGAAGCCGATCCATCAACGCTCGCTGATCGATACGTTCCTGGCCATCACGGGGCACGGGCCCGCCGTCCGCCCGGCCGAATCGCCCGCGCCTTCGAGCCGCCCACCGTCGGTCGACCGGCCGCTCGCCCCTCCGTCCGTCCAGGTCTCGGAACCCGTACGCGCACGTTTGCTCTTGGCCGAGGACAGCAAAATCAACCAAGTCGTCGCCATCGCCATGCTGTCGAAGCTGGGCTACCAGATCGACGCGGTCGAGAACGGCCGCGAGGCGCTGGAAGCCGTCCAGGCGCGGCCTTACGACCTCGTCCTGATGGACGTCTCGATGCCGGAGATGGACGGGCTCGACGCCACGCGCGCCATCCGCGCGTTGCCCGGCGACGTCAGCCGCATCCCGATCATCGCCATGACGGCGCACGCCATGGAAAGCGACCGGGAGAAGTGCCTGCAGTCGGGCATGAACGACTATGTCCCGAAGCCGGTGAACCGCCAGAAGCTGCTGGACACGGTCGCGCGCTGGTTGGGTGAAACATCTGCCGTCAAGCCCGCCCGTGCTGCGGCCAAGCCGCCAATGCGTTCGCCCGAGGCGCCCAAGCAGGCCAAGACGCCCGAACGCGCGCCCGCCGCCAAACCCGCGCCTGCGACGAAGTCCGCCGCGCCGTCCGGTAACGTGCTGGATGACAGCGTGCTGAGGCAACTCGAGGCCGATACCAATCTTGAGATCATGCAGGATCTGATTCGCACCTATATCGCCGAATCGGCGGAGCGGCTGAAGCGCATGACCGCCGCCGCCGCGCAGGGCGATATCACGACGCTCGGCCGCGAGGCCCATGCCCTCAAGAGCAGCTCCGGCACCTTCGGCGCGGTCAAGCTTCAGGAACAGGCGCGGGCACTGGAGATGGCCTGCCGCGCGGGCGACGCCACGAAGGCGCTGGAACTGGCGAAGCCGATCCAGCTCATGGCGCTGGAAGCGTCAAAGGCGCTGGCCGCCCATATCGGCGCGCCGAAGCAAGCCGCCGTCCGCCGCCCCGCGCCGAACTGATCCGTCAGCGATCCGACCTGCCGCGTTTGCGCCTGGGTCCAACCGCCTCGCCCCAACGCCTGACCGCGCCCGTCTCGACCCCGAACAGGTCGAGCGCGCGTCCCAGCGTCTGGTCGACGATGTCGGACACGCTCTTGGGCCGCGTGTAGAACGCCGGAACCGGCGGAAAGACCACGGCGCCCATCTCGGACACCTGAGTCATCGAACGAAGATGCCCTGTGTGCAGCGGCGTCTCGCGCACCAACAGCACCAACCGGCGGCGCTCCTTAAGCGTCACGTCGGCCGCGCGGGTCAGAAGATTCGAGGTCACGCCCGTCGCGATTTCCGACAGGCTGCGCACCGAGCACGGCGCCACGATCATGCCCTCGGTCTTGAACGAGCCGGACGAGATCGCGGCGGCGATATCGTCGACGGCATAGGCTACATCGGCCATGGCGCGGACGGCGGCCACCTTCAGGTCCGTCTCATGCGCCAAGGTCACTTCGGCCGAACGCGTCATCACCAGATGGCTTTCCACCTTGGCGCGGCGCAGAAGCTCCAGAAGCCGCACGCCGTAGACGACGCCGGAGGCGCCGCTGATCCCGACGATGAAACGCTTGGCCATTCGGGCTTTTTCCCGCTTCTGCGGCCCTTTTCGGGCGGCGGCGGAGCCTATCCCAGCCCCTAGGTGGGTGCCAAGAAGGGATGGCCTCGACCCGGGCCGCCGCGCTGCCTTATCGTATCGGCAGATCGGACAAGGAGGCGGCCATGGCCACGACGACGCTCGAGCGCTCCAAGGACATCGCGATCCTGCCGGTGACTTATGATGCGGGTGTTGGCCCCAAAGGCCGCATCGGCTTCATCGCCCTTGCCAACGGCTACACCAGCGAACACGAGGTGGACGCCATGCTGCCCAAGGGCGAGGTGGTGCTCTATATCAGCCGCGTCGCCAGCGACAATGTCATCAACCTGACCAACCTGAAGGCCATCGAGAGCGACATGACGCGCGCGGCGGGCATGATCCTGCCGGCCGATACGCTCGACGTCATGGTCTATAGCTGCACCTCGGGCACGATCGCGCTGGGCGAGAAGACGGTGTTCGAGCGCATCCAGGCGGTGCGGCCCGGCGTGCCGGTCACGACCCCCATCACGGGCGCACTGGCCGCCTTCCGCGCGCTGGGCGCACGCAAGGTTGTCATGCTGACGCCCTACATCTCCGAAGTGACGGCCGGCATGCGCGACTACATCGAAGGGCGCGGCATCGAGGTCCTGTCGGCCAGCAACTTCAACATCACGCTGAATTCGGACATGCAGAAGGTGGCGCCCGAGGCCATCTATCAGGCCGCCATCGCGATCGACCGGCCCGATGCGGATGCCGTCTTCGTCTCCTGCACGGCCTTGCGCACGAGCCCGGTGATCGACCGGATCGAACAGCGCCTGGGCAAGCCCGTGGTCACCAGCAACCAGGCCCTGGCCTGGCACGCTTTGCGCCTGGCGGGCTATACCGAGCCGCGCACGGGCCTGGGCCGCCTGATGACGCTGCCTTTGCCCGCATAACCCCTGTTGCGGGGAGCCGGGCCATAGGCTAATCCCTGGGCCGCGCCGGCGCCGCCGGATCAAGACGCCCGGCCCCGTGCCGGTGCGGGCACGGCGCCTCGTTTTCCCAAAATCTCCGAGGTCGCGCGTGCATACCTATCGCAGCCATAACTGCAGCCAATTGAAGGCATCCGACGTCGGCAAGACGGCGCGCCTATCCGGCTGGGTCCACCGCAAGCGCGACCATGGGCAGCTCCTCTTCATCGACCTGCGCGATCATTACGGCATCACCCAGTGCGTGATCTCGGTCGAGAACCCCATCTTCGAGAAGGCCAGCGCCCTGCGCCCCGAGAGCGTCATCCGGGTTGACGGCGCCGTCGTCGCACGCAGCCCCGAGACGGTGAACAAGGATCTCGCGACCGGCGAGATCGAACTGAAGATCGAGGCGCTGGAGCTTCTCGGCGACGCCGAGCCGCTGCCCTTCCCGGTCAACGCCGAGCAAGATTATCCGGAAGAGATGCGGCTCAAGTACCGCTTCCTCGACCTGCGCCGCGAATCGCTGCACTGGAACATCGTCCTGCGCTCCAAGGTGATCAGCAGCATCCGCCGCCGCATGACGGACCAGGGCTTCCACGAATACCAGACGCCCATCCTGACCTCGAGTTCGCCCGAAGGCGCGCGCGACTTCCTGGTCCCCTCGCGCCTGCATCCCGGAAAGTTCTACGCCCTGCCCCAGGCGCCGCAGCAGTTCAAACAGCTCCTGATGATGG
>CAYZFH010000012.1:0-27134 GCA_964477375.1 uncultured Rhizobiaceae bacterium | reverse complement strand
TATAGAAGTCAGAACAAGCGCTGATTTCGCGTTCGGGGGGTCGAGCGAGTCTTTGATCGCGCCTCCCGGGTGCGTTTGCGCGGTACTCGATGGATCGATGCGCGCAGTAGTGACGCCGAAACCCTCTTTTGCAGCGCTTTCCAGCCGATCCCTGGCGGTTCTGGCGGTCCTCCTGACGGCGTCCTGCACCAAGGTCGGGCCCGATTTCGAGACGCCCGAGGCCAAGGTCTCGAGCGACTGGATCGAGAACGAGGGCAAGGAACTGCCCGAGACGCCGTTCAAGAGCGACAAGTGGTGGGAGGCTCTGAACGATCCCACCCTGAACCGCCTGATCGAACAGGCTTATAAGAACAACTATTCGCTGCAGACCGCCGGCGTGAACATCATGCAGGCGCGCGCGCAATTGGGCGTCACCATCGGCCAAAGCTATCCGCAGCAGCAGGCGCTGACGGGCGATTACACGGCGGCGCGCCAAAGCCCGAACTCCTCGACCGCGATTCCCATCCCGGGCTTTCAGACGCTTAACACTCAGTCCACCCAGTTCGGGCTGACGGCGAGCTGGGAAATCGACTTCTGGGGCAAGTTCCGGCGCGCGATCGAATCGGCCGACGCCACGCTGATGTCCTCCATCGCGGCGTATGACGCGGCGCTGGTCACGCTGACCAGCGACGTGGCCGCCACTTACATCACGATCCGCACCTACGAAGAGCGCATTCGCATCGCGCGGCAAAACGTCGTGATCCAGAAGGAAAGCCTTCGTATCGCGCAGGTCCGCTACAACGAAGGTGAAACCAGCTTGCTCGACGTCGAGCAGGCCTTGACCGAGCTGGCGCAGACCGAGGCGACGATCCCGTCGCTGGAAACGAGCCTGCGCCAGGCCAAGAATGCGCTGGCCGTCCTGCTCGGTGTTCCACCGGCGCAGTTGCGCACGATCTTGGAAGGGCCGGGCCAGATTCCCACGGCGCCGTCCCAGATCGCCGTGGGCATTCCGAAGGATTTGTTGCGGCGGCGGCCGGACGTGCGCCAGGCTGAACTGAAGGCGGCCGCGCAATCGGCGCAGATCGGCGTCGCGAAGGCCCAGTTGTATCCGGCCTTCTCTCTCGTGGGCTTCTTCGGCTTCGCGTCCAGCAACGTGGGCTCGGCCTCGCTCAGCGACGTGTTCTCTTGGGGCAGCCGCACGGGCTCGATCGGCCCGTCGATGACGTTCCCGTTCCTGAACTACGGCCAGCTCACCAACCAGGTGCGCGCACAGGACGCCGCGTTCCAGCAGACCGTTCTGATCTATCAGAACACGGTGCTGACGGCTCAGAAGGAAGTTGAGGACGGGCTGGCGGCGTATCTGTTGGCCCAGCAATCCGTCGCGCGCTACCGCGAGGCCGAGCGGTCGGCGGCCAAGTCCGCCGACCTGGCGCTGGTGCGCTACCGCGAAGGGCAGACGGATTACACGACCGTCATCACGGCGCAGCAGCAGCTTCTGTCGGTGCAGGACTCCCTGGCCATTAACCTCGGCAACGTGCCGCAGGGGCTGGTCTCGGTTTACCGGGCGCTCGGCGGCGGCTGGGAGTTGCGCGACGGCAACGACTTCGTGCCCGACGACGTCAAACAGGCGATGGCAAAGCGGACGAACTGGGGCGACCTGCTCGATCCGGCCAACCATCAAGCACCCACCCAGGATCAGCGTGACGCGCTGATCCGCGCGCCGGATTGGTGAGGATCAAGCCATGCGGCAAGCGAACGGACGGACGATGATGAGAACACCGCAGATCGCGGTCATGGCGCTGGCGCTGTCCGCGCTCCTGGCCGCATGCAAGGAAGAGAACAATTATCAGGCGCCGCCGCCGCCGACCGTCACGGTCAGCCCGCCGGTGCGCGAGAAGGTGTCGAACTATCTCGAAGTCACCGGCACCACGGCCGCTTTCAACGCGGTCTCTCTCGTTGCCCGCGTCGAAGGCTACCTGACCTCGGTCAATTTCGAAGACGGCACGCTGGTCGAGAAGGACAAGCTTCTCTTCGTGATCGAGCAGGCGCCCTATATCGCGCAAGTGAAGCTCTACGAAGCGACGATCGCTGCCGAAAAGGCGCAGCTCCTCAACGCCCAGACCGAGTTCGACCGCCAGGGGCGCATGCTGGCGCAGAACGCCACCTCGCAGGCGACCGTCGACAAATGGCGCGCGCAGCGCGACGAAGCCGCCGCCGGCCTGGAAGAGGCGCGCGCGAACCTGGAAGTCGCGAAGATCAACCTCGGCTATACCCGCGTGCTGGCGCCCTTCGCCGGCCGCATGGGCCGGCATCTGATCGATCCCGGCAACGTGGTGGGCGCCGGTACGCCGACCACCCTGGCCACGATCGAGCAGCTCAAGCCGCTCTATGCCTACTTCACCGTCAACGAGCGCGACCTGCTGCGCATCCGCAAATGGGCGCGCGAGCAGAATATCCCCGTCGGGACGGTCCCCAGCATCCCGGTCTATGCGGGGCTTCAGGACGAGCAGGGGTATCCGCACGAGGGCACGCTGGACTTCGTGGCGACCGGCCTCGACACCAAGACCGGCACGATCCAGGGTCGCGCGATCTTCCAGAACAACGATATCGCGATGGTGCCCGGTCTGTTCGTCCGGCTGCGCGTGCCGCTGGGCGCCGCCGAACCGCAGCTTCTGGTGCCGGACAAGATCGTCAATCTCGACCAGGCCGGCCAATACGTCCTCATCGTCGGTAACGACAACACGGTGCAACAGCGGCGGGTGAAGACCGGCACGCTGGTCAACGGCCTGCGCGTGATCACCGACGGCCTGACGGACGACGACCTCGTGGTCATCGACGGCGTGCAGTTCGCGACCCCGGGCGCCAAGGTCACGACCAAGCAGGGCGAGATCGCCGCCGTGCCCGTGCCCAAGTCCCAGTAGGTTTCCCAGCGCGATGTCAAAATTCTTCATCGAGCGGCCGATCCTCGCGAACGTTCTCGCGATCGTCATGATGCTGATCGGCGGCGTCGCGCTTCTGGACCTGCCGATCTCGCAATACCCGGAAATCGTCCCGGGCACCGTCCAGGTCTCGACCAGCTACCCAGGCGCCAACGCGCAAACTGTCGTCAACACCGTAGCCCTGCCGATCGAGCAGCAGGTCAACGGCGTTGAAAACATGATCTACATGCAGTCGACCAGCGCGAACGACGGCACCTACAACCTGATCATCACCTTCGCGGTGGGCGCCAATCTGGATATTGCCCAGGTGCAGGTGCAGAACCGCGTCTCCGCGGCGATGGCGCAGTTGCCGATGGCCGTGCAGCAGCAGGGCGTCACGACTCAGAAGAAGTCGACGGCGATGCTGCAGATCATCACGCTGACGTCGGAGGGCGATCAGTACGACAGCCTGTTCCTCAGCAACTACGCGACGATCAGCCTGGTGAACGAGTTGGCGCGCCTGCCGGGCGTGGGCAACGTCACCGTCTTCGGTATCGGCCAGTACAGCATGCGCATCTGGCTCGACCCCGAGCAGCTCTATGCCCGCTCGATGACGCCGACCGACGTGATGGACGCCATCCGCGCGCAGAACATGGAGGTCGCCGCGGGCCAGGTCGGCATGCCGCCGGCGCCCAGCGGCCAGGCCTTCCAGTTGACCGTCAACGTGCCGGGCCGGTTGGACGATCCCAGCCAGTTCGAGGACATCATCGTCAAGTCCGAGAACGCCGGCGGCGGGCGCATCACGCGCATTCGCGACATCGGCCGCGTCGAGCTCGGTGCGCAGACTTACAGCCAGTTCTCCAAGTTCGACGGACGGCCATCGGCCGGCATCGCCATCTTCCAGCTACCGGGCGCCAACGCGCTCGATGTCGCCAAGGAAGTCGATAAGTCGATGAAGAAGATGGCGAAGAACTTCCCGCAGGGGCTGCAGTACTCGGTGCCCTTCGACACCACGAAGTTCGTCGTCGCCTCGATCAACGAGGTGTACCGCACGCTGTTCGAGGCCGGCATCCTCGTCCTCATCGTCATCATGGTGTTCCTGCAGAATTTCCGCGCCATGCTGGTTCCGGCCACGACCGTGCCCGTTACCATCATCGGCGCGTTCGCGGCCATGGCGGCGCTGGGCTTCAGCATCAACTTGATGACGCTGTTCGCCATCATTCTGGCCATCGGCATCGTGGTCGACGACGCGATCGTGGTCGTCGAGGGCGCTTCGCAGCATATCGAGCGCGGCGTGCCGCCGAAGCAAGCGGCGATCAACGCCATGTCCGAGCTGTTCGGTCCGATCGTCGGCATCACGCTGGTGTTGATGTCGGTCTTCCTGCCGGCCGCCATGCTGCCGGGCATCGTCGGCCAGCTTTATCGGCAGTTCGCGCTCGTCATCGCCGCGACCGCCCTGATCAGCGCCATCAACGCCGCAACGCTGAAGCCGACCCAGTGCGCCTTGTGGCTGCGCCCGCCGAAGCCGGGAAAGAAGAACGTCTTCTTTCGCGCGTTCGATCGCGTCTACCTGCCGGTTGAGAACGCCTATGTGCGGCTGATCGACCGCATGGTTCACCGCAGCGGTCTGATGGTGCTCATCGCCGCCGTTCTTGTCCTGCTGTCCTTCTGGGGCATCACCACCATTCCGACGGGGTTCATCCCGCCCGAGGATCAGGGCTATGTGATCGTCTCGGTCCAGCTTCCCGACGCAGCGTCGCTCGAGCGGACCGAAGCGGTGATGCAGAAGGTCAACAGCATCGCGAAGGCCACGCCGGGTGTCGACCACACGGTCATCATCGGCGGCGTCTCAGTGCTGGACAACAACGCCAGCCTGGCGAACGCCGCGGTCGCCTATGTGATCCTCAAGGATTGGGGCGTCCGCGGGAAAGGCGAGGACCTGCGGTCGATCTACTTCAATCTGCAGGGACAGTTGACCCAGCAGGTGCAGGAAGCGCGCGCCATCGTCCTGATCCCGCCGCCCATTCAGGGCCTGGGACAGTCGGGCGGCTTCCAGATGCAGCTCGAGCTGACCGACGGCAGCTTCGACTTCGTCAAACTGCAGCAGGCGGCCGACGCCATGATCGCGAACGGCGGTTCGCAGTCGACCCTCCAGCATCTGTTTTCGCCGTTCCGCGCATCGGTGCCGCAGATCAAGGCCGACGTGGACCGCGTCAAGGCGGAGACGCTCAAGGTTCCCATCAAGAACCTGTTCGACACGCTGCAGACCTATCTGGGCTCGACCTATGTCAACCAGATCACGAAATTCGGCCGCACTTTCCCGGTCTTCGTCCAGGCCGACCACCAGTACCGCCTGACGCCGGAAGATCTGCGCCGCCTCTATGTCCGCAACGAATTCGGCGACACGGTACCCATCGGCACGCTGACCGACGTTCGCTATACGCAAGGGCCTGCGCTGATTTCGCTCTACAACCTCTATCCCACGGCGTCCATCAACGGCACCGCGGGTCCGGGGTTCAGTTCGGGCCAAGCGCTTGCCGTCATGGAGCAGGTCGCCGCGAAGACCCTGCCCGCGGGCGTCGACTACGAATGGACCAGCATTTCCTATCAGGAGAAGCTGGTCGGCAATCAGATTTACATGGTGTTCGCGCTGGCCGTGGCGCTCGTGTTCCTGGTCCTGGCCGGCCAATACGAAAGCTGGAGCGCGCCGGCCGCCGTCATTTTCGCCGTGCCGCTGGCCCTTTTGGGCACCGTGATCGCGCTCAAAGCGCTGGGCATCGCCAACAATGTCTATACCCAGATCGGCCTGGTGCTCCTTATCGCGTTGGCCAGCAAGAACGCGATTCTGATCGTCGAAGTTGCGCGCGAAAAGCGCATGAAGGAAGGCAAGAGCATCCTGGAATCCGCGGTCGAGGCGTCCAAGATCCGCTTCCGCCCAATCGTGATGACGTCCTTCGCCTTCATCCTGGGCGTGGTGCCGCTGGTGCTTGCCTCAGGTGCGGGTGCCGCCGCGCGCAAGTCGATCGGCATCGCCGTGTTCAGCGGTATGTTGGCATCGACCTGCCTGGCCGTGCTGTTCGTGCCGTCCTTCTACGTGGTGTTGGAGCGGTGGAGCGAGCGGCGCAAGAAGCCCGAGGCGCCCGCCGCGCACACGCCGGTCGCGCCGCACACGCCCGCGGAATAAGCCCCGGGGTTTCCCGGTTTGCGGCAATCGGCGTATGGTGACCAGCGCTCAAAACTGAAAGGCGAGGCGTGGCCGTCCATCGTTTGGATCTGATCGAACGCAGCGAGACCCTCACCGCCCAGGTTGCGGAGAAGCTGCGCGAGGCCTTGACCGGTGGCGTCTTCGCGCCGGGCGACAAGATCACGATTCGCGCCGTCGCCAAATCGCTCGGCGTCAGCCTGACGCCCGCGCGAGAGGCACTCAGCATCCTGGCCGCCGAAGGCGCGCTCGAGTTCGGCGCCAACCGCACCCTTATGGTGCCGCCGCTCAGCATCGACCGGCTGGCTGAGATCACCCGCATCCGCATCGCGCTCGAAGGCCTGGCGGCCGAGCGCGCCGCGCGGTTGCTCGAAGACCGCGAGATCGCGCACATCGTCGCCGCCAACGAGGCCATGATCCGCGCGACCGAGGCCGAGGATTTCAAGGGCGCCGTCCGGCACAACCACGCGTTCCATTTCGGCATCTATCGCGGCAGCCACATGCCGACCCTCGTCAAGATGATCGAAGGCCTGTGGCTGCGCACGGGCGCCTACGTCAACCTGATCTATCCGGCGTTCGGTCTGGCGCGGAAGGGGATCGAGAACCACGAGCGTGCCGCGCGAGCGTTGAAGATGCGCGATGCCGAGGGGCTGCGTGCGGCGATCGAATTCGATATCCGCTACTCGGCCGAGCATTTGGAAGCCGAGCTACGTGCCAAGCAGCCGGAAGCCCTGAAGCTGGCTTGAGAGTCTTTGGACGAAGTGTTATAACACATAACGATATTCGTTAGATCATTGTTTTTACTATCATTTCAAAGATTTTTCGTGCAGGGCACCGACATCCCAGGAGCGACACCATGAAGTTCGACCTGTTCAGCCTGCTGCAGAAGCGCGACGAAAGCTGGACCGACCGCGGCACCTACGAGTCGGTTGCCGAGAACGTGAAGCTGGCCGAGCAGATCGGCTTCGAGACAGCCTGGTTCGCCGAACACCATTTCAACAACTACAGCCTTTGCCCGTCTCCGCTCCTGGCCTGCACCTACATGGCGGGCATGACGTCGAAGATCCGCTTGGGCACATCGATCCTGGTGCTGCCGCTCTATGAGCCCGCGCGCATCGTGCAGGAGATCGGCCAGGCCGACGTCATCACCAACGGCCGCCTCGTGGTCGGCATCGGCTCCGGTTATCAGGACTACGAGTTCCAGCGCTTCCGCGTGCGCATCGACGAGGCCATCGACCGCACGATGGAAATCCTGGACATGATCGAGCTGGGCATGACCCAGGAGGTGTTCTCGTACAACGGCAAGCACTACCAGTTGCCGCCGACGCAGGTGGCGGTCGGCCCGATGCAGAAGCCGATGCCGGAAATCTGGGTCGCCGGCCTGTTGGGCCATCCCAAGGTGCAGAAGCGCGTGGCCGAGAGCGGCTATGTGCCGTTCCTGACGCCG
Organism: uncultured Rhizobiaceae bacterium; assembly: GCA_964477375.1. Lineage (GTDB taxonomy): Bacteria > Pseudomonadota > Alphaproteobacteria > CADEGL01 > CADEGL01 > CADEGL01. The sequence continues at coordinate 19,588 of CAYZFH010000012.1, read as the reverse complement.
AGCTGGAACCATATCTCGACTCTGGCCAAGGCACGCCAAGCCTATGACGACGTCTATCGCTCGATCGGCCGCGATCCGTCCGAGCTGCCCTTGAGCCTGATGCGCTTCGTCCATGTGACGGACAGCAAGGCCGAGGCCCGCGAAGCGGCCGAGCGCGCGCGCTATTCCTCGCGCCTGTCGCTCTCGCTGCGCCTCAACTACTCCAAGATCAACGGCATCTATGTCGAGGAGCAGGCCGCGCAGAACGAGCCGCCCATCGAAGAGATGGAGAAGAACTACATCATCGGCGACGCCGAGACCTGCGCCCAGCGCATCCTCGAGGATTACGAGGTCATGCGGCACAGCCATGTGGCGTTCAACGTCCAGTTGGGCGGCGTGCCGCATGCGCGCACCATGAAGACGTTGGAAGCGCTCGGCTCGAAGGTCATTCCGGCCGTCGAGAAGGAGTTCAAGCGCCGGGGCATCAAGTTCCCGGTGATCCACCAGAAGCCGCTGGCCATGCATCCCAAGGCCGCGGCCGCCGAATAATCCCGTTCCGGCGGGACGGAAAAGGGGCGCCCCGCAAGGGCGCCCCTTTTTGCTTTTGGCGAATATCGCGCGGTTACGGCCGGATGGGTTATCGTTGGCCAAGGCTGGCGGGGAGCGATCCTGAAAGACCGGCCTGCAGGGAGGGGCAGTGGGGTTCCTACTGGGCATCAGCCGCCTGATCGACGCGCTGAACGACGGCGTGGGGCGATTGGTCTATTGGCTGGTCTTGGCCGCGGTCTTGATCAGTTCGGGCAACGCCATTGTCCGCTACGCGCTGAACACCAGTTCCAACGCGTGGCTTGAGCTACAGTGGTATCTGTATGCGGCGGTCTTCCTTCTTTCCGCCGGCTACACGCTTCTGCGCAACGAGCATGTCCGCATCGATCTGGTGACGGGGCGGCTTTCGCCGCGCGGTCAGGCATGGATCGATCTCCTCGGCGGCGCATTTTTCCTGTTGCCGCTCGCGACCCTGATCCTGTGGCTATCCTGGCCCATGTTCATGGAGTCTTTCTCGCGCGGAGAAATGTCTTCCGATGCGGGCGGCCTGATCCGCTGGCCGGTCAAGCTCCTGATCCCCGCCGGTTTCGCCCTCCTCGCTCTTCAAGGCGTGTCGGAATGCATCAAGCGCGCGGCGTTCCTGTGCGGCCGCGGTCCCGATCCGAATGAAAAGCCGGCCTCGGAACACGGCGCTCAGCCGCCGCTGACGGACCCCGCGTGACCCAGTTCCTCATCGCCGAGATCGCGCCGCTGATGTTCGTGGCGCTGGTCGTCTTTCTTCTGCTCGGCTATCCGGTCGCCTTCGCGCTGGCGGCCAACGGCCTCCTTTTCGCCCTTCTGGGGATCGAGCTTGGGCTTTTGACGCCCGCGCTGCTGCAGGCGCTGCCCGAGCGCATCTTCGGCATCATGCGGAACGAAACGCTGCTGGCGATTCCGTTCTTCACGTTCATGGGGCTTATCCTGGAACGCAGCGGCATGGCCGAGGATCTGCTCGATACGATCGGTCAACTGTTCGGCGCCGTGCGCGGCGGCTTGGCCTATGCCGTCATCTTCGTGGGCGCGCTCCTGGCCGCCACGACGGGCGTCATCGCGGCCTCCGTCATCTCGATGGGCCTGATTTCCCTCCCGATCATGCTGCGATACGGCTACGACCGCCGTCTCGCGTCGGGCGTCATCGCCGCCTCGGGTACGCTGGCGCAGATCATCCCGCCCAGTCTCGTCCTCATCGTGATGGCCGATCAGCTGGGCCGGTCGGTCGGCGACATGTACGAGGGCGCGATCCTGCCCGGTCTCGTCCTCACCGGCCTGTATGCCGCTTATGTGTTCATGGTCACGTTGATCCGGCCAAGCGCCGCGCCTGCGTTGCCTCTTGAGGCGCGGAGCCTGCGTGGCCTGGCGCTACTGCATCGTGTCGTGGTTTCGCTTCTGCCTCCTCTCGCGCTCATATTCCTCGTGCTTGGCACGATTTTCCTTGGCATCGCGACGCCGACGGAAGGCGGCGCCATGGGCGCGCTGGGCGCCGTCGTTCTAGCCATCGCGCGTGGAAAGTTGAGTTGGGGGTTGCTCCGTCAGGCCCTCGACAAGACCGCCAAGCTGTCCACATTCGTGATGTTCATCCTGATTGGCGCCACGGTGTTCAGTCTGGTGTTCCGCGGCGTCTATGGCGATGTGTGGGTCGAGCACCTGTTGACCAGCTTGCCTGGAGGTCAGGTCGGTTTCCTGATCGCCGTCAACCTGCTGGTCTTTTTCCTGGCGTTCTTTCTCGACTTCTTCGAGCTGGCTTTCATCATCGTGCCGCTTCTGGCCCCTGTTGCGCAGAAGCTGGGGATCGACCTGATCTGGTTCGGCGTCCTTTTGGGCGTGAACATGCAGACGTCTTTCATGCATCCGCCGTTCGGCTTCGCGCTCTTCTACCTTCGCAGCGTCGCGCCCAAGTCGGATTTCCTGGACCGTCTGACCGGCCGCCGCACGGCGGGGGTCACCACCGGGCAGATCTATTGGGGCGCCGTGCCGTTCGTGTGTATCCAGGTCGTGATGATCGCCATCGTGATCGCCTTCCCGGACCTGGTGCTTCATGGCGAAGGCAATCGCGCGCCCGCTGATCCCGCCGCCATCGAAATGCAGATGCCGGAATCGGAAGAGCCGCCGCCACCGCCCGACACCGAAGAGCCTTCGCCCCCGGCGCCCGAGCCGCCCAAGGCCAATCCCTAAGCCCAAAAAGAAAAGCCCCGCGTGAGCGGGGCTTTTCCGGCGTCCGTGGCGGCGAAGTTATTTCTTCGCGCCGGCCGTGAAGGCGAAGTTGTCGTAGGAGTTCTCCGCGTAGCGGAACCACAGGAACTCCTCGGTGCGGAACGCATCCCACTGATCGTAGATCTTCTTGAACTTCTCGTTCTTGGCGCAAATCTCGGCGTACAGCTCGTTGGACGCCTTGTAGAGCGCCGCCAGGATGTCCTTGTTGAAGGCGCGGAGCTGGGCGCCGTTGGCGATCAGGCGCTTCAACGCCGCCGGATTCTGCGCATCGTACTTGGCCAGCATCCACGTGTTGACGTCACCGCAGGCGGCTTCCAGCACCGCCTTGTAATTGGCGGGCAGGGAATCCCATTGCTTCTGGTTCACATACAGCGAGAGCTGCGCGCTGCCCTCGGCCCAGCCCGGGTAATAGTAGTACTTGGCGACCTTCTGCAGGCCGAGTCGCTCGTCGTCGTAAGGACCGACCCATTCCGCCGCGTCGATCGTACCTTTCTCGAGGGCGGGATAGATGTCGGGTGCGGCGATCTGCTGCGGCACCACGCCCAGCTTCGTCATGATCTGGCCGGCGATGCCGCCCATGCGGAACTTCAGGCCGTTCAGATCCTTGACCGTCTTGATTTCCTTGCGGAACCAGCCGGCCATCTGGGCGCCGGTGTTGCCCGCCGGGATCGGATGGATGCCATAGCCGGTGAAGAACTCGCGCACCAGCTCCAGGCCGCCGCCGTGATACATCCAGGCGTTCTGCTGGCGGGCGGTCAGGCCGAAGGGCAGGACGGTGTCGAACGCGAAGGTCGGGTCCTTGCCGACATAGTAATAGCTGGCGGTGTGACCCAGCTCGACGGTGCCGTTCTGCACCGCGTCCAAAACCTGGAGCGCCGGCACGATCTCGCCTGCGGCGGACGGCGTGATCTGGAACTTGCCGTCTGTTGCTGCCGCCACGCGCTTGGCCAGCATGTCGACGCCGCCCCACAGGGCTTCGAGGCTCTTGGGCCAGCTTGCAGCCAGGCGCCATTTGATCTCGGGGTTGGAGGGTGACTGCGCGATCGCGGGCGCGGCGATGGTGCTGGCGGCCAACCCGATGCCGGCCGTCTTCAAGAATTTCCGTCGTTCCATGGAATGGGCTCCCTCAGCCTGGCTGAACTTCTTGCGGCGCACCGCCTATGAAATGCCGCGGGGCCGTGGACTTTCCCGGTTTCGACCGGTTCTGCCCGCATTATACGAAGGCCCACCCGTGCCGCAAACGCGGCACGGAATTGCTAGGAAACCGCCTGGACCCGCTGCATGATTATGCGGCGCGGGGGAACGCGTAAGACGTCATCGACGAATCAAGGGGGTCTAGATGAGTATGTCCAAGCGTCTCGCGGCCGAGTTGATCGGCACGTTCTGGCTTGTCCTTGGCGGCTGCGGCAGCGCCGTCCTCGCGGCCGGCTTTCCCAATCTCGGAATCGGTTTGGCCGGCGTCTCGCTGGCCTTCGGCCTCACCGTCCTCACCATGGTTTATGCGCTGGGTCCTGTTTCCGGCGGGCATTTCAATCCGGCCGTCACGGTCGGCCTGTGGGCCGGCGGGAGGTTCCAGGCCAAGGATGTCATCCCGTATTTCATCGCCCAAGTGGTCGGCGCCATCGTGGCGGCGGCCGTGATCTATGTCATCGCCAGCGGCGCGCCAGGCTTCGATGTCCAGAACGGCTTCGCGGCCAACGGCTATGGCGATCATTCGCCGGGTCACTACAACATGACGTCGGCGATGGTGTCCGAGCTGGTCATGACCTTCGGCTTCCTGATCGTCATCCTGGGTGCGACCGACAAGCGCGCTCCGGCGGGCTTCGCGGGCCTGGCCATTGGCCTGGCGCTCACACTCATCCATCTGGTCAGCATCCCGGTCACCAACACCGCGGTGAACCCGGCTCGCAGCACCGGGCCGGCCCTGTTCGTCGGCGGCTGGGCGCTGCAGCAGCTGTGGATGTTCTGGGTCATGCCGCTGATCGGCGGCCTGGTCGGCGGCGGGGTCTATCGCTGCCTGTTCGGTGACGGAAAATAGCCGTTGCTTCCATGAATACTGAAAGGGGCCCTCCGGGGCCCCTTTCTTTTTGCCTATAATCACGCAGTGCAACCGTTTGGGTTTTCATGAACTACCGTCACGCCTTCCATGCCGGCAATTTCGCGGACGTCTTCAAGCACGCGCTGCTGGCGGTCCTCCTTCAATATCTGAAGACGAAGGACAAGCCGTTCTTCGTGCTCGACAGCCATGCCGGGCTTGGTCTTTACGATCTGTCGGACGAACGTTCCTTACGCACGGGCGAATGGCGCGACGGGATCGCCCGTGTCCTTGCGCGCCCGGGCACGCCTGAGGCGCTGGCGCCGTATCTTGCCGCCGTGCGCGGCGTCAACGAGGGGGACGGGCTGCGCTGGTATCCCGGCTCGCCGCGCCTGATCCGCGATTTCCTCCGCGTCCAGGACCGCCTCTCGGCGGTCGAGATGCATCCGGAAGATGCGCGGCTTCTGGCCGACGAATTCGCAGGCGATCCCGCGGTGAAGATCCACGCCATGGACGGCTACAACGCGCTCAAGTCGCTGGTGCCGCCGCCGGAGCGCCGCGGGCTTGTCCTGATCGATCCGCCGTTCGAGGAAACGGACGAGTTCGCGCGCCTCGCGCGCGGGCTCAAGGAGGCCCATCGCCGCTGGGCCACCGGTATCTACATGCTTTGGTACCCGATCAAGAACCGCGAGGCCGTGGCCGCCTTCCATACGGAGATCGCGGCGCTAGCATTGCCGCGCACGATGGTGGTGGAGCTGCGTCTCGAGGCCGATACGCCCAACCGCTTGGTGGGCTGCGGGGTGATTTTGATCAATCCGCCCTGGACCTTCGAGGCGGACGCCACGGAAATTCTCGATTTTCTGGTCAAGACTCTGGGGCGTTCATCCGGGGCGTCGCGCCGGATCGAATGGCTGGTTCCGGAAGAGGACGCTAGGGCGCGCGACGAGCGGCAATGAAATCCTGGAACGTGGCCGTCTGGCCGGCGCGGTGGGCGGCATCGAATTCGCGGTTGAGCGCGATCTTGCGCTGAAGCGATGCCGTGAAGGCGGCTCGGATCTTGGGCTTTGTGAAGCCGAAGCCGTCCGCACCCAGACGGCGCAGCATGACGCCGTAGCCTTCCTCGGCCTTCGCGGCGGAATCGTCGGCATGACAGATCGAGCCCACCCGCACGCGGTAATCGTGGAACGGCCGCAAGGTAACGGGCAGGGGGCCCAACTGGTCGATCAGGCGCAAATTGTAGGCCACGTCATCACCCAGCAGCAGGTCTTCGTCCCAGCGCAGGTCCAGCGCGCGCCGGGCCACGAACATCATGGGCACGGAGGTTGCGAGGAAGCATTCGGCGTCCATCTCCAGGATGCCGTCTCCCTGCGCAAACAGGCATTGCAGCTCGCGGCCGGTCGCGTCGTCGACCACGCGCACATTGTCCGCCGCGGCGCCCCGTTCCCGCGCCAATGGCGCGAGCGCGGCCAGGCGGCCGGGATGGAACAGATCGTCGGCGTCGAGCCAGGCCACGAGTTCGCCCGAGGCGGCCGCCTGACCCAGATTGCGCGCGATGGCGGGGCCGGCGCCGATGCGTCCGGTTGTCGCGTGGCGCACGCGGCCGTCCCGGATACCTGCGTGCGTGAGGACCGGCGCATAGTCTACGCCGTCGTCTGACACCACGACGATCTCGGCGGGGTCTTGGGAAAGGGCGCTGGCTACCGCCCGGGCGATGGTGGCTTCGGCGCGGAAAGCGGGAATGACGACGCTGACGCCGTCCATGGGAACGCGCGCGCTTAGGAGTCGCGGTCCCGCGTCACCCGATTAACCGGCAGGGCGCCCGCGGACGGCGATGGCGTGGCCGTGGAAGGCAGACGCGGCTGCTCCGCGGCCGGAGGCGCCGCCACGCGCCGCTTGAAGAGCTGCGGCGCGATGCTGACCATGGCCGTGATGAACGACGCGGCATAGGGGATCGACTGCACCACCAGCATCGCGGCCCACAGCCACGATTCGGGCGAATCCGATCCGTTGGCGACCACAATGCCGACGGCGGCGGTCCACAAGAGGATCGTGAGAAGAGATTCTTCCCACGCCATCAGAAGACCCTTCATCACCGCCGGCTGGTTTTCCATCTTGGGCGTGCGCAGGAACGGCTTGCCCGAGGTGAAGATGCCGCTCCACACGGCCTTGCCGACCGTGTGTGTGAGCGAGAGGGCGGCGATGGCCGCGCCGATATTCTGGCCCAGCGAACAGCGGATGCGCAGGCTGTACAGCGCGAAGGACTTGAGCGTCTTGAAGACGAACAGGCCGAGTGCCGCCGAGATGAAGATGGTCAGCGGGAAATCGAAGGCCTTGGGCCACACGATCAGGCCGATCGTCCAGAACAGGGCGAAGAAGGTGAAGACGGTGTTGAGCGCGTCGCCGATCCAAGGCAGCCAGCCTGCGACGAAATGGTATTGCTGCGCCTTGGTCAGGCTGCCGCCGGCCCAGGGAACGAACTCGCGCCAATGGCGCTTCATGATCTGGATGGCGCCGTAGGCCCAGCGGAAACGCTGGCTCTTGTAGCCGGCGAACGTATCGGCCGTGACGCCCTGGCCGAAGCTCTGGTTGAGGTAGAGCGAATCGTAACCGTGGGCCATCAGCTTGATGCCCAGCTCGGCGTCCTCGGTGATGCACCATTCGGCCCAGCCGCCAACCTCTTCCAAGGCCGTCTTGCGCACCATGGTCATGGTGCCGTGCTGGATGATGGCGTTGCGCTCGTTGCGCACGACCATGCCGATATGGAAGAAGCCGGCATATTCCCAGTAGCACATTTCCTTGAACAGGCTCTGGCGCCAGTCGCGGTAGTCCTGGGGCGCCTGCACGAAGCCGACTTCGGGCTTGTTGAAATAGGGCGCGAAGCTCTTCAGCCAGTCGGACTTGACCGTGTAATCGCTGTCGATCACGGCCACGACCTCGGCCGTCTGGTCCATGTGCTTCAGCGTGTAGTTGAGCGCGCCGGCCTTGAAGCCCGGGCAATGGTCCAGGTGAAAGAAGCGGAAGATGTCCGGACGCTCCTTGCACCAGGCTTCGACGGGCGCCCAGACTGCGGGGTCCTTGGTGTTGTTGTCGATCACCACGACTTCGTAGTTCGGATAGTCGAGGCGGGCGAGCGCATCGAGCGATTCGATCACCAGCTCCGGCGGCTCGTTGTAGATCGGTATATGAACCGAGACACGCGGCATCCGCGTGGTCGGGTCTGCCGCCACCGGATCGGGCCGCCGCGCGAGGCGCAGCCAGAAGGATTCCGCGAGCTCGAACGCCTCGGCCAACAGGATCGCCATGAGCAGCGCCAGGCCGAAGCCTAACGCGCACCAGGTGACGATCTCGTTCTGGGTCAGATATTGGTCGGTCGCGATGTGGAAAGCCCACACGCCCGTGGTCGCCACGCCTTGGATGATGCTGGCGTAGAAGATGCGGCCGCCCGCGCGCATGCGGCCCGCGCTGCCCAGGAACCAGGCCATGGGGATGAGCGCCAGGATGGTCGAGGCCGCGGCGAGATAGGGCCAGTGCGGCACGGCCACGACCGGACCGGCCATGGCGATCTTCAGGTTCCGGTTGTTATCGTAGATGCCCCAATAGCTGCCGACGCTGCCTTCCATATGCCGCTTCCACGGCTGGTCGAAGGCTTCCATCAGCGAATAGTCGAGCTTGTGCGAGTTCGCCATGTTGAGGAACTGGCGCAGGAACAGCGCCTGGTTCTTCAGGGAGGGCACCGAGCCCTTCTTCATGCGCCCGTCGCTGGGCCAGCCGACCTCGGTGATGACGATGTGCTTGTTGGGATAGGCCTGCACCAGCAGGTCGTATTTCTCGAGGATGAAATCCATCGAGTGGTCGAGCGGCTGGCCTTCCCAATAGGGAAGGATGCGCACCGCGATGTAGTCGACCTCTTTGGCCAATTCGGGATTCTTCAGCCAGACATGCCACGGCTCGGCGGTGCTGACCGGCTGCTTCACCTTCTCCTTCACGCGGCGGACATATTCGAGCATCTGCTCGGGCGTCACGTCGGCGCGCAGAAGGGTTTCATTGCCGACCAGGATGCGGTCGACGTTGGAATTGTGGTTGGCGATCCAGATCAGGCTCTGGATCTCGCGCTCGTTCTTATCGAGATAGTTGTCGATCCAAGCGCCGGCCACGACGCGCAGATTGTACTTGGCCGCGATGCGCGGAACCTGCTCGATGCCGTCCAGCGCGCTGTAGGTGCGGATCGTGGTCGTCTTGTCCTGCAGGAAGCGCAGGTCTTCATCGATCTCGGCGTAGGAGGCGACGGCGCCGGCTTGCGGGTCCTGGTCGCCATGGAAGGGGGAGTAGGAAAGGCCGCGGAAGACGCCGCTCCACGGCTTCTCGGCGGCCGGACGATTGACGAAGGCCCACAGGCCGACGTTCGCGAGCGACAACGCCAGGAGGATCAGAAGCGAAGAAACCTTGAAATAGACCTTCATCGGGACGTGCCGCTCGCCTCGCGCATGATCCCCGCCGGGCTACTCGCCCCGGCGTGGGTGTGGTGTGCATCGATTTCAGTCCGGCGGCGTTGTCCGATGGGAGCCGGACGCGTTAGGCCCCCAAGCAAGCGCAGTCGAACCGTCCAATCCTGTGAACTTGCCCCTGGGGCGGGTGTTCCATAGGGGGCGGTTTTCCGCCGCTCCCGGCCCTTTGACCGGGACCGATATAGGCATTTGGCCATGTTTCGTCCAGGGGAGAGAAGAAAATCCTCGATTTATCGCACGCTTCTCCGGCCCGGCCGGAAGACCCCGTCGCATCCACTAAGCCCAGGGAATTACGGCCATTTCGCGGCGGCGTGGGCGTTTTCATCCGGCCGTTCTCTCACGTAAGATGCGCGCCCCTTGGGACGAGGCGGCTTCAAGTGAAGGGCAATAGGTCAGGATCGGACGCGATGCGGTGTTTTCCGCCGTTCCGTTCGCGCGGCCTGCGCGCTCTAGCCGTCCTTCTTGTGACGTTGGCGTTCGGCTTCGGCCTTGCCGCCCGCGCCGAGGACGCATCCTTCTTCCGCATCGCGACGGGATCGTCGGACAGCCCCCTGTTCGCCATCGGCGGACTTCTGGCCAGCGCCATCAGCAAACCGCCGGGTTCGCGCGCCTGTTCCGCGGGCGGAAGCTGCGGTGTGCCCGGTCTGATCGCGGTGGCTGTCTCCACCGACGGCACCATGGCGAACGTGGAAATGGTGAACAGCGACAAGGTGGAATCCGGCCTGGTGTCCGCCGACGTGGCGTATTCGGCTTATCGCGGCGAGGGCGCGTTTCAGGGCCGCGGCAAATTCCGCAACTTGACGGCCATCGCCAGCCTCTACCCGGAAGCGATTCATCTGGTGACCGCGCGCAAGGCCAAGATTCGCGACGTTAAGGGGCTGGCCGGCAAGCGCATCTCGCTCGGTCCCGAACGCTCCGGCGAGGCGGAAACCGCGCGCGAAATTCTGCAGGCCTACGGCGTGACCTCCGCCAAGTCCAAGCTGCGCTACGACACGCCCAAGCAAGCTGCCGAATTTCTGAAGAAAGGCCAAATCGATGCGTTCTTCGTGAGCGCGGCCGGCCGCTCGGACGTGGTCGCGGAGCTGGCGGCGTCCGGCGATATCGATGTCCTGCCGATCACAGGCCCGCCGGCGCTGACACTGATGGGGCGGTTGCCGTATCTGTCGGCCACGCGGATCGTGGCCAGCACTTACAAAGGAATCGGCGAGACGCCCACGATTGCCGTGCCGGCGCAATGGATCGTCTCGGAGAAGGTGCCGGAAGAGCTGGTCTACGGGATCACCCGCGCGCTGTGGCACAGCACCACGCGCAAGCTTCTCGATTCGCGTACGCCCGAAGGAAAGCAGATCAAGCCGGAGGCGGCGCTCGATGGGCTTGGCGTCCCGCTGCATCCGGGCGCCGCGCGGTACTACCGCGAAATGCGGATGCTCAAGTAGGAGCGGTCACAGCTCGTACTTGGGGATGATCCAAGGCTCTTTCTTCGCCGCTGCCAACCATTCCTGATAGGGCGGATGCGCCAGGATGGCCTGGCGATAGGCCTCGCACACCTCGTCCAGCTTCACGTGATAAGTGGTGAAGCGCGAGGCGATCGGCGCGTACATGGCATCGGCCATGGAGAAGGCGCCGAACAGGAACGGGCCGTCCTTGCCGAAACGCTCGCGGCAGTGACGCCAGATCGCACTGATGCGGTTGATCTCGTCCTGCACGCCGGCACCCATGCCCTTGCCGGCGTGGGAGGCGCGCATGTTCATCGGCATGTTCTGGCGCGTGGCCATGAAGTTGGTCGCCATCTCCGTCGAGATGGAACGCGCATAGGCGCGTGCGCCCGCGTCCTGCGGCCACAGGCCCGCCTGGGGAAACTGCTCGGCCAGATACTCGCCGATCGCCAGCGATTCCCACACGGCGGTCTCGCCGTGCTTCAGCAGGGGCAGTTTACCAGAAGGGGAGTGGCGCAAAATCTGCTCGCGCGTGGTCGGCTCGTCGAGAGCGATGACGATCTCTTCGAATTCGACGCCGGCCTGCTTCATGGCCAGCCAGCCACGGAGGGACCACGACGAGTAATTCTTGTTGGCGACCACGATGGTCCAGTCGGCCATGTGCTCCTCCCGGGGAAACGCGAGCGGCGCCATTGGAGTCGATGAGACGGCTTCTGGCAAGCGCGGATCACTGTCTTGTTGGGGCTTTTCAGCGTGCCGGAAGCGGTCCATGCTCCGGGCGCTTTCGATTGCGGCGGAGTTATTCATGCGCGGACTCTTTTTATCCCGGCCTGAGCGCGGCACCGTGCCCATTACCGTGCTGCGCGCCGCGTCGCTGGCGAAGTTCCTGGCGGGCCAGAGCGCATCGCTGCGCCGGTGGGTGAAGGAGACGGGCTTCGATGCGTCTCCCGACACGCTGCTGGCCGTGCCGGGCGCGGATGGCGGCCTGTCTCGTGTCCTGATTGGTGTCGGCTCGGCCGAAACGCCGTGGACGTACGCGAGCCTGCGCGAGAAATTGCCGGCCGGCAGTTATGCCTTCGATGCCTCGCTGCCGCAGGCGGCTGGGACGCGTGCGGCCTTGGGCTGGGCGCTCAGCGCGTACGCGTTCACACGTTACAAGACCGTTAAGGAGCGGCCGCGTGCGCTGGTCTGGCCGAAGGGCGCCGATCGCGGCCATGTCGAGCGCACGGCCGAAGCCACCTTCCTGGTGCGCGACCTGATCAACACGCCAGCAAACGATTTGGGGCCGGCCGAACTGGCTACCGAAGCGCGCAAGCTCGCCAAGCGCCACCGCGCACAGTTCAGTGTGATCGTGGGCGATGCGCTTCTGAAAAAGAACTATCCCACCATTCATGCCGTCGGCCGCGCGAGCACGCGCGCGCCGCGCCTGATCGACATCCGCTGGGGCCGGGCCAGCGATCCGAAGGTCACGCTGGTCGGTAAGGGCGTGTGCTTCGACACGGGCGGGCTCGACCTCAAGGGCTCGGGCAACATGCTCCTGATGAAGAAGGACATGGGCGGCGCGGCGCAGACGCTTGGGCTCGCTGCCATGATCATGGGCGCCAAGCTGCGCGTGCGCTTGCGCGTCCTGGTGCCCGCGGTCGAGAACAGCGTGTCGGGCAACGCCATGCGGCCGCTCGATGTCATCCGCACGCGCAAGGGGCTGACGGTCGAGATCGGCAACACGGATGCCGAAGGCCGGCTTATCTTGTGCGACGCGCTGGCGGAGGCGGATCGCGAGGAGCCCGCGCTCATCGTCGATTGCGCGACCTTGACCGGCGCCGCGCGCGTGGCGCTCGGTCCCGACATGCCGGCGCTCTTCACCAACGACGACAAGGTGGCCGACGCGCTGATGGCGGCCTCGCAAAGCGAAAGCGATCCGTTGTGGCGCCTGCCGCTCTGGCCCGGTTATCGCGCCACACTCGACAGCAAGGTGGCCGATCTCAACAACATCTCCGACGGCCCGTTCGCGGGCGCCATCACGGCCGCGCTCTATCTGGAGCGGTTCGTCTCAAACAAGCGCGCGTGGATCCACATCGACATGATGGGTTGGAATCCCGGACCGCGCCCCGGCCGCCCCAGGGGCGGCGAGGCGCAGGGCATGCGCGCGCTGTTCCGTCTGATCGCCGAGCGCTACGCGCGCTGACGCTCAGTAGGCCGCGTCGGGATTGACCTCGTTGATGAGGGGCTTGCCCGCGCGGGCGCGCTTGATGTTCTCGCCCACCTGTTGGGCCGCCGTGTCCGGATTGGGATCGCCCGCGATGTGCGGCGTCACGATCACCTTCGGATGCGTCCAGTACGGGTGATCGGCCGGCAGGGGCTCCGGGAAGAACACGTCCAGCATGGCGCCCGCCAGATGGCCGGAATCGAGCGCCGCGATCAGGTCCGCGTCGACCACGTGCAGGCCGCGCGCCATGTTGATGACATAGGCGCCCTTGGGCAGCATGGCCAAGGTCTTCTTGTTCAGGATGCCCTTGGTCGCGTCGGTCAGCGGCAGGACGCAGATCAGATACTGGCACGCGGCCATGAAGGGCTTGAGGCCCGCTTCGCCGTGGTGGCCGGTGATGCCGGGCACGGTCTTGGGCGTGCGGCTCCAGCCATGGACCTGGAAACCCAGCGCGGCCAGCTTCTTCGCCGTGTCGGCACCGATCTGGCCGATGCCCATGACGCCGACGCTGGTGTTGGTCGTGTCGCCGCGGCCGAGCTTGGTCCATTTGCGCTGCGCTTGCGCCTCGACATAGCCCGGCATGCGGCGGTGGTAGTGCAGCACGCCGTAGATGGCGTACTCGCTCATCTGGGCGGTCAGGTCGGGGTCGACGATGCGGCAGACCGGCACGCCCTTGGGCAGATGCGGATCGGCGAAGATGTGATCGACACCCGCGGCCAGCGACAGGATGACCTTGAGCTTGGGATAGCGCTTCAGGTCGCCGGGCTCCGGCTTCCACGCCAGGACATATTCGACGTCCTCGACACGGCCGACGTCGGGCCACACCCGCACCTCGAGGCCCGGCACTTGTTCCTGCAGCCGCTTGGTCCAAGCCACCGGATCGTCGAACACGCTTTTGAATACGAGCGCCATGAACGTTTCCCCCTTATCAAGCCGTCGCGGGTTCTAACAAATGCGGATGGCCGGGGTCACTAGTACCCGGCGCTCATATTCACCGCGTGGCGCAGCTTCTTGCCCGCCCGGAAGCCTTTGATGTTCTCCAGCGTGTCGCGGATCACGTCCTCGCGGCTGGAATTGCCGGCCTTGTGCGGCGTCACCGTCACCTTCGGATGTTTCCAATAGGGGTGATCGGCCGCCAGCGGCTCGGGGAAGAACACGTCCAAGGTCACATGGGACAGTTGGCCGGAATCGAGCGCGGCCAAAAGGTCGGCATCCACATGCTGCTTGCCGCGCGCCACGTTGATGAAGGACGCCCCCTTGGGCAGCATCGAAAGAAGCCGCGCGTTGACCAGGCCGGTAGTCTCGGTGGTCAGCGGCAGCATGCAGACCAGGATCTCGGTCTCTCGCAGGAACGGCTCCAGCCCGTCCGCGCCGTGGAAACACTCGACATCCTTCATGCGCTTCTTGGTGCGGCTCCAGCCGCGCACCTTGAAGCCCAGTTCGGCCAGCGCCTTGGCCGACGCGCCGCCCAATGAGCCGATGCCCATGATGCCGACGGTGCGATCCCATGCGCCCGGCTGCGGTAATTCCTTCCAGACATGCTCGCGCTGCTGCGCCTGATAGGCCGGTTGTTGCCGGTGGATGCGCAGGACCTGCAGCACGACATACTGCGTCATGCCCAGCGTCATCTGCTTCTGCACGATCTTCACGATCGGCACGTGGCGCGGATACTCGGGATCCTTCAGCAAGTGATCCACGCCCGCGCCGCCTGAGAAGACGGCTTTCAAGTTCGGGAACTTCTTCAATTCGCCCGGCTGCAGGCTTTGGATGAAGCCGAACTCGATCTCGGCCGGGTCGCCGCCCTTGTCGGGCCACACCCGCACGGGCAGGTCCGGCATCTCCTTGGCGAACAGCGCGCGCCAGGCTTCGGGATCGTCGAACGGGCTGTGGAACAGAAGCGCGCCCATCTCAATACCCCAACTTGATGTCGACGGTGTTGAGCAACGGCTCGCCCGCGCGGGCGCGGCGCATGTTCTCCAGCACCTGGCTCACGACCGTGCGCGGGTCGGTATAGCTGGCCACGTGCGGCATCACCGTCACTTTCGGGTTCGACCAATAGGGATTGTCCGCCGGCAGCGGCTCCTTGCGGAACACGTCGAGCGTCGCGTGGGACATGTGGCCGGAGTTGAGCGCGTCGAGAAGATCGGCGTCCACCACCTGCTCGCCGCGGCCCGCGTTCACGAAGGACGCGCCCTTGGGCAGCATGGCGAAGGCATCCTTATCCAGGATGTTCTCGGTTTCCTTGGTCAGCGGCAGCAGGCAGACCAGGATTTCGCTCAGGCTCAGGAACTTGTTGAACTGCTTCGGCCCGGCGTAGCTCTTTACCTTCGGCACTTTCTTCTTCGTGCGGCTCCAGCCGACGACGTTGAAGCCCAGCCCGACCAGCTTCTTGGCCGCGTCCGAGCCCAAGGCGCCCATGCCCAGCATGCCGACCGTGCGCTGGTCGGCGGCGGGCTGCTTCAGCTCCTGCCATTTGCTCTCGCGCTGCAGCGCGTCGTAGGCCGGCTGCTGGCGGTGGTGGCGCAGCACGTGCAGCACGATGAACTCGGTCATGCGCCGCGTCATGTTGATGTCGACCACGCGCGTGATCGGCAGGTTGGGAAGATGCGGATCCTTGAACAGATGGTCGACGCCGGCGCCCATCGAGAAGATGGCCTTCAGGTTCGGATAGGTCGCCATATCGCCGGGATCGGGCGCCCAGACGAAGGCGAACTCGACATCTTTCTTGTCGCCCACATCCGGCCAGACGCGGACTTGCAGGTCGGGGGCCTGGCGCTTGAACTCTTCCAGCCACCAGGGAATACGGGCCGCGCCGCTCTTCATCATCAAAACCATGTCAGGTCCTCACCGCTCCGCTTTCCACCGTTTCCAAATCGAACGCGGCTGCCATCAGCGCGCGCGTATATGCTTCCTTCGGTCCGGCGAACATCGCCGCCGCCGGTCCGCGTTCCACCAGTTTTCCATCCCGCATGACGATCAATTCGTCGGCCAGGGCGCGCACGACGCGAAGGTCGTGGCTGATGAACAGATAGGCCAGCTTGTGACGTTGCTGCAGCTCGCGCAACAGATCGATGATTTGCGCCTGGATCGAGACGTCCAGCGCCGAAGTCGGCTCGTCCAGCACGACAAAGCGCGGCTTCAGCACGATGGCGCGCGCGATGGCGATGCGCTGGCGCTGGCCGCCGGAAAATTCGTGCGGATAGCGATGGCGCGTCTCGGGGTCGAGCCCCACCTCGTGCAAGCCGTCCACGATCAGCTTCTCGCGCTCGGCCGCGTTGCCGCCCAGCTTATGGACCTTAAGACCTTCCTCGACGATCTGGCCGACCGAAAGGCGCGGGGACAGCGAGCCGAACGGGTCTTGGAAGACGATCTGCATCTCGCGCCGCAAGGGCCGCAGGGCGCTGGAGCCCAAGCCCTGGATGTCACGCCCTTGAAAGCGGATCGGACCCTGGCTTGAAACCAGGCGCAAAAGACCGAGGCCCAGCGTCGTCTTGCCCGAGCCGCTTTCGCCCACCACGCCGACCGTCTGGCCTTCGCGGATGCTGATGTCGATGCCGTCGACCGCGCGCACATGGTCGACCGTGCGCCGCAGGACGCCCTTTTTGATCGGGAACCAGACCTTGAGGTTGTCGGCCGCCATCACTTCGGGTGCGCCGGGCGCGGGCCGCGCCGGAGCGCCGCGCGGCTCGGCCGCCAAAAGACGCTTCGTGTATTCGTGTTTGGGGTGGGCGAAGACGTCGGCCAGCAAACCGGCTTCGACGGCCTGGCCGTCCTTCATCACGACTACGTGCTTGGCCATCTTCCGTACGATCGCCAGATCGTGGGTGATGAACAGCATGGCCATGCCCAGCTTGGCCTGCAGTTCCTTCAAGAGCTTCAGGATCTGGGCCTGGATGGTGACGTCGAGCGCCGTGGTCGGCTCGTCGGCAATGAGAAGATCGGGCTCGTTGGCCAGCGCCATGGCGATCATCACGCGCTGGCGCTGGCCGCCGGAAAGCTCGTGCGGATAGGCGCTAAGCCGCCGTTCGGCGTCGTTCAGGCCGACCAGGCGCAGAAGCTCCAGCACCCGTGCACGCACGGCGGCGGCGCCCAGCTTCTTGTGGATGACCAGAACCTCGCCGATCTGCCGTTCGATGGTCTGCAAGGGGTTTAGCGCCGTCATCGGCTCCTGCGGCACCATGGCGACACGGTTGCCGCGCATCCGGCGCAAGGTCTCGGGCTTCGCGCCGATCATCTCGACGCCATCGAACAAGATCGAGGAGCCCGGGCCGTGGACGGCCATGGGGTAGGGCAAAAGCTGGAGCACCGACAGCGCGCTGACCGACTTGCCGGAGCCGCTTTCGCCCACGAGCGCCAGAGTCTCGCCCTTGGCGATGTCGAACAATACGCCACGCACGGCCTCGACCGTTCGCTCGCCGACGTGGAACGAGACAGAGAGGTTCCGGACCTGGAGGAGGGGCGCGGTCATCGCAGCGTCTTCCTTGGGTCGAAGGCGTCGCGCGCGGCTTCGCCGATGAAGACCAGCAGCGACAGGACGATGGCCAGCACGAAGAACCCGGTCAAGCCCAGCCACGGCGCCTGCAGGTTCGCCTTGCCCTGCGACAGAAGCTCGCCGAGGGAAGCCGCGCCGATCGGCATGCCGAAGCCGAGGAAATCCAGCGAGGTCAGCGTGGTGATCGAGCCGCTGGTGATGAAGGGCAGGAAGGTCAGCGTGGCCACCATGGCGTTGGGCAGCATGTGCTTGAACATGATCACCCGGTTGCGCACGCCCAGCGCCCGCGCCGCGCGGACATAATCGAGGTTGCGCGCGCGCAGGAACTCGGCGCGGACCACGCCCACCAGGCTCATCCAGCTAAACAGCAGCATGAGCAGCAGCAGCCACCAGAAATTAGGCTCGACGATGCTGGCCAGGATGATCAGGAGATAGAGGGTCGGCATGCCCTCCCACACTTCCATGAAGCGTTGGAACAGAAGGTCGGTCCAGCCGCCGAAATAGCCCTGCACGGCACCCGCCATGACGCCGACGATGGAGCTGAAGAAGGTAAGCGTCAGGCCGAACAGCACCGAGATGCGGAAGCCGTAGATCAGGCGCGCCAGCACATCGCGCGCTTGGTCGTCGGTACCGAGCCAGTTGCGCGAAGATGGCGGCGTGGGCGCCGGGCGGCCCAAATCCAGGATGATCGTGTTGAAGCTGAAGGGGATCAGCGGGCTCAGCATCCAACCCTTGTCGTGGATCAGCCGGCGCACCTCGGCGTCCTGGTAATCCGTCTCGGTCGGGAATTCGCCGCCGAACGTGGTCTCCGGATACATCTCGAAGATCGGCATGTACAAGCCGCCGTCGTAATAGACGAGGAACGGCTTGTCGTTGGCGATGAATTCGGCGAACAGGCTGCTGACGAACAGGGCCAGGAAGAGCCACAGCGACCAGAAGCCGCGCCGGTTCGCGCGAAAATTGTCGAGGCGCCGCCGCGTCAACGGCGTGACCTTGAAACCGAGGAAGCGCGATGCAGCCATCTACGCCTCCCGGCTCTCGAAATCGATGCGCGGGTCGACCAGCACGTAGGTCACGTCGCGCACGATGCCCATGATCAGGCCGAGCAGCGTGAAGAAATAGAGCGTGCCGAACATCACGGGGTAGTCGCGCCCCAGCGCGGCCTCGTAGCCGAGCAGGCCCAACCCATCGAGCGAGAAGATGATCTCGATCAGAAGCGCGCCCGTGAACAGGATGCCGATGAAGGCCGAGGGGAAGCCCGCGATCACGATGATCATGGCGTTGCGGAAGACATGGCCGAACAGGACGCGCCGCTCTTCCAGCCCCTTGGCGCGGGCCGTGACGACGTAGTTCTTGTTGATCTCTTCCAGAAACGAATTCTTCGTCAGCATGGTCAGGCCCGCGAAGCCGCCGATCACCAGCGCCGACACCGGCAGAACCATGTGCCACAGATAATCGAGCACGAGGGTGGGCCAGGGCATCGTACGCCAGCCCTCGGAGACCAGGCCGCGCAGGGGAAACCACGAGAAGAAGCTGCCGCCCGCGAACAGGACGACCAGCAGGATCGCGAACAGGAAGCTGGGCACCGCGTAGCCGACCACGATCACGGCGCTGGTCCAGACGTCGAAGCGCGAGCCGTCGCGCACGGCCTTGGCGATGCCGAGCGGAATCGAGATCAGGTAGACCAGGAACGTGGTCCAGATACCGAGCGAGATCGAGACCGGCAGCTTCTCGATCACCAGGTCGATCACCGGCCGGTCGCGGAAGAAGCTCTTGCCGAAATCGAACACCGCGTATTGGCGGATCATCAGGATGAAGCGTTCGACGGGCGGCTTGTCGAAACCGTAGAGCCGCTCCAGCTCCTTGATGAATTCGGGATCGAGGCCGCGCGCGCCGCGATAGCGGCTGTTGGCGTCGGCCGCCTGACCCTGCTGTTGCGAGTTCGAGGTGGGCGCGGCCGTGTCGCCTTGGGCAGAGCCCGCCACGCGCGCCGTCGCCTCCGCGCCGCGGCCCTGAAGCTGGGCGATCATCTGCTCGACCGGCCCACCGGGCGCGGCCTGCACGATGACGAAATTGATCACCATAATCCCGAGGAGCGTCGGGATCACGAAGATGAGGCGCCGGATCACATAAGCGAGC
>CAYZFH010000011.1:25679-27181 GCA_964477375.1 uncultured Rhizobiaceae bacterium | reverse complement strand
GAGTCGCTGTCGTCGGACTCGAGATACAGCTCCTTGATCTTCTGGGTGTCGTAGGCGGTGAGGCCCGCGAAGATCAGCACGCCGATCACCGAGACCGCGAACTGCAGCGCCGTGCTGCCGATGAAGATGTTGGCGATGCTGGCGATGATGATGCCGATCAGGCCCATGAACAGGAACGCGCCCAGACGCGACAGGTCGCGCTTGGTCGTGTAGCCGTAAATGCTCATGGCCGCGAAGGTGCCGGCGGTGATGAAGAACACGCGCGCCACGCTGGCGCCCGTATAGACCAGGAAGATGGACGCCATCGAGAGGCCCATGAGCCCGGCATAGAACCAGAACGTGGCCTGCGCCGCGCCCGCGCTCATCTTATGGATGCGCATGGACAGGAACAGCACGAAGCCGATGGGTGACAGGATGACGGCCCACATGATGATCGGGTTGCCGAAGATCGCCGAGTAGAGAGCGGGCGTGCCGGCCACCACGGCGGCCACGATACCCGTGAGCGCCAAACCCGACGCCATGTAGTTGTAGACGCGCAGCATGTAAGCGCGCAGGCCCGCGTCGATCGCGACCTGCTCGATGGTGTGCGCATAAGGGCGCTGCTGCGTTCGATTCTGCGGACCGATGGCCATACTGACTCCTCCTACCGGACATGTGCCGGTTATGCCGTGTTAATATTGCCATGCGCCTGCGGGAATCAATAGGGGTTCCTGAGGGTGGCTCTTAGTAAAAATTGCGTAAAATCAACTAGTTCACCAAAGCGTCATTCGTTGCGCAAAAGCGGGGCGGGCTTGCGCCCCAAGGCCAGGACACTGCCGGCGGCCCCGGCCACGAGGGTGGCGGCCAAAGCGGGCAGCAGCGCCGGAATCAAAGCCAGGAGATGGGTTCCCGGGGTCAGGACCCAGTCGGCGCGCATGACCCGGCCCAGGACGCCATAGGCGGCCAGGCTGCCCAGGACCGCCGCGACCAGGGCCGTGGCCAATCCAACCAGGCCGAATTCGACCGCATAGGCGGTCAGGACGTCGCGGCGCGTGGCGCCCAACACCTTGAGCACGACCGCGTCGTAGATCCGCCGTTCCTGTCCGGCGGCGACAGCGCTGGCCAGCACCAAAAGACCGGCGATCAGGGTCACGGCGGCGGCGGCATCAAGGGCCGTTGCGACCCGGTTGAGGATATCGGTCAGGGCCTCCAGCGCGGCCTTCACGCGGATGGCCGAGATGTTGGCGAAGCGGTCGGCGACCGCGCGTTCGATCTGAAGCTCGGCCGCGGGATCGGCCATCACGGCCGCCACATGGGTCTGCGGCGCCGTCTCCAAGACACCCGGCGAAAGGATGACGGTGAAGTTGAGGCCGAGCGTGGTCCACTCGATGCGGCGCAGGTTGGCAATGCGCGCCTCGATTTCGCGGCCCAGCACGTTGATGGTCAGCGTGTCGCCAACCTTGAGGCCAAGCCCCGCCGCGGCGTCGGCATCGAAGGAGACCAAAGGCGGGCCCTTGTAATCG
>CAYZFH010000011.1:8723-25579 GCA_964477375.1 uncultured Rhizobiaceae bacterium | reverse complement strand
TAACGCCGATGGCTGACCGCGGCGGCCAGGCGCGCCAGTCCAGCGCCGGCCAGGCGGAAGGCGCCGAAGGAGACGATGGCGCCCAGCGCGAACCAGAACCCGAGCCGCGCATCGCCGACGGCGAGGATCGCCAAGGCGATCAAGGCCAGCGTCAGGCCTGCGATGATCGCGCGGTCGCGCCAGCGCATGCGCGCATCGACCGGCGCCACCACGGCGCGGAACAGGACGCGCGGCGGCACGGCGGCCGCGGACAGAAGAGGCCAGGCGGCGAAGACCAGCGTGGTCAGAAGCCCGAACGCGGCGGCCACCAGAAGCGCGCCGGTATGGAAGCCGACCTGGATCTCGGTCGGCATGAACGCCGCCAGCAACGGCGCGGCCGCGAAGGGAAAGAGCGCGCCGAGCACGAGGCCCGCGCCGATCCCGACGGCGGCCAGCGCCAGCACCTGGATCAGATAGACGCTCAGCACGAAGCCGTTCGATGCGCCCAGGCACTTGAGTGTGGCGATGCTGGCGACCCGGCGGTCGAGATAGCTCTTGATCGCATTGGCAACGCCGACCCCGCCGATCAGAAGCGCGGACAGACCGACGAGCGTCAGATAGATGCCGAGGCGCTCGACCGTCTGGCGCACGCGCGGCGCGGCCTCGGATGGATCGCGGATACGCCAGCCCGCGTCGGGGAAATCGCTTTTGAGACGCGCCAGCCAGCGCGCGGGATCGACGTTCTGCCCGAACCGGACGCGATAGGCCGCTTCATAGATGCTGCCCGGCTGCAGCAGCTCGGTCGATGCCAGCGCCTCGGCCGCGATCAGAACGCGCGGTCCAAGCGTCACCAGCGAGCCGCTGCGGTCGGGCTCCTGCTCGATCGCCGCGCGGACCTCGAAGGTGGCTTCGCCGATGCGGATGCTGTCGCCGACGGCGATGCCAAGACGTGCCAGCACGTTGGGCTCGACCGCAGCGCCGTATTTGCCGCCGCGCTTGGCCAGCACATCGGGAAGCGCGTTGGGTGGTTCGAGGCGGATGGCGCCGTAGAGCGGATAGGGCCGGTCCACGGTCTTCAATTCCACCAGCAGCACGCGCTCGCCCGCATGCGCCATGGAGCGCATTTCGCGCGTCTCGCTGACGGCGCCCGCGGTGTGAAGCGCATCCTTCTCGGCGGCGGTGGCCGCGCGGTTGCGCAGCGTGACCTCCAAATCGCCGCCCAGGATCGCGCGCGCATCGGCGGTCAGGCTGGCCTCGATCGAGCGCGACAGCGATTCCACGCCCGCGATGGCGCCGACGCCCAGCGCCAGCGACAGCAGGACCACGGGCAGGCCGCGGATGCCGCCGCGCAGCTCGCGCCGCGCCAGACGGAACGC
The DNA here is from genome assembly GCA_964477375.1 of uncultured Rhizobiaceae bacterium. Lineage (GTDB taxonomy): Bacteria > Pseudomonadota > Alphaproteobacteria > CADEGL01 > CADEGL01 > CADEGL01. The sequence continues at coordinate 24,224 of CAYZFH010000011.1, read as the reverse complement.
CAGTCTCATGCGATGCTGCCGTCGAGCCGCCCGTCCGCCATGCGCACGACGCGTTCGCACTGGCGCACGATCTCGCGGTCGTGGCTGATCAGGACCAGCGTGGTGCCGTGACGCGCCTGCAGCCCGAACAGAAGCTCCATCACGGCCTGGCCGGTCTCGCCGTCCAGGTTGCCGGTCGGCTCGTCGGCCAACAGCACGGCAGGCCGCGTTACGAAGGCGCGCGCGAGTGCCACGCGCTGCTGCTCGCCGCCCGAAAGCTGGCCGGGATAATGGGTGGTGCGCCGCGCCAGGCCGACAGCGGCCAGGCTTTCCGCCGCGACCTCCAGCGCGTCCTCGCGCCCCGCCAGCTCCAGCGGCACGGCCGCGTTCTCCAGCGCCGTCATGGTCGGGATCAGATGGAAGGACTGGAACACGATGCCGACATGGGCGCGGCGCAGGCGCGCCAGCGAATCCTCGTCGAGCTTGCCCAATTCCTGGCCGGCCAGACGCGCGCGGCCGCTGGTGGGGCGCTCCAGCCCGGCCATCACCATTAGCATCGTGGTCTTGCCAGAGCCGGAGGGGCCGACCACGCCGACGCGCTCGCCGCGCCCGATCTTGAGGTTCACGCCGCGCAGGATGTTGACCGGACCGGCCGCGCTCGCCAGGGTGAGGTGGATGTTTTCGAGTTCGATCAAGGCGCCGTCGGGTGCCGTTCGTTTCGCGGTCGCGTCGGTCATGAAATCCCGTTTGTCTGCCACGGCGATCCTACGCCGAATCGGCGCAGGCATGCTCGCGCTCATGTTTCTGGGTGCGCTGCCTGCCCTTGGGGCCGATCTGCGGCCGCGAATCGTCGTTCTGGGCGACAGTTTGACCGCGGGTTATGGGCTGCCGACGAAGGAAGCCTTTCCGGCGAAACTGCAGAAAGCGCTCGAAGCGCAGGGCATCGATATCGACGTGGTCGATTCCGGCATTTCGGGCGACACGAGCGCAGGCGGCCGCGCGCGGCTCGACCTTGTGCTGGCCGAACCGCCGCGCGCCGTCATCCTGGAACTCGGCGCCAATGACGGGTTGCGCGGGCTCAAGCCGGCGGCCACGGAAGAGAACCTCGACGCCATCATCGGCGAGCTGCGCCGCCGGCGGATCAAGATTCTCTTGGCCGGCATGTATGCGCCGCCCAATCTGGGCAAGGACTACGGCCAAGCATTCAACGCGGTCTATCCGCGCCTCTCTAAGGTGCACAGTATTCCTCTCTACCCCTTTTTCCTCGACGGGGTCGCGGGTGTGCCGGAGCTGAACCAAGCCGACGGCATCCATCCCAACGCCAAGGGCGTCGACGTGATCGTCGAACGCATGCTCCCCTACGTGCTCAAACTTCTTGGCAGAAGTTAGGCAGTCTTCGCGCACCATTGCCGCCACATGGCCTGATAGGCGTCTTCCAGCGCTTTCGTGAAACGCGCCGGATCGGTCAGGGATGAGGCTTCCATGCGCGGGCGCAGTTCGTGGCGCAGGGTTGCGAGGCGTACGGGATCGCGCGCCAGAGCCACGGCGCGCGCGACATAATCCTCGGGTGAAGCGGTGATCAGCTCCTCGAGGCCCAGATGGGTCAGAAGCGCCGTGCCCACGCGCCCGACATGGCTGCGGCCCGCGAGCGTCACCACCGGCACGCCCATCCACAGCGCCTCGAAGGTGGTGGTGGCGCCGTTGTAGGGATCGGTGTCGAGCGCCACGTCGACCCGGTTGTAGAGCGCGAAATGCGCGGCGGGGGATTGGATATAGCCGAGTAGTTCGATCCGCTCCGCCGCGATGCCGTGCCCGGCGAACATCGTGTGGTAATGCGCGCGGGTTCCGGCGTCGCGGAACGGCGCGGCCTTGAGCAACAGGCGCGAATTCTCGACCGCGCGCAGGATTTCGGCCCAGCGCGCGACGAGTGCCGGATGGACCTTGGCCAGCATGTTGAACGAGGCAAAGGTGACGTGGCCTGCTTTCAACATCGGAACGGGCGCGACCAAGGGCGCATCCGACGGTTTGCCGAAGCATTGGAATGTCTCGGGCAGGCGCATCAGCGCCTCGGTGTGAAGCGCTTCCGCATCGACCGCGGGATCGGCCACCGCATCGGTGATGCGCCAGTCCATCGCGGGCAGGCCCGTTGTGCCCGGATAACCCAGGTAGGTCGCCTGCACCGGCGCGGGCTTCCGCGCGAAAACGGAAAGCCGGTTGTTGGCCGTATGCCCCGCCAGATCGACCAGCACATCGATGCCGTCTTGCCGGATCAGGTTCGCCGCGGCTTCGGCGTCGAGGGGGCCGATCTCGCGCCAATGATCCGCCAGCGCTTTCAGCCGCGCGGTCACCGGATCGGGCTTCAGATGCACGGCATAGCAGAACACTTCGAAACGGTCGCGATCATGCGCGGCCAGGATCGGTTCGATGAAGGATGCGACTGGATGCCGGCGGAAGTCGGGTGAGACGTAGCCCACGCGCAAACGCCGTTCCGGATCGCGGCCATTTTCGTGCGTGGCATTGAGCGGCGGAAAGCGCGCGGCCCATTCGCGATGCGCGGCGAAAATCTCCTCGGGCGAGGGGCCCGGCACATAATGCATGGTGAGGAGAAGATTGCTGTGCGCGTGGCCGAATTTCGGTTCGATCGTGATGGCGCGGCGGAACAGCGTCAGCGCCTCCTCGACCATGCCCTGGTCCTTGAGGAGATTGGCCAGGTTGTTCAGCGCCGGCGCCGCGTTGGGGTGGTGCTTGAGCGCGCGGCGATAGAGGTCCATGGCCTCGGTCGTTCGCCCGCCTTCCTTGCAGAGGTTGCCCCAGTTCACGAGGGCCGCGAGGGAAGACGGATCGAGCGCGAGCGCCTTGCGGTATTCCGCTTCGGCATCCTTCGGTCGGTTCCGCAGCTCCAGCGCTTGGGCCAGGTTGACCACGGCTTGGAGGAAGCCTGGATTCTGCGCCAGGGCCGCGCGGTATTCGGCCTCGGCTTCGGCGTAACGGCCTTGGGCGGCCAATGCCAAGCCCAGGCCATTCCGCGCGAAGGCGAAGTTGGGCTTGAGCGAAAGCGCCTGGCGGTAATGGGCTTCGGCCTCCTGCGGCTTTTCCAGTGTGCGCAGCGCTTCGGCCAGGCTGTGATGCGCTTCGGCGAAATCGGGCTGAAGCTCGAGCGCGGTGCGATGCGCGCCCGCCGCTTGCTCGGCCTCGCCCGCGGCCAGAAGGGCGGTCCCCAGATTGCGGTGGTACACGGCGGCTTTCGGCCGCTGGACCAACGCTTTCTCGATCAGCGCGATGCCCGCGCGATGGTCGCCGCGCTGGTGCGCGATCACGCCCAAAAGATGATTGGCGTCGGCATGGTCCGGGCTTGCCGCCAGGATGCGGCGGTACCAAGCCTCGGCCTCATCGAGGCGGCCCCCGTTATGATGGGCCAGCCCTTCCTTCAGCGCGTCCGCGACCGTGGCCATGGCGGATTTCTATCGGATGGGCGCACGCGGGAGAAGCGCGGCGGCCGCATCCGCATTAGAATGGCGGCGATGGAGCTGCGATGAGCGCGTTTCGCCTGGCCCATGCGTCCGCGGAGAATTGGGGCCGCGCCGCCAAATCCTGCGTCGACCAGTTGGGTTCCGCCGACGGTGCGACGCTGGGCTTCGTCTATGTCACCGACCGGCTTTCGGCCGACCTCGACGGGATCCTGACCGTCCTGCGCGAGATGACCGGCGTGCCGCATTGGATCGGCACGGTCGGCCTCGGCGTGGTGGCCACGGGCCGCGAGTATTTCGATGAGCCCGCGATGGCCGTCATGGTCGGCAACCTGCCGCCCGATTCCTTCCGCATCTTTCCGACCGTGGCCAAGAAAGCAGGCGAACTGCGCGCATCCACCGCGGATTGGAAGGGTGCCGGCGACGCCACGTTCGGCATCGTCCATGGCGACCCGCGCCACCCGTCATCGCCCGAGCTTCTGGCGGCGGTCGCCAAGGAGGCCGGCATCTTTTTCGTGGGCGGCCTGTCCTCCTCGCGCGGCGGGCTGGCGCAGGTGGCCGACAAGCTGACCGACGGCGGCCTTTCGGGTGTCCTTTTCTCCGCCACGGTGCCGGTCGCGACCGGCCTGACCCAAGGCTGCTCGCCGGTCGGGCCCGTGCGCCGCGTCACGGCGTGCCAGGAGAACGTGCTGACCCAGATCGACGAAATCTCGGCGCTCGATGCGCTGATGCAGGATGTCGGCGCGGATTCGGTCGAGGAACTGGCGCGCCGCGCGGTGAATATCCACGTGGCGCTGCCGGTCTCGGGCTCCGACACGGGCGACTACATGGTGCGCAACCTGGTCGGCATCGATCCGGACAAGGGTCTGGTCGCGATCGGTGAGCGGGTCGCGCCCGGCGACCGCATCATGTTCTGCCGCCGCGACAAGGACGCCGCGCGCGAGGATCTGTCGCGCATGCTCAAGGCGTTGAAACGCCGGGCCGGCGGCGTGCCCAAGGCGGGCGTCTATTACACCTGTGTTGCGCGCGGGCCCAACCTGTTCGGTCCCGGCTCGGCCGAACTGACGGCGATTCGCGACGAGTTGGGCGATTTCCCACTGGTCGGTTTTTTTTGCAACGGCGAGATATCGAATGACCGTCTGTACGGTTATACCGGAGTGCTCGCGCTGTTCCTGTGACGTGGTTGTTCGAGTGCCATGATCCGCTTGTTCATCGCTTTGGAACTGCCCGAGCCGGTCCGCACGCGATTGTCTTTCCTATGCGCGGGCATTCCCGGCGCGCGCTGGGTTTCACCCGAAAACATGCACATGACGCTGCGCTTCATCGGCGATGTCGAGGAGCCGGTCTATGACGAGGTCGTCGACGCGCTGCTCGACGTGCGCGCGCAGACCTTCGATCTGGTGCTGCGGGATTTCGGCACGTTCGAGCAAGGCCGAATCGTCCATACGCTATGGGTCGGCGTCGAGCGCACCGAGGCCCTGATGAAACTCCAGGCAAAGATCGAGCGTGCGGTCGTGGGCGCGGGGCAAGAGCCCGAGCGGCGGCGCTATATGCCCCATGTTACGCTCGCGCGGCTCAAGGTCGCGCCCGAGCATCGGGTGGCCGAGTTCATCGCCGCCAATTCGCCGTTCCGGCTTCCGCCGATCTCCGTCGGCCGCTTCGCGCTGTTCTCCAGCCACCTATCCCGCAACGGCGCCAGCTACACGGTCGAAGAGATTTTTCCGCTGGAAGGGGCCTTCGCCGAGGCGTGGGGCGAGGGCGAATAGCTTAGTCGAGCGTCGTGCGCAGCTTCGCGAAAAGCTTGCCCACAGCGGTTTCGATCAGCCCGTAGGTGCGCTCGAAATCTTGCTCCTCCCCGTCATAGGGGTCGGGCACGTCCAGGTAGCCCGTCTCCGGTGCGAAATCCATCAGAAGGTAGATTTCGGCCGCGGCGCCCTCGGCAAAGCTTTCGGCCATGAAGCGCTTGTGGCTCTGGTCCAGCGCGATGACGTAATCGAAACGCTCGAAATCCTTGGGCGAGACCCGGCGCGCGCGCTGGTTGGAGATGTCGACGCCATGGCACAGCGCAATGCGCGTGGCGCGCACGTCGGGCGGCGAGCCCGTGTGATATTCGTGGGTGCCCGCCGAATCCACTGTGAACCGGTCGGCCAACCCCGCTTCTTCGGCCATATGGCGCAAGACGCCTTCGGCCGTCGGCGAACGGCAGATGTTCCCGGTGCAGACGAATAGGACTTTGACGGGCGCTTCGGACATGGCGGGGCGGCTTGTGAACGCGCGGCACGCTATCATATCGAACCGGCATGACCGATAGCCCCGAAACCCTGGCGCAGGCGATGGAGGCCGCGCGCGCCTGCACGCTGTGCGCGGCGCATCTGCCGCTCGGACCACGGCCCGTGCTGCGCGGCCTGCCCTCGGCCCGAATTCTCATTGTCGGCCAGGCACCCGGCACGCGCGTGCACGAATCGGGCGTGCCATGGAATGACCCGTCGGGCGACCGGCTGCGTGAATGGCTCGGTCTCGACCGCACGGCGTTCTATGACGAAGCGCGCATCGCCATCGTGCCCATGGGGCTGTGCTATCCGGGGCGGGATGCCAAAGGTGGTGACAAGCCGCCACGGCCGGAATGCGCGCCTCTGTGGCATCCGCGCGTGCGCCCCTTGCTGCCCAAGATCGCGCTGACCCTGCTCGTGGGCCGCTATGCCCAGGATTACTATTTGGGTGATCGCGCGAAGGAGAGCGTGACGGAGACGGTGCGCGTCTGGCGCGAATATGGGCCCAATTTCATCCCGACGCCGCATCCAAGCTGGCGCTCGAACGGCTGGCTGAAGCGCAATCCGTGGTTCGCCGAGGAGATCCTGCCGGTCTTGCGCGAGCGCGTGACGACTCTGGTTAGCGGACCAGGACCAGGGGGCAAGAAATCCGGTCCATAAGCCGGTCGGCCGCCTCGCCCTTGGCGAACGTGCCGTTGGCGCCCACGACCAGAACCGCATGCTGGATGCGGCGCGCGAAGCCGCACAGGTCGATCAGGCTGGGCTCGCCCAGGATTTCGACCGAACCTTTGACATCCAATCTCTTGAGGACCGTGGTCGCGCGCTCGCGCAGCTCTTCGGCCTTGGGCGAATCGGCCGCGATCACCAGCACCGCGATGGTGGCGCGGTTTGCTGCCGCCAAACGCGCGGCAATCACCAGGGCGCGGTCGGCCTCCGGCGTATCCTCATAGGCGACCAGGAAATTGCGTGCATCCAGTGCGCCGCGGCGCAGGATCATGACCGTGCGCGCCGTCTGGCGCGCGACGGCGCGGGCGCCCGAGCCCATCTGCACGCGGCCGCGCAAAATCTCTGTCAGGCCCTCCAGCACGATCAGATCGGTTTCGCCGGCCGCGGCGGCCACTTCGCGACCGATCTCGCCCCGCGCGACATGGAAGGAGAAGCCGAGGCGCCGGCGGCGTGCCGCGGCCTCGACCAACTCGCGCGCACGCGCCGCGCGGGCGCGCATGTCGCGCTCGATCGCGGCCGGCTCGAAGGCCTGCCACTGCCCAGACGCCAGATTGATCTCGCGCACGAAGGGCAGGGCAGCCGAGCGCAGAAGATTGGCGTCCTCGACGAACAGCCCGACCAGCTCGGCGTGCAACCGCTCGGCCAGCTCCGCCGCGGCCTCGAGTGAATCGGGCGATTCCGTCGCGGCGTCGAGCGCCAGGACGATGCGGCGGATGACGATGTCGTCCGGGCCGGTCATGACGCCTTGCCCTTGTGGGTGAAACGGCGCGCGGCCGCGGCGAATTCGTCCAGCCGCGTCTGGACGCGGCCGTTGATCGTATTCGCGGGATAACGTCCGTTCTTGCCGCGTGGACCGGCCGGCACGCCGGTCAGTACCTCAATGCCCTGGTCGATGGTTTCGATCGGGAAGACGCGGAACTTGCCTTCCTTCGCTGCGGCCACGATGTCCTCGCGCAGCATCAGATGCGCCACGTTGGTCGCGGGAATCATCACGCCCTGTTGGCCGGTCAGACCGCGCGCCTTGCACAGGTCGAAGAAGCCTTCGATCTTCTCGTTGACCCCGCCGATGGCCTGCACGGTGCCGTGCTGGTCGACCGATCCCGTGACCGCGAAGCTTTGCTTGATCGGCGTTTCCGAAAGCGCGGACAGAAGCGTGTAAAGCTCGGCCGAGGACGCGCTGTCGCCATCGACGCCGCCATAGGATTGCTCGAACACCAGGCTGGCCTTGAGCGAGAGCGGTTGTTCGGCGCCGTAACGTTCGGACAGGAAGCCTTGCAGGATTAAGACGCCCTTGGAATGGAGCGGCCCGCCCAGCGCGACCTCACGTTCGATGTCGACCACCTCGCCCTTGCCCAGACCGACTGAAGCTGTGATGCGGCTCGGCTTGCCGAAGGAATGATCGCCGAGCGAAAGAACGGACAGGCCGTTCACCTGGCCGACCTTCTCGCCGTCGGTGTCGATACGGATGATGCCGCGCACGGTCTGCTCTTCCATGCGCTCGCGCATGCGGTCGGAGCGGCGGATCTGTGAGGCGATGGCTTGATCGACGTCCTTGGCGTCGACCTTGTCGGCCTTGCGTTGGCCCGCCCAATAGTCGGCTTCGCGCAAAAGACCGCCGACGCGACGCAGTTCGACGGACAGGCGTTCGTTGTCCTCGACAAGCCGCGAGGCGCGGTCCATCACCTTGCCGATGGCGGCGGCGGTGAAGGGGCGCAGCTTGTCGCTGTCGATCAGGCTGGCCAGGAAGCGCGCGTAGAGCTTGCCGTTCGTGGGTTCGCGCTCGACATACTCCTCGAAGTCCACCGGCACTTTGAACAGTTCGCCGAACTCGGGATCGCCCGATGCCAGCATGTAATAAAGCTGCCGGTCGCCCAGAAGGACGATCTTGATGTTCAGCGGGATCGGCTCGGGTTCCATCATCATCGCGCCCGCGCCGCCGAAGGCGTAGCCCAGCGGCTCGATGCGGATCTCGCGGCTGCGCAGCGCGTGCTTCAGTTCCTCCCAGCCGTACGGCTGCATCAGCACCTTGCGCGCGTCGACGATCAGATAGCCGCCGTTCGCTTTGTGCAGCGCGCCGGGCAGGATCATCGAGAAATCGGTGATCAGTGCGCCGAACACGGCGCGGTACTCGATCTTGCCGAACAGGTTGGAGTGGTTCGGATGATCTTCGTAGAACACCGGCGCGCCCTTGCGGTCGGTGTTGTCGATCAGGACGTTGACCTTGTAGCGCGCGAAAGGTGATGCGGCGCCGGAGGTGGGCGCGGGCGGACCTCCGGGCACGGCGGCGGCCTGCTGCTCCGGCTTCAGGAAATCCTCCGCGTTGTCGGTCATGTCTTTTTCGACCGCGGCCAGATATTCCAGCACTTCCGGTACGTCGGCGTAGCGCTGCTTGATCTGCTCCAGAAGATGCGAGATTGCGAACTGAGCCGTGCGCCGGTTCAAATCGCGCATCTGCTGACGCGCTTCCTGTTCCCACGCCGGCAACTTCTGCATGACCTGCTGCAATTCGTCCTGCAGCCCTTCGATGGTCTTCTGGATCGCCTGCTTCTCTTCCGCGGGAAGCTTCTGGAACTCCTCGGGGTCCATCACCTCCTCGCCCTTGATGGGGGCGAGGGTCAGGCCCGAGGGCGTGCGGATCAGCGCGGCGCCCTTGGCCTTGGCCTTTTCCTGAAACTCGTTGAAGGCGCCTTCGTGGAGCTGCTTCATGCGCTCTTCGATGGCCTGGCGCTGGCCGCGGAAATCATCGGTCTCGAAGGCAGCGGGCAAGGCCGTGCGCAGCTCTTCGATCAGGTGATCGATGTCGGCGCGAAACGGGCGCGCCTTGCCGGGCGGTAGGCTCAGCGCCTGGGGCTTGTAGGCGTTCTCGAAATTGTGGACGTAGCACCAGTCGGCCGGCACGGGCTCGTTGGCCGCCTGGCGGTCCAGGAACTGGCGCACCATGCGGTGCTTGCCGATGCCGTCGGGCCCCAGCGCGAACAGGTTGTAGCCGTCCTGCACCATGCCGATGCCGAAGCGGATGGCTTCCATCGCCCGTTCCTGGCCCAGCGCTTCGTTTAGCGGCTCGACCTCGATCGTGGTCTTGAAGCCGAGACTGGCGGGGTCGGTGCGGCGGCGCAGGGCGTCGGGTGCCAAGGGCGTGGCTTTCGCGTTCGCCTTCACCGGAGCAGTTGTGGCCTTTTTCTTGGAGGGCTTGGCGGTCTTGGGCATGCGGCTCGCTCGCTTGGCTCAGGCGGTGGCTTCGATGCGTTCCATGTCCGCGTCCGACAGGCCGAAATGGTGGCCGATCTCGTGGATCAGAACATGGCGCACGACATGGGTCAGATCGTCGCCGGTCTCGCACCAATAATCCAGGATCGGACGACGGTAGAGAAAGATCATGTCGACGTCCTGGCTGATGGCCAAGTTGGACTTCCGGCCGATCGCGATGCCGCGGTAGAGACCCAGGATGTCGAAGGGGGATTCGAGCCCCATCTCCTCCTCTGTCTCGGCGTCGGGAAATTCGTCCACGCGGATCACCACGCCATCAAGATTGCCGGCAAAAGGCGTGGGCAGGGCGGCCAGTGCCGCTTCGGCGATGCCGTGGAGTTCGTCCAGGCTTGGCGGGGTTTTGAACAAAGGGGCGGGCTCCCGGGTTGATCCCCGACGGGGCGGGGACCATGGTTGGTCCTATCAATATAGGAGCGAACCATGGTGGAAAAACTGGCGGGCACCGAGCGAAAAGCAGCCTTGGCCAAACTCAAGGGCTGGCGCGAGGTGGAGGGGCGGGACGCCATCCACAAATCGCTGCGCTTCAAGGATTTCAACGAAGCCTTCGGCTTCATGGGCCGTGTCGCGCTGGCGGCGGAGAAGGCCGACCATCATCCCGAATGGTCGAACGTCTACAACAAGGTCGAGGTGACGCTCACGACGCACGAATGCGATGGGCTCTCGGCGCGCGACATCAAGCTGGCCGAGTTCATCGATACGCTCGCGGGCTAGACCACCCGGTCCAGCGCATCCACAAGACGGCGTATGTCCTCGGCCGAGTTGTAGTGGACCAGGCTCGCGCGCACGACGCCGCCGCGCGGCAGATAACCCAGGCTGTCCACGGCGCGATGGGCATAGAAGGTGCCGTGGCGCAGCCCCAGCTTCTGCGCGTCCAGCGCCTTGGTGACGTCGTCGGAGTTCTTGCCCTCGACGACGAAGGAGAAGGTCGGCGCCCGCAATGCGCGGTCGGCGCTTTTGCGGCCCACCAGCTTCACCCGCTTGTGGGTAGACAGGAAGTCGGCCAGCGGCTTCGACACCGCCTCTTCATGGCGTGCCATCAGGTCATAGACGCGGTCGAGCTGTTCACCGAACGGCCGGTTCGCGCCGGGAAAATGATGCGCGTGCAGGGCCTGGAAATAATCGGCGATGCCGGTGGCGCTCGCGACCGTCTCGTAGTCGTAGCCGCCCACGTTCATCTTCAGCGGAAGATTGTCTTCCGCGATGAAGAAATGGTTCTGCCCCTTGAGCGAGAGCATGTGCTCGCGCTTGATGTACATCAGCCCGTGGTGTGGGCCGAAAATCTTGTAAAGGCTGCACAAATAGAAATCGACGTCGGTGGCGCGCACGTCGACGCGCCGGTGCGGCGCATGCGCCACGCCATCGATGCAGACAAGCGCGCCCGCGCCGTGGGCCAGCTTCGCGATGGCTGCCGCATCGTTCTCGCTGCCGGTCACGTTCGAGCAGTTGGTGGCGCAGACCAGCTTGGTCTTGTCGGTCAGCAGCGCCTTCAGATCGTCCAGCTCCAGATCGGCCGTCTCGGGCCGCATCCGCCATTCCTTAATCACCACGCCCATGTCGGCCAGGCGGCGCCAGGCGCCGTTGTTCGATTCATGGTCCAGGTTGGTGACGATGATCTCGTCGCCAGCCTTCAGGCGAGAGCGGAACGCGTTGGCCAGGACGAAGACATTATTGGTGGTGGAATGGCCGAGGACGATCTCCTCCGGCGTCGCGTTGATCAGCGCCGCCATGGCGCGCTTGGCCTCGGTCAGCCGCTCGGTCGCCTTGGCCGACGGGCCATAGGTGCCGTTGGGCTGCACGCGCGAGGTGGTCAGGTAGTCCGTCATCCGCGCGATGAACTGCTTGGGCACCAGCGTGCCGCCCGCATTGTCGAAATAGCCCCAGCCGTCGGCCAGCTGCGGGAATTGGGCGCGGACGAAATCGATGTCGAGGCGGTCGGCCATGCGGTGCTCCCCAAGCGTCGTGGGGCACGGTAGGGGGCGGCCCGCGCCCGCGTCAACGCGTGCCCCGCACGACTCCAGTTCCCCGCGCGACCATGGCATGATGGCCGCGCCCCGCAGCGGGTCACCCGGGCTTTTCGGAGACTTATCGACGATGACGAGCGACACCAAACCCCTCTGGCAACCATCCAGGGAGCGCGTCGAGCGCGCCAATTTGACGGAGTTCCGCAAGCTGCTCGAACGCGAATGGGGCGTGTCGCTGCCGGATTACGGCGCGGTATGGCGCTTCTCCATCGACCATATGGAAAAGTTCTGGCACAGCGTCTGGGAATACGGCCGGATCATCGCACCCACGCGCGGCGAACGCGTGCTGGAAAACCCGGGCAAGATGCCGGGCACCAAGTTCTTCCCCGACGCGCGTTTCAATTTCGCCGAGAACCTGCTGCGCCGCCGCGACGGTGCGACCGCGATCGTCTTCCGCGGCGAGGACAAGGTGAAACGCAGCCTGACCTTCGCCGAACTGCATGACGAGGTCTCGCGCCTGGCCGCGGCGTTCCGGGACGCGGGCGTCAAAAGCGGCGACCGGGTCGCCGGCTATCTGCCCAACATGCCGGAATCCGTGATCGCCATGCTGGCGACGGCCAGCCTGGGCGCGGTGTGGTCATCCTGCTCGCCCGATTTCGGTGCCCAGGGCGTGCTCGACCGCTTCGGTCAGATCGAGCCCAAGATTTTGGTCGCGGTCGAGGGCTATCACTACAACGGCAAGAGCCACGATTGCCTGGCCAAGGTGAGGGAGATCGTGGCCGGCCTGCCGACCCTGCAGAAGGTCGTGACCGTCTCCTATACGCGCGACAAGCCCGCGCTCGACGGCATCCCCAACGCCCTGCACTACGCGGATTTCGTGGCGCCGCATCAGGCGGGCCCGATCCACTTCGTCCACATGCCGTTCAATTCGCCGCTCTATATCGCCTATTCGTCCGGCACGACGGGCGTGCCCAAGTGCATCGTGCACGGCGCGGGCGGCGTCCTGCTCAAGCACCTGGTCGAACATCTTCTGCACTGCGACACCAAGCGCGACGATCGCGTGTTCTACTTCACCACCTGCGGCTGGATGATGTGGAACTGGCTGGTGACCGCCTTGGCCTGCGAAGCGTCGCTGATGCTCTATGACGGCTCGCCCTTCTATCCGAACGGCAACGTCGTGTTCGACTTCGCGCAGGCCGAGAAGTTCACGCTGCTGGGCACCTCGGCCAAGTTCCTCGACGCCGCCGCCAAGGCGGGCGTGGAGCCGATCAAGACCCACGATCTGTCCTCGGTGCGCGCGTTGACCTCGACCGGCTCGCCCTTGGCGCCCGAGGGGTTCGACTACGTCTATGAGAAGATCAAGAAAGACATCCACCTGGCCTCCATCTCGGGCGGCACGGATATCATCGGCTGCTTCGTGCTGGGCGATCCGACGGGCCCGGTCTGGCGCGGCGAGATCCAGCGGCGCGGCCTTGGCATGGCGGTCGACGTGTTCGACGACGAGGGCAAGCCCGTCCGCGGCGAGAAGGGCGAGCTGGTCTGCACCGCGCCGTTCCCCACCATGCCGCTCGGCTTCTGGAACGATCCCGAGGGCAAGAAGTACCACGCCGCCTATTTCGACAAATTCCCGAACATCTGGTGCCACGGCGACTATGTGCTGCTGACCGAGCATGACGGCATGGTCATCTATGGCCGCTCGGACGCGGTGCTGAACCCCGGCGGCGTGCGCATCGGCACGGCCGAGATCTACCGCCAGGTCGAGCGTATCCCCGAGGTGATCGAAGGATTGGTGATCGGCCAGGATTGGGACCACGACGTGCGCGTCGTGCTGTTCGTCGTCCTGCGCCCGGGCGTCAAATTGGACAAGACGCTGGAAGACCGCATCAAGGCCGAGATCCGCAAGAACACAACGCCGCGCCACGTGCCGGCGCGCATCGTCCAGGTCTCCGACATCCCGCGCACGCGCTCGGGCAAGATCACGGAGCTGGCCGTGCGCGAGGTGGTTCATGGCCGCCCGGTGAAGAACCGCGAGGCCCTGGCCAACCCCGAGGCGTTGGAGAATTTCCGCAACCGGCCGGAGCTGACGGCGTGACCAAGGGACGCGCGGGCGAATTCGCGCCCGCGTGAAAGGAGGGAAGGCGATGACGACCGCGAACAAAGACGCCGCCACGGCCCACAAGCTGGGCGTGCGCGACTCCATCGCCGACATGCCGCCCTCGCCGATCCGCGAGGTTTCGCTGGTGGGCGCCGGCGTGCCGGGGGTCGCCGCCTTCTGGTTCGGCGAGCCCGATGTCTCGACGCCCAAGTTCATCTGCGATGCGGCGGCCAAGGCCCTGTCCGAAGGCAAGACCTTCTACAATCCCAACCGCGGGATTCCCGAACTGCGCCAGGCGCTGGTCGAATACCAGTCGAAGCTGTATGGCCGCGCCATCGATCTCGAGCGCGTCACGGTCACGGCGTCCGGCATCAACGCGATCATTCTGTCGATGGAGATCCTGGTCGATCCGGGCGACGAGGTGATCTGCGTCACCCCGCTTTGGCCCAACATCTCGGCCGGTATCGAGATCATGGGCGGCGCGGTCAAGCGTTTCCCGCTCGATTTTGCGCGCGACAAATGGACGCTCGACATCGGCAAGCTGATCGCCGCGATCGGACCCAAGACGCGCGCCGTCGTGGTCAACTCGCCCAGCAACCCGACCGGCTGGATGATGAATTCGGCCGACCAGAAGGCGCTGCTCGAGCATTGCCGCAAGCACGGCGTGTGGATCGTGGCGGATGAGGTCTATGCGCGCCTGGCCTATGGCCGGCCGGCGGCACCCTCCTTCGTCGAGCATGCCGAGCCCGACGACCGCGTGCTGGTGGTCAACAGCTTCTCCAAGCCTTGGGCCATGACCGGCTGGCGGGTGGGCTGGATCACCCATCCGCTAGGCTTCGGCAAGACGCTCGAGACGGTGACCGAATACAACATGTCCTGCGCCACCACCTTCGCGCAGTGGGGCGCCATCGCGGCGCTCAAGGGCGGCGAGGATTTCATCGCCGAGTCTGTCGCGCGCTATCAATCCAACCGCGACGTGGTCTATCAGCGGCTCGCGGGCAATTCGCGCGTGCGCATCGGCCTGCCCGACGGTGCCTTCTACGCTTTCTTCTCGGTCGAAGGGATCAAGGACAGCCTGTCGGTGGCGAAGGACATCGTGCGCAACGCCAAGGTGGGTCTGGCGCCCGGCATCGCCTTCGGGCCTGAGAGCCAAGGCTTCTTGCGTATGTGCTACGCCTCCGAGCCCGGCCGGCTGGGCTCGGCACTCGACCGGCTGGAAGATTTCATCGGCAAGCTGTGAAGGAGAGGACGATGAAGCTCTACGAATTCGCGACTTCGGGGAATTGCTACAAGATCCGCCTCGCCATGGGGAACCTGGGCAAGAGCTACTCGCGCGAGGCAGTCAGCCGCGACGGCGGCACCAAGACGCCCGAGTTCCTGAAACTCTCTCCGACAGGCGTCGTGCCGGTCTTGGAGATCGCGCCCGGCAAGGTGGTGACGGAATCGGCGGCCATCCTGTCCTATCTGGCCAAGGGCACGCCGCTCTCGCCGGAAGACCCGTATGAGCACGCGCAAGTGATCCGCTGGCTCTCGTTCGAACAGGAGCGCGTCCTGTCCTCCATCGCCGGCGCGCGCTTCATCCGCAAGATGCTGAACATTCCCAAGGAGCGCGAGGCCGAGTTCAAGGCGAAGCAGGAAGCCGGCTACAAAGCGCTCAAGATCATGGACTCACATCTCGCGAAAAATAAGTTCTTCGCGGGCGACCGCTACACGATCGCCGACGTCGCGCTTTACGG
>CAYZFH010000011.1:6316-8623 GCA_964477375.1 uncultured Rhizobiaceae bacterium | reverse complement strand
GATCCGTGGCTGCAATCGCAGGTTCTGTCCTGGCTGTTCTACGAGCAGCAGAATCTCTGCAACCAGGGCGTCGGCATGGCGCATTACTGGACGTTCGTCACCGGCCAAGGCGATGCGAAGAAGGCCGAGGTCGAAGCCGCGCGCGAAAAGTCGCGGGCGGAGTTCGCCTATCTGGAAAAGCATCTGCAGGGACGCGAGTGGTTCGTCGGCGATTCCTTCACGGTCGCCGACATCGCCATCTATGGCTACACGCACCGCGCGCCTATCGCGGGCATCGCGCTCGAGCCCTATCCCAACGTCATGGCGTGGATGAAGCGTGTGGCGGCGCGCCCGCACCACATCCGCTTCGAGGATAGACCGGCCTAGTCCCGGATCTCGGCGTTCTCGCGTTCGCCCTCGACCTTCAGCCACTCGCGAAACGCGACCACCTTGTTCCGCTGCGCATACGCCGGCGGATAGACGATGTAATAGGCGGCTTCGACCGGCAGCCGCAGCTTGAACGGCCGCACCAGGCGCCCTGCCGCCAAATCCGACGAGGCGATGGCGCTGCGCGCCAGCGCCACGCCCTGGCCGGCCACGGCGGCCTGCACGACCATGCTGGAGTTGTTGAACGTGGTGCCGCGGCTGGGATCCACGCCCTTCACGCCGGCGGCGACGAGCCAGCGGCGCCAATCCGTCTCGATGTCGTCGTGCAGCAGCGTGTGATGGCGTAGATCGTCCGGGCATTTCAGCGGGTGCTTACCGGCCACCAGCTCGGGGCTGCAAACGGGGAAGACGTCCTCGGTCATGAAGCGGTCGGCGACCAGGTTGGCCCAATGGCCGCGACCATAGCGCACGCCGATATCGACATCCTCGCGCATAAAGTCGACCAGTCGCTCATCGGGCGCCAGGCGGATGTCGATCTCGGGATGCTGGGCGCGGAAACGCCCGAGGCGCGGCACCAGCCATGCGGCGGCGAAGGACGGCATGGTGGTGACCGTCAGATGCCCCGTGCGGTCGCGCGCGGTCAGCCGCTCGGTCGCGCCCGCGATTGCATCGAAGGAATCGCGGAGCACCGGCAGCAGCGCCTGGCCATGGTCGGTCAGGATGAGCCCGCGGTTGACGCGCCGGAATAGGGCCGCGCCCAGATGCTCCTCGAGGCCCTTCACCTGATGGCTGATCGCGGCCTGGGTCACGAACAGCTCCTCGGCCGCCTTGGTGAACGAGAGATGGCGTGCCGCGGCCTCGAAGGCCCGCAAGCCGTTGAGCGGCGGTAGGCGGCGTCCCATGGCCCCTCCTATCCATAAGATTTTCTAATCTTTATCCCGAGAACTCGTCGTTTGTCCAGGGGCGCTGGTATCGACATATTTCCCTTCATGAACGGGGGCAAACCGGTTCGGAATGACCCCAGAAAAGATGAGAAATTCGAATAGAAAGGGACATCGCCATGTCAGCCACCAGCATCTTCTCTCATGCCATCCCCTCCCAGAGCCTGGGCCAGGCCGCCGTCAAGGGGCTGGGCCTGTTCGCGACCTGGTTCCTGCGGGGCCGGGCGCGGCAGCAGCTTCGCCAGCTCGACGACCTGACTCTCCGAGACATCGGCGTCAGCCGCTATGACGCCGAGATCGAGGCTGGCAAGCCGTTCTGGAAGGAATAAGCGTGATTCACCGCCGCAAAGGGTCCGGTCCGGCCATCGCGCCGGCCGGACCCGGCACGGTTTCATTCGTTCATTCGATTTTGCGGTCCTGCGGTCTGGCCGAACCCGCCGCGCCTTGAGGCGCACCCCTATGGCCGGTACCGTATCCCTAGCCGGCGCGACTTCTCGTCGCGCCGGCCTTTTTTCATCCTCGCGCGTCCGATGATCAACGCCACTCTCTATGCCGTCAGTGTGCTCATCTGGGGCACGACTTGGCTCGCGGTCACGTTCCAGTTGGGCGTGGTGCCGGTCGAGCAGTCGGTGGCGTACCGGTTCCTTCTCGCGGGCGCGCTGCTGCTGGCCTATTGCCTCTTGCGCGGGCGGCGCCTGAACCTGTCCTTGCGCGACCATCTGTTCGTCGCGCTGCAGGGGCTCTGTCTCTTCTGCGTGAATTACGTCCTTTTCTATACCTCGAATGCCTATCTCCACAGCGGCCTGCTGGCGGTCATCTTCTCCACGCTTCTGCTCATGAACGTGGTGACCGGCGCGGTCTTCCTGGGCACGCGCATCAGCGGCCGCGTCGTCGCGGGCGGCCTCGTCGGGCTTGCGGGCATGGCGTTTCTGTTCCGGCAGGAGCTGCATAGTTTCGACCTGCAATCGGGCGGCGCACGAGGCCTCGTGCTGTCGCTGCT
>CAYZFH010000011.1:4436-6216 GCA_964477375.1 uncultured Rhizobiaceae bacterium | reverse complement strand
TATCGTTGGACCGTGCACGGCATGATCGGCGTGGCGCTGATCCTGGCCGGCAACGTGATCGTCCTGTTGTGGAAGCGCAGAGGCGTACGCGCATGAGCGGAAAGCGGTGGATGCCCGGCCTGCCCGCCCCCATCGAGGGCGTCTTGTGGATGGCGCTGGCCGCCCTCCTGCTGACCACGGTCAGCGCGATGCTGCGCCCGGTGGCCGATGACATTCCGCCGATCCAGCTTCTGTTCCTTCGCTGCGCGTTCAGCGCGCTTCTCCTGCTGCCGTTCCTGGTCCGCTCGAAGTGGAGCGTCATGCGCCGGCGGACGCTCGGCCTCTACGCGCTGCGCGCGGGCCTGATGTTCGCCTCGATGCTGTTCTGGATTTACGCGGTGGTCGAACTGCCGCTGGCCGAAGCCACGGCGCTGGCGTTCACCGCGCCGCTGTTTGCCACCATCCTCGCCGCCGCGATCCTGGCCGAGCATGTCGGCGTCCGGCGCTGGGGCGCCGTCATCGTCGGCTTCATCGGTGCCCTGGTCATCATTCGCCCGGGTTTCGCGGTGATGAACATGGGCATCGTCTTCGTGCTGCTGAACGCCGCGTCCTGGGCGGGTGCCATCATCCTGGCCCGCATCCTTTCGCGCGGTGACGACCCGGTGGCGGTCGTGGCGTCCATGTTCCTTCTCGCCACGCCCATGGCGATGGTGCCGGCGCTGTTTGTGTGGGAGACGCCGTCCGTCACCTCGCTGGCCTTGCTCGCGGTCATGGCCGTACTCGGCGTGCTGGGGCATATCGCGGCGACCCGCGCGCTGGCCGTGGCCGAAACCTCGGTCGTGGTGCCGGTCGAATACATCCAGCTCCCGATCAGCGCCCTGTTGGGATTCATATTGTTCGCCGAAGTGCCGGACATCTACACGCCGATCGGCGCCGCGATCATCATCGCCGCGGTCGTTTACATCAGCCACCGCGAGGCCATGCTGGCGCGCCGCCGGGCGGTCGAGCCGCCGCCGCCGGCCGTTCCGCCGACACCTTGATGTCCCCGGTCCGGCACGCGCATGCTGATGGCCGGGACAGGAGGGTGGAATGGGACTGGAGATATTTCGGATGCTGGCTCGCTTCAACAAGTGGGCCAACGGTCACATATATGATTGCTGCGCCCAACTGCCGGATGCCGAATATCGCCGGGACCGCGGGGCTTTCTTTGGCTCCATCCACGCCACGCTCAACCACCTCCTGGTGGTAGACAAGGTTTGGCGCGCCCGTGTCGAAGGGGGTGTGGCGGACGTCAAAAGCTTGGACCAGATCCTCCACGATGATTTGCCTGCGCTCGGCACCGCGCGCGTAACCGAGGACGAGGCGTTGATCCGCATGGTGGATGGGCTTGGCCCTACAGACGGCGCGCGCAGCGTGAAATACCGGTTTATGAACGGCGCGCCGGGCCAGACGCCGGTGGATATCGTGCTGGTCACGCTTTTCAACCACCAGACTCACCATCGCGGTCAGGTACACACCATGCTGACCCAGGCGGGAATCACGCCCCCGTCGCTCGACATCATCGCGTTTCCAGGAGCGCAGCGATGAATCCTGGCTATTTCCAGACCTTCTCCCTCTACAACCGCTGGGCCAACACGCGACTCTATGACGCCTGCGCCCAGTTGTCCGACGCGGACCGGCGCCAGGACCGCAAGGCTTTCTTCGGTTCCATCCACAACACGCTCAACCATCTCTTGGTCGGCGATCGGGTCTGGATGGGCCGCTTCACCGGTGCGGATTCGGGCATCCGGAAGCTGGATGC
>CAYZFH010000011.1:0-4336 GCA_964477375.1 uncultured Rhizobiaceae bacterium | reverse complement strand
GTGCCCGCGCCGCAATTGGATCTGATCTATTTCCTGCGCTTGCCGCGCTAGCGGATCTTCAGGATCACCTTGCCGGTCGAGCGGCGCTCCAGCATGGCGGCCATGGCCTGCGGGGCTTCATTGATCGCGAAGCGGTGCGAAATATGCGGCTTCAATTTGCCCGCCGCGTACCAGGACAGAAGCTCGGCGAAGGAATCGCGCAGCACCTGCGGATTGCGCTGGCGATAGGCGCCCCAGAACAGGCCCATCACCGTCGTGTTCTTGACCAACAAAAGGTTGGCCGGCGCTTGGGGGATGCGGCCCGCGGCGAAACCGACGACGATCAGCCGGCCTTCCCAGGCAAGGCAGCGCAAGGACGTGTCGAAGATGTCGCCGCCGACCGGGTCGTAGATGACGTCGACGCCCTTGTCGCCCGCGATCTCCTTCACCCGCGCGCGCAGGTCTTCCGCCGCGTAGTCGATCAAATGATCGGCGCCGTGCGCCTTGGCGACGGCCAGCTTGTCCGCGCCGCGCGCCGTCGCGATCACCGTGGCGCCCATGGCCTTGCCGATCTCGACCGCGGTCAGCCCCACGCCGCCCGCGGCGCCATGCACCATCAGCGTCTCGCCTCGCTTGAGCGCCGCGCGGCGCTCCAAGCCGACATGGGAGGTGCCATAGGCGACGGGGAACGACGCAGCGGTCTCGAAATCCATCGCGTCCGGAATGGGGTAGACCTCATTGGCCTCCGTCACGACCTCTTCGGCGAAGGCGCCGAAGCTCGTCGTTGCCATGACGCGGTCGCCCTTCTTCACATGCGTAACGCCCGCGCCAGTCTCCAGCACGACGCCGCCGCACTCGAGGCCGGGTGAGAAGGGCAAAGGCGGCTTTTCCTGGTATTTGCCGGCGACGACCAGCGTGTCGGCGAAATTCAGGCCCGCCGCATGGACGGCGATGCGCACGCTGTTCGGGCCTTTCAGGACGGGTGAAGGCGCATCGCCGACCACCAACCCTTCATGCCCCGTCGTTTCCTTGCACAGCACCGCACGCATCGGATTCTCCGTCAGGGTTTGCCGAGCAAGGCCGGCGCGGCCACGACGCTGCCCACCACCGTGCCGCTCCAATTTCGCAACTCGGTCTGCGCGTATGCGGCCAGCGCCGCGTCCGCTGCGCCCGTGGTCGCGCCGAAGCGGCGCAGCAGCGCGGCCGTCGCGCATTCGGACGCGCGCGTCGCGCCGTCGTCGATCTTGAGCGCGATGCCGAGCCCCTGTTGCGGCAGCGACGCGGCGAACACGCCTTCGGCGCCCGTCTTGACCAGGATCGCATCGCCCGCCGCTTCCATGATCTTGGTGCAGAAGCGTCCGCGTCCGGCCACCATGAAAGGATGCGCGGCCACCGCATGGCGGATGCGCAAGATTGCGTCACGCCGATCAGGCGCGAGAGCATCGGGCGCCGCGATGCGCGCCATCGCGCGCGCGAGGCCGGCCAGCGACATGGCCACGGTCGGGATGCCGCAGCCGTCGATGCCCATGGGCGCGCGGCTCAAATCCTCGCCGGCCATCTCTCCCATGATGGCGAGGGTGCGGCGCTGCACCGGATGATCGGCGCTCGAATAGCCGCGTGTGGTGTCGCCCGTGGCCAGCGCGGTCGCCAGCATGCCCGTGTGCTTGCCCGAGCAGTTGTTATGAAGGCGCGTCGGTGCTTCGCCCTTGCAGGCCAGGGCCAGCGCCGCCTCCGGGTCGCTTGGGACGTGCGCTCCGCATTCCAGACCGTCGCCGGAGAGGCCGAGCCGCGTCAGCCACGCGCCGACGGCCGCGACATGCTCGGGCGAGCCGTTGTGCGAGGCGCAGGAGAGGGCCAGTTCGGCTTCGTTCAACGCGAACTTGTCGGCCGCGCCCGTCTCGATCACGGCGATGGCCTGCAACGGCTTGACCGCCGAACGGGGATAGACTGGCCGCGCCGTGTCGCCCCACGCGGCCACGACCTTGCCCTGTGCGTCGCACACGATGGCCGCGCCGCGATGCGCGGATTCCACCAGGGCGCCGCGGTGTATTTCGACCAGGAAAGGGTTCTCGGCCATGAAATCCGGGCAAAAGGGGTGAAGCACCTTGCCTTGCGGTGTGGAGGCGTGCAAGTTCGCCCGCCATGCGCGGTTATTTCGGCATCGGCGTCGACGGCATCTCAAAGCAGATGAATATCGGCAGTGTGTTCCGCACTGCCCATGCCTTCGGCGCGAGCTTCGTGTTCACGGTCGGCGCTGTCTATGAAGCCGACCAGGGCAACCTGGCGGACACCTCCGACACGCCGCGCAATCTACCCCTTTATGAGTTCGATTCGGTCGAGGATCTGCGCCTGCCGACCGATTGCGATCTGGTCGGCATCGAGCTGATGGACGACGCGGTCGAACTGCCGAGTTTCCGCCATCCGCGCTGCGCGGCCTATGTCCTGGGCCCCGAGCGGGGGGCGCTGTCGCCGGAAATCGTGGCGCGCTGTGCCCACATCGTCAAAATTCCGACGAAATTCTCGATCAACCTGGCCCTTGCGGGGGCGCTGGTCATGTACGATCGGCTGCTTTCCTCCGGCCGCTTCGGCGCCCGTCCGGTCGCGGCGGGAGGGCCCGTCGAGGCACCGCCTTTGCATCAATTCGGCCCACCCGTGATTCGCCGCCTGAAGAAAGAGACCAGAGGATCCAAGAAGGCATGAGACCGTTCCTGATCGCCGCCGCCGCTTCCCTTGTTTTGTTGCCCGCTGTTGCGTTCGCGCAGGCCCAGAAGCCTGCCGCGACGCAGAAGCCGGCCGCCGCGGCCCAGAAGCCCGCCGAGAAGGCGCCGGAAAAGAAGGACGCCCATATCGGCCATTACGGCGACTGGGATGTGTTCGAGGGCGCCGAAGGCAAGAGCAAGGTCTGCTACATGGCGACCATCGCCAAGGAGACCAAGGGCGCCACCCCGCGCAAGGACAAGTCCTACGTCATGGTCATGCACCGCCCGGCGGCCAAGAATCTGGGCGTGGTCAGCGTGACCTCGGGTTACGCCTTCAAGGACAAGAGCGAGCCCGTGGCCGAGATCGGTACCGAGAAGCTCAACCTCTACACCAGCGCCAAGACGCCCGACACGGCTTGGGCTTTCGAGGATGCCAAGGTGATTCAGGCCATGCTCAAGGGCCAGACCATGGTGGTGAAGGGCACGCCGGCCAAGGGCGACGCGGCGACCGACACCTATTCCCTGAACGGCATCAGCAAGGCCTATCAGGAGCTGAACAAGGCCTGCGGCGTGAAGTCGTAGTTTGCCGTCGCGTCATCCCGGGCCTATATCTGGCCCATGGCGCAAGCGCTTCCTCCTGACGACGGCCGCAAGAACCTGATCGGCCTGTCGCGCGACGAGCTGGCCGGGGAGATCGAATCCCTCGGCGAGAAGCGCTTCCGCGCGCGCCAGCTCTGGCACGAAATCTACGCCCGCGGCGAAACCGACTTCGAGCGCATGACGACGCTGTCAAAGCCGTTCCGCGTGTCCTTGGCCGAACGCTATCGCGTCTCGCGCCCCGCCGTATCGCAGCACCAGATTTCCAACGACGGCACCCAGAAATGGCTGCTAGGCCTGGACGACCGCAACCAGATCGAGACCGTGCATATCCCAGAGACGGACCGCGGCACGCTTTGCGTCTCCTCCCAGGTCGGCTGCACGCTGACTTGCAAGTTCTGCCACACGGGCACCCAGCGCCTCGTGCGCAACCTGGAGCCGGGCGAGATCGTGGGCCAGGTGATGCTGGCGCGCGACGCGTTCGGCGAATGGCCGGCGCCGCTCGGCGGCCGCAAGCTCACCAACATCGTCATGATGGGCATGGGCGAGCCGCTCTATAACTATGAGAACGTCTCCAAGGCGCTGCGCGTCGTGATGGACAACGAAGGTATCGCGATCTCCAAGCGCAAGATCACACTCTCGACCTCGGGTGTCGTGCCCATGATCGAGCAATGCGGGCGCGAGCTTGGCGTCATGCTGGCGATCTCGCTGCATGCCGTGCGCGACGAATTGCGCGATGTGCTGGTGCCGCTCAACAAAAAATATCCGATCAAGGAATTGCTCGCGGCCTGCCGCAAATATCCGCCGCTCAAGAACGCACGGCGCATCACGTTCGAATACGTGATGCTGAAGGGCGTCAACGATTCGCCTGCCGACGCGCGCGAATTGGTGCGGCTGATTTCTGGTATCCCGGCCAAGGTGAATTTGATCCCGTTCAACCCCTGGCCTGGCACGGCTTACGAATGCTCGTCGCCCGAGACGATCGAGCGCTTCGCCCAGATCGTCTTGAACGCGGGCTATCCCTCGCCCGTGCGCACACCGCGCGGCCAGGACATCCTGGC
>CAYZFH010000010.1:21619-27222 GCA_964477375.1 uncultured Rhizobiaceae bacterium | reverse complement strand
TTCGCGCAGGATGTTCTTCTGGACCTTGCCCATGGCGTTGCGCGGCAGGTCGTCGACGAAGAAGACGCGCTTGGGCACCTTGAAGTTGGCTAGGTCGTCCTTGAGGCGGCCGATCACGGCATCCTCGGTGACTTTCGCACCGGGCTTGAGCGTCGCCACGGCGGCCACGCCTTCGCCGAAATCCGGATGGGCCAAGCCGATCACCGCCGATTCGGCGATGCCCTCAATGGCGTCGATCTGCAGCTCGATCTCTTTCGGATAGACGTTGAAGCCGCCCGAGATGATCAGGTCCTTGGCGCGCCCGACGATGGCGACATAACCGTTCGGATCGATGCGTGAGACGTCGCCCGTGATGAAGAAACCGTCCGCGCGGAACTCCTCGCGGGTCTTGTCGGGCATCCGCCAATAGCCCTTGAACACGTTGGGGCCGCGGATTTCTAGCACGCCTGCCTCGCCCTGGGGCAAAAGCGTGCCCTTGTCGTCGGCCACGCGCACTTCCACGCCAGGCAAGGCTGGACCTACGCTGCCTGCGATGCGCTCGCCGACCAGCGGGTTGGAGGTGATCATACCGGCTTCTGTCATGCCGTAGCGTTCCAGGATGGTGTGGCCCGTGCGGCGCGCAAACTCCTTGAACGTTTCTTCGAGCAAGGGCGCCGAGCCCGCGATGAAAAGGCGCATGGTCTTGCACTGCTCGGCGCCAAAGCCAGCTTCGGCCAAGAGGCGGACATAGAAGGTCGGCACGCCCATCAGCACGGTCGAGTCCTTCAACAGGCGGATCACCGTGCCGGCGTCGAACTTGGGCAGAAAGATCATCTTCGTGCCGTTCAAGAGCACGCAGTTGGTTGCGACGAACAGACCGTGGGTATGGAAGATCGGCAGCGCGTGCAGCAGCACGTCGTCGGGACGGAACCCCCACAGCGCGTGCAACGTCAGCGCGTTCGACGCCAGGTTCCAATGGGTCAGCATCGCGCCCTTGGAACGGCCCGTGGTGCCCGAGGTGTAGAGGATGGCGGCGACATCGTCGGCGCCCTTCTTCGCCGGCTCTACGGCGGCATCGAGGCTCGCGCTGCGCTCGGCCAGCGTGCCTTTACCATGCGCGTCGAGGGTCAGGACCTCGGCGCCCTTGGCCAGTTTGCGGATCGTGTCCGCCGAAGCCGGATCGCAAACGACGACTTTGGGCTCGGCGTCGCCGATGAAATGCTCCAGTTCGTGCGCGCGGTAGGCCGTGTTGAGCGGCACGTAGATCGCGCCGGCACGCAGGGCGGCGAGGTACAGGAACAGCGCTTCGGGCGATTTCTCGACCTGCACTAGCACGCGTTCGCCCTGGGTTGCGCCCAAGTTTTGCAGGAGGCGCGCGTAGCGGCCGGAGATGGCTTCCAACGCGGCGTAGTCATAGACGTGCCCGTCCGCCATCTGGATGAAGGGCTTCGCACGGTCGGCCGGGAAATGCCGTTGGAACAGCGCGTAAAGATTGCCGTCGAAGCGCGCGGGCGCGGTGGTGTTCATGGCGGACTAGGGCCGGATTTCGTAGGTGAGCCAGTGCGTCTTGGTGGCGCAGCGGTCGTAGAAGGAGCGGCCGCGATAGTTGTTCTCGGCCGTGATCCAGCGGATGACCTGCCACTTCTTCTCGCGGCCGATTTCGGTGAGGCGCTCCATCAGCGCTTCGGCCACGCCGCCGCCGCGCAGGTCGGGCGCCACGAACAGGTCGTCAAGGAAGCCGCCCATCGTGCCGGCCAGGGGGCGCGCCATCTGGCGGTAATGGGCCAGGCCGACCAAGCGCCCGTCGCCGGTCTTGGCGACCAGGGCATTCACCTCGTGCTTGGGGTCGTGGATCCAGCCCCAAACGGTGTCGGCGGTCTGGTCCGTCATGGGGACTTTGTAAAATTCCGCGTAACCGTTATACAGCACGCGCCACGCGGCCTTGTCTCCGGGCGCAGGGGCGGTGACGACGAGGCCTTTGGGCGGCGTCTTCATAGCGGCTCCTTATAGGCTGTGAGACGAGGTGAAGTCGGGGGAGGATATATCCTGGCCGTGCCCACGGTGTCACGCAGCCTGATGGCGATCGGGCCCAATGGTTTCCATCGCCTCGCCTATAAGGAATGGGGCGATCCGGACAACGCCAACGTGCTGATCTGCGTGCACGGGCTAACGCGCAATTCGCGCGATTTTGATTTCATCGCCAAGGCGCTGGCCGAGGAATACCGGGTCATCTGTCCGGACGTGGTCGGGCGCGGCGACAGCGACTGGCTGTACGATGCTGCCCTCTACAATTACGTGCAATATTGCTCCGACCTGACCGCGTTGATCGCCCGCACCGGTGTCAAGCAGGTCGATTGGCTGGGCACCTCTATGGGCGGCCTGATCGGCATGCTCCTGGCCGCCAAGAAGGGCACGCCTATCCGGCGCCTCATCCTTAACGATATCGGTCCTTTCGTCCCGCGCGCGGGTCTGCGCCGGTTGGGCGAGTATGTTGGGCGCGATCCACGCTTCCCGGAAGTTGCGGAGGCCGAAGTCTATTTCCGCCGCGTGATGGAGCCGTTCGGTTTTCTCACCGAAGCGCAATGGCGGCATGTGGTGAAGCACGGCACCGAGCCGGATGGGGAGGGCAGCCTTCGGTTGCGTTACGATCCCGCGATCGGCGCGCCCTTCCGCAACGGTTTGTCCGATGTCGATCTCTGGGCCTTCTGGGACGCCGTGCAATGCCCCGTCATGGTTCTGCGCGGCGCGGATTCCGACCTTTTGTTGCCGGAGACAGCGCGAGACATGCTGGGCCGTGGACCTAAAACGGAGATCTTCCAGGTGCCGGGCGTGGGCCATGCGCCGGCGTTGATGGCGGACGATCAGATCGCGACAGTGGCGGAATGGCTTCGACGCACGAAGCCGACGGCTGCGAAAAGGAACGGACAATGACGGACAGGCGCTATGACGTCGTCATCGTCGGCGGCGGCTGCATCGGCAGCGCGACGGCCTATTTCCTGAAGAGCGAGCCTAGCTTCAAGGGCTCGGTCCTGGTCGTCGAGCGCGACCCGACTTACGAGTTCTGCTCGACCTCGCGCGCCACGGGCGGTGTGCGGCAGCAGTTCTCCACGCCGGAGAATATCGAGATCGGTCTCTTCGGCGCGAAGTTCTTCCGGAACATCGGCGAGAATCTGGAAGTGAACGGCGAGAAGCCCTCGATCAGCTTTCGCGAAGACGGCTATCTGCTCCTCGGCACCGACAACGCCCTGCCGATCATGCGCGAAAATCACGCGCTGCAGCTTCGTCATGGCGCTGAGATCGTCTGGCTCGAGCGGACCGAGCTGAAGTCACGCTATCCCTGGATGCATGTGGACGACGTGCCTGGCGGCTTCCTAGGGCTCAAGAACGAAGGCTGGTACGACCCGTTCGGCCTTCTGGCTGCTTATAAGCGCAAGGCGCGCTCGATCGGCGCCGAATACATCAACGACGAAGCCGTAGGATTGGAGCGCAAGGGCGGCCGCATCGTTGCGGTGAACACCAAAGCCAATGGCCGTATCGAAGCCGGCGTTGTCTTGAACGCAGCCGGTGCACGCGATGCGGCGCGGGTGGCGGAATGGGCGGGTGTTTCACTGCCGGTCGAGCCACGCAAGCGTTCGGCCTTCGTCGTGAGCTGCCCCCAGCCGATGCCTGGCGGGCCGCTGCGCTTCGAACCTAATGGCGTCTGGTCGCGTCCCGAAGGGAAGTTCTTACTTTGCGGGGTCTCGCCCGCCGAGGACGCCGATCCGGCGACGACCGATTTCGAACCTGATCATTATCTGTTCGAAGAGGTCATTTGGCCGGCGCTGGCCGAGCGTGTGCCGATCTTCGAGGCGCTGCGCGTCGAACGCTCCTATGCTGGACATTATGATCACAACACGCTCGACCAGAACGCGATCATCGGCCTCTATCCGGGGTTGGAGAATTTCTATGTGGCCACCGGGTTTTCCGGCCACGGCGTGATGCAGTCGCCGGCCACTGGCCGCGCGATCACCGAACTGGTCGTCCATGGCGGCTATCGCGCGCTCGATCTCAAGCGCTTCGGCGTGGAGCGCGTGTTGACCGGTGAGGCTGTGCTCGAAACTGGCATTTATTGACCCGAGGAGACAGGCAATGCCGCTGACGATCAATCCGACGCCCAAGACACTTCTGTCCGCGCAGGAGATCGCCGCGTGGCAGGCCATTCCCGCGGCGGTGGTTAGCGATGAGTTGAACCGGGCGGGCGCCATGGTGGCGGGAATCAAGCCGCTGGCGCCGGGCATGACCTTCGTAGGCCAGGCGCTGACCGCGCAGTGCATGGTGGCCGACAACGCGGCGCTCCATTACGCGCTGACGGTCGCATGGCCGGGCGCTGTCCTGACAGTGGACGCCGGCGGGTTTCTCGGCACGGCCGTCTGGGGCGGCATCCTGCACTACGCGGCGAAGAAGGCGGGGCTCGCGGCTGTGGTGGTCGATGGCGCCATGCGCGATGTGGCCGAGCTTCGAGTCTCTGGCCTGCCGGCTTTTTCGCGCGGCGTGGTGCCCACGGGTCCGCATAAGGCGTGGGGTGGTGCCATCAACGGGCCGATCCAATGCGGCGGCGTGCCTGTTTCGGCGGGCGATCTTCTGATCGGCGATGATGACGGCATCGTGGTGGTGCGGCCGGATCAGATGCCGGGCCTGCTCGATCGTTGCCGCTCGCGTCTCGCCAAGGAAAAGGAAACCATCGCGCGCATCGACAAGGGCGAGAAGACGGTCGATCTCGTCGGCCTACCGCCCGCCGACAAAGTCGGGCGGTAGCGCGCGATCACACCAGGAAGAAGTAGCCGATCACCCCGCCGATCCCGACCAGATAGGCGGGATTGATCTTTCGCGCCAGCAGGACGCCGAACACGGCCAGCGCAAGGGCCGCCGTGATCCAGCCTTCGATGGCGACCCTCGCTACCGATACCGTACCGGCGGCCATGAGGCCGACGACGATTGGCGCCATGCCGCGCTGGATCGCGAGGCGCCATTGCGAGCCTTCGAACCGGTTCCACAGGCGCGAAGCGCCGAAGCAGATAAAGGAAGAGGGCAGGAAAAAGCCGAGAAAGGCGAGGGCCGCGCCGGGGTAGCCCGCGACCCAGTAGCCGATGGCGATCACCATCAGCATGTTCGGGCCCGGTGAAAGCTGGCCTAGGCCGTAGATATCGCGGAACTCGTCATCGGCCAGCCAGTGGAAATGTGTGACTGTGAGGGCCTTGGTTTCGGGCAGCACCGCTGCGCCGCCTCCCACTGCAAGGACGGACAGCAGCGCGAAGACGCCAAGGATGGACAGGTACGGAGGAGAGGAATCCATCGCGCTCAATCCGCCGGCTTGATGTCGTGCCCGTGGTGCCGGCGGCGCAAATGAATGCGCTTCGGATGCGGGCGATAGATGAAAACCGCGATCGGCCCCAAGACCAGCAGGACGATCGGCATCGAGATATGAAACACGCTGATCATTAGGATTGTCGCGGCGACGATGCTGAGATCTAGAACATGTTCAAGTTGTTTGCGACCGACCTGGATCGTGACAGAGGCCAGAAGACCTACGGCCGCGGCGCCGACGCCGACCAGCACGCTGCTGACGACCGCATGGTCCTTGTGCA
>CAYZFH010000010.1:0-21519 GCA_964477375.1 uncultured Rhizobiaceae bacterium | reverse complement strand
GTCTTGCCCATGCCGTAGATCATGGCCGTCTTGGTGGTGCCGAGCTGCACCCAATCCGGCGCATAGGTCTGCATGGTTTTGTGGAAGAGCTCGGCTTTCTCCTTCGCGCTTGAATGGATTTCTTCGTAGCGCTTGAATTTTGCCTGGAAGGCGAATTCGCCGATCAGTGAGGTCTCCGACGCACGGTTACGCCAAATGGCGATGGTCGCGTTGGCCTCGTGGCCGTGCCCGAAGTCCAGAGCGCCCGCATTCACCTGCAGCTCTTCGACCGCCATGTGGTTGACCAACTGGATCTTGGCTTTCGGCAACAGACCGATCTTCTGCATGCTGGGGAAAATCTTTGCGATGTCCGCCAAACCCTGGGTCAGCACGATATTGGGCGTGTAGAGCACGCAATTGTGCGAGTAGAGGCTGCGCGCGCCGCCCAGTTCATTCTTGAGCGTTAGGATCTCTTCCTTGAATTTGATCTTGCGCTCGCCCGGCATCAGCGGGTTCACGTCCACCGCGGCGGCTTCCTTGAATTCCGGGTGCCGGTATTTGACCGTCAGCTCGTGGTTCGTTTCCGGCCAGCCGTTCCGGTAGAAGGTCCGCTTCCGAAGGATGAAGGCGTTCTTGTAAAGGTCGTAGTTTTTGGTGTCGTAGAACAACACCTCGCGGATCAGGCGGTGGAAGGCGTCCTTGTTAGTGGATACGCCGACGCCGCACTTCTTGGCGACCTTGCCGACGATCTTCCAATATTCCTCGAGCCGCTCGGGCGCGAAAAAGCGCTCGGGCTTGAGCAGAATCTTAAATTCGCGATAGCGAAGCTGGTCCACGGCGCCATCCCCCTCATACCCATGACGGCGCCGACCGTGCACGACCCGTGCCGGGGAGCCTCGGATTTCCTAGGCAAAGATGCCACAAGCTCCGGCATCAAAGCCAAGAAACATTATGTAACGGGTCTGGGTGAAAAAAAGAGGACGGCGTCCCGAGAGGATGGGAGCGGTCACCCCGCCTTAAGGCGCTTGGCCACGTCGACGGCGAAGTAGGTCAAGACGCCGTTCGCGCCTGCACGTTTGAACGACATCATGGCTTCCAGAATGACCCGGTTGCCGTCCAGCCAGCCGCGGTCGATGGCGCCTTTCAGCATCGCGTACTCGCCCGACACCTGATAGGCGAAGGTCGGCACGCCGAACGATTCCTTCACGCGCCGCACGATGTCGAGATAGGGCATGCCCGGCTTCACCATCACCATGTCGGCGCCTTCCTCCAGGTCGAGCGCGACCTCGCGGAGAGCCTCGTCCGAGTTGGCCGGATCCATCTGGTAGGTGCCCTTGTCCTTGCCGCCGACCGTGCCGGCCTTCGAGCCGAGCGCGTCGCGGAAGGGGCCGTAGAAACCGGAGTTGTACTTGGCCGCATAGGACATGATGCGGACGTTCTGAAAGCCTGCCTGGTCGAGCGCGGTGCGGATCGCACCCACACGCCCGTCCATCATGTCGGACGGCGCGATGACATCGCAGCCGGCCTTTGCTTGAACCAAAGCCTGGCGACAGAGGACCTCGACCGTCTCGTCGTTGACGACATAGCCGTCGCGCACCAGCCCGTCATGGCCGTGGGTGGTGAAGGGGTCGAGCGCCACGTCGCACAGGACGCCGATGTCGGGAACGGACTTCTTGATCTCGGCGATCGCGCGGCAGACCAGGTTGCCGGGATTGACGGCTTCGTCGCCGTCCTCGGTTTTGAGCTTGGGATCGATGACAGGGAACAGCGCGATGCAGGGGATGCCCAGGTCGCGCGCTTCGCCAACCGCGTCGGCCAGAAGGTCGACGGTCAGGCGGTTCACGCCCGGCATGGAATCGACCGGCTCGCGGGTGCCTTTGCCCTCGCGCACGAAGATCGGCCAGATCAGGTCGGCGGCGGACAGGCTGTTCTCCGCCACCATGCGCCGCGTCCAGACGTCGTAGCGGTTACGCCGCATGCGCGTCTTGGGATACACGCCGAGCGCGGGCGTCGCGCTGGGTTTGCGTGGGGCCACGATTGTCCTCCCGGTCGAATTTGCGTCCAGAGGGATGATCCTAGCGGAAACCCCTCTACGCGTGTACCCGCGCCGTTCGCATGGCCGCCTTCGCGTTGACAGGGTGGGGAGTGGCCCTAAGATCGCCCCATCGCGCGGTAAGCCTTGGGAATCCGGCTGTTACGCGCCCCAACACGGGCCAGGGCATGGACTTTGAGCTGAGCCAGGAGCAGCAAGCGTTCCGCGACACCGCGCGGGACTTTGCGGCCGCCGAACTGGCGCCCCATGCCGCCGAATGGGATGCGAAATGCGTCTTTCCGGTCGAGGCGTTGAGGAAGGCAGCCGCTCTCGGCTTCGGCGGCATCTATGTGAAGGACGATGTGGGCGGAACAGCCCTGTCGCGCCTCGACGCCGCGCTGATCTTCGAGGAATTGGCCGCGGGCTGCACATCGACGGCGGCCTACATCTCGATCCACAACATGGCCGCCTGGATGATCGACGCGTTCGGCGACGCGGCGCAGCGCCAACGCTGGCTGCCCGCGCTCACGCGCATGGATCATTTCGCCAGCTATTGCCTGACCGAACCCGGCGCCGGATCGGACGCCGCCGCGCTCAAGACCCGCGCGGTGAAGGACGGTGATCACTACGTGATCAACGGCAGCAAGGCGTTCATCTCCGGCGGCTCCACCAGCGATTTCTATGTCTGCATGGTGCGCACGGGCGGCGAGGGGGCGAAGGGTATCTCGGCCCTGGTGGTCGAGAAGGATGCGCCCGGCCTGTCCTTCGGTAAGCGCGAGATCAAGCTGGGTTGGAACAGCCAGCCGACGACGGCAGTGATCTTCGAGGATTGCCGCGTGCCGGTCGCGAACCGCCTTGGCGCGGAAGGCGACGGTTTCAAGATCGCGATGATGGGGCTGGACGGCGGACGGCTGAATATCGGCGCTTGCTCGCTGGGCGCGGCGCGGGCGTGCCTCGATCTGGCGCGCGAACATATGAAGACGCGCAGCCAGTTCGGCCGCAAGCTTGCGGAATTCCAGGCGCTTCAGTTCAAGCTGGCAGACATGGCGACGGAACTAGAAGCGGCCCGACTTCTGATTCACCGCGCGGCGTCAAAGTTGGACGCGCGCGATCCCGATGCCACGCTTCACTGTGCCATGGCCAAGCGCTTCGCGACCGACGCGGGCTTCGCGGTCTGCAATGAGGCGCTGCAGATTCACGGCGGCTACGGCTATCTGCGTGATTTCCCGATCGAGCGTTATCTGCGCGATGCGCGCGTGCACCAGATTCTGGAAGGCACCAACGAGATCATGCGCTTGATCATCGCCCGCCGGCTGCTGGGCGGCTGAGATGGACGAGATCCTGTTCGAGCCAGCGGGCAGTGTCGGCCTGATCACATTGAACCGGCCCCACGCGCTGAATGCGTTGACCCTGAACATGGTGCGCGCGTTGGATGCGCAACTGCGCGCTTGGGCGGGCGATCCCGATATACGTTGCGTCGTAATTCAGGGCGCGGGCGAGCGGGCCTTCTGCGCCGGGGGCGATATCCGCGCGCTGTACGATTCGGGAAAATCCAAGTCGGACACGCTGACGGCGGATTTTTATCGCGAGGAGTACCGGCTCAACCGCCTTATCAAGCGCTACCCGAAGCCGTATGTCGCGCTGATCGACGGTGTCGTCATGGGGGGCGGTGTCGGAGTTTCCGTCCACGGTTCGCATCGCATCGCCACGGAGCGCACCCTGTTCGCCATGCCGGAGACGGGCATCGGCCTGTTCCCCGACGTCGGCGGCAGTTACTTCTTGCCGCGCTGTCCCGGACGAATCGGTTTCTATCTCGGCCTCACGGGCGCACGCATCAAGGCCGCCGACTGTCTCTCTGCGGGTATCGCGACACACTATGTGTCTTTCGCCGAACTCGATTCGCTGATCGACGCACTTCGGAAGAATGCCGGGAATGCCGTAACGGATATCGTTGCGCGTTTCGCCGTTCCTCCAGGCGCGGCTTCGCTCGAGCAAAATCGCGACGGCATCGGCCGTTGCTTCGCCGAGGTATCGATCGAGGCCATCCAGGCGGCGCTGGAAGCCGATGGCTCGGAATGGGCGAAGGGTGCGCGCTCCGCCATGGGCGAAAAGTCGCCGACCTGCGAGAAGGTGGCCTTGCGGCAATTGGAGCGCGGCTGCACCATGAGCTTCGAGGATTGCATGGTGATGGAATTCCGCCTGAGCCAGCGCGCCATGGCTGCCCATGATTTCTACGAGGGCGTGCGCGCGGCCGTCATCGACAAGGACCGTGCGCCGAAGTGGCGGCCGGTTTCACTGGCGGAGGTTTCCGACGCCGACGTGGAGACATGGTTCGCGCCGTTGCCCGGCGGCGACCTGGATTTTCCATGAGAATCATCGCGTGCCTGATCGTGGCCGCTTTGCTCATCGTCCTTACGGGCGCCGTCGGTGCGAAGGCGCAAGAGCAGGTGACTTGGAAGGCCGTGCTGGTCGCGGGTGATGATTCGGCGCCGGTCTTCGAGAACGCGGTGACCGATCTGTCGGTCCAGTTCCGTCAGCGCGGCATAAACGATATCCGCGTCCTGTCCGCCTCGCCGCGCGCCTCGCGCAGCGAGACCCGGGCGACCGCGGGCAATCTGGATCAGGCATTGGCCTCGCTCAATATCGGGGAGGGCGACGGCTGTCTTCTCTATTTCACCTCGCACGGCTCCGAGACCGGGCTCTTGATGAGTCAGGACAAAGATAACGAGCAGACTTTGTCGCCGGAACTGATGGGTCGGCTGCTGAACGCGCACTGCGCGGGACGTCCGGCCGTTGTTGTGGTCTCCGCCTGCCATTCCGGAACGTTCCTGCGCGACGGCATCGTGGCCGACGACCGCATCGTGCTCACGGCCGCGCGGAAAGAACGGGTGTCGTTCGGATGCGACTTCCGGCTGAAATACAATTATTTCGACGGCTGCCTGCTCAATGAGATCAAGCGCTCGACAACCTGGGCCGATCTGTTCGGCCGGACGCGCGGCTGTATCGAACGTCTGGAAAAGGGACTGAACGAGAAGCCGTCCGAGCCGCAGGCGTCCTTTGGCCAGAAGGTCAAAGATTTGCCGTTGCCGAAGGCCGGCTAGCGTGAAGGAGGGAACGATGGCGGACATCGGATTCATCGGGCTGGGCAACATGGGCGGGCCCATGGCGCGCAACCTCATGAAGCAGGGGCACGCGGTAGCGGCCTTCGACCTGGCCAAGGACAAGCTGGAGCAGGCGCAAAAAGACGGCGCACGCGTCTGCGCATCCGTCGCCGAGGCCGCGAAGGCCGAGATCGTGCTGACCATGCTGCCGGCGGGCCGCCATGTGCGCGAGGTCTATACGGGCGCAAACGGCGTGCTCGGCGCGGCGCCCAGGGGCGCGCTTCTGATCGACTGCTCGACCGTCGATGTGGAAAGCGCGCGGGCCGTTGCCGCTGCGGCGGGAAAGGCGGGCTTCGAGATGCTGGATGCGCCGGTGTCCGGCGGCGTTTCGGGCGCGGATGCGGCCACGCTCACCTTCATGGTCGGCGGCAGCGACGCGGCTTTCGCGCGGGCGGAGCCGATCCTGCGCACCATGGGTAAGACGGTCGTCCATGCCGGCCCGTCGGGCGCTGGCACGGCGGCCAAGATCTGCAACAACATGATCCTGGGCGTGTCGATGATCGCCGTGGGCGAGGCTTTTGCGCTCGCGCACAAGCTTGGCCTCGATCCCAAGAAGCTGTTTGAGATCAGTTCGAAATCGTCGGGCCAATGCTGGTCGCTGACGACCTATTGTCCGGAGCCGGGGATGGTGCCCACCGCGCCGTCGAACCGCGATTACAAGGCCGGGTTCACCGCCGCCATGATGGTGAAGGACCTGCGCCTGGCGCAGGAGGCCGCGAACGCGACCGGAGCCGCGACGCCGCTGGGTGCCGAAGCGACGGCGCTCTACAGCCTGTTCTGTAACGCGGGCGAGGCGGAGACCGACTTCTCCGGCATCATCAAGATGATTAAGGGACGTTGAGGCGCGCCTAGTAGCGTGGCACGCTCGGATCGATCGCCTGGGACCAGACGTCGAGGCCGCCGCGCACGCTCTGGGCTTTGGCGTAACCCTGCTGCCGCAGCCAGCGCGCGACCTGCAGGCTGCGCCCGCCGTGATGGCAGATGACGGCAAGCGGCTTTTCCTGGTCGATGTTGCACAGGCCCTTGGGCAAGGTGGACATCGGAATGTCGATCGTGTTCGGCAGCCGCGCGATCTCCAGTTCCCACGGCTCGCGCACGTCGAGAACCTGAAGCGCCTCGCCTGATTTCAGGCGGGCGTCCAGTTCCTCGACGTCGATCTCGATCGGCTCGTCGGTCATGGCCACAGTCTAGTGGCTGGCGACCGACTCGCCCATGGTTTCCTTCAGATAGCCCTTGAGCTTGGTCAGCGCGCGCCCTTCAAGCTGGCGCACCCGTTCCTTGCTCACACCGAACTCCTCGCCGATTTCGGCGAGCGTCACGTGCTTCTTCTGGTCGAGGAAGCGGCTGACGATGATCTGGCGTTCCCGCGGATTCAGCCGGTCCAGCGCCTTAAAGAGCTGGTCCTTCTGAACGCCGCGGTCCATGCGGTCCATCACGACTTCTTCGGGCGATGGGCCGGGGTCGGGCAGGGAGTCCTGCAAATTATCCGTATCGTCATCCTCGCGCGTGGCGTTGAGCGACTGGTCGCCGCGCGCCAGCGCGCCATCGATCCGTTGAATTTCGGCCAGCGGAACGTCCATCTCCTTGGCCAGCCGTTCCTTCTCGGCTGCCGGCAAGGTGCCGTCCGGGTTCGTCGCCATCCGGCTGCGCAGACGGCGCAGCTTGAAGAACAGGCTGCGGTGCAGGGGGGTTGTCGCGAAGCGGACGATCGACTGGTTGCGCAGGATGTAGTCCTGAATCTCGGCCATGATCCACCAACTGGCATAGGTCGAGAAGCGGACGTTGCGCTCGGGATCGAACCGCGCGGCCGCCTGGGCCAGACCGATATTGCCTTCCTGGATCAGGTCGCCCAGCGGCATGCCGCTGCGGCGGAAGTCCCACGCCATGCGCACCGCCAGGCGGGCGTGGCTTTCGATCAGTTCGGCAAGAGCGTCCTCGTCCTTGTGGTCGCGCCAGCGGCGGGCCAGGTCTTTTTCCTTGTCGGGGTCGAGGTACGACGCGGCCATCGTCGCGGCGATGTAGCGGCGGTCGTTACGATCCGTATTCAATGAATTGACATTTGCCATGGCTGAACAGACCTTCTTGGTGACCCCCGCGAATGGGCGGGGCATTTCGTATCGAGTCGATACTATGCCGCTTGCGGGGCGGCGACAAGAATAATTTCGACTCGAAACGAGCGGCGGGGCTAACGAATAAATGGCTTGTTTTACAAATACTTGTAATGGGCGTGTGGCGGAGTTCGTCAACCGTTTAGGCCGTGCGGCCCATTGCCTGCAGTTCGAGCAGGGGTTGAATCCTGCCCAATGGGAGACGCTCCGCTATCTGGCCCGGGCCAACCGCTATTCCCGCTCGCCGACCGCCATCGCCGAATTCCTGGGCACAACCAAGGGCACTGTCTCCCAGACCATCCGTGCATTGGAGGCAAAGGGACATCTCCGGCGCTCCAAGGATTGTTCCGACGGCCGGGCCATTTGCCTGGAGGTCACGGACGCCGGTCATACCGTGCTGGCGCAAGATCCGATCAAGCGGCTGGAGGAGGCCGTAGCCGCCCTGCCGCCCGAAACCAGCAAGGCGATGCTGGCCGGCCTGGGCGCGCTAATGGGCAAGCTGCAGGACAATTGCGGCGGTCGCGCGTTCGGCCTTTGCGGCGAATGCGGTCATCTACGCGAGGGCGAGGAAGCCTGTGGCGGCAAAGCCGCCGACACCAACAGCAAGACTCAGTGCGGCCTCAACGGCGATCCGTTGAACGATACCGACAAGGCGCAGATCTGCGTCAATTTCCGCGCAGGCGCGCGGTAGCGTTTCCCTGATCCGGCTTTTAGTCCGCCGCGGCGCCCGAAGGCGCCGCGGGGTTTCGTCATGCGCCCGTGAAGGCCTGGATGCCGGTCTGCGCGCGGCCGAGGATGAGGGCGTGGATGTCGTGGGTGCCCTCGTAGGTGTTCACGGCTTCGAGATTCATGCTGTGACGGATCACGTGGAACTCGTCCGACACGCCGTTGCCGCCGTGCATGTCGCGCGCCATGCGCGCGATGTCGAGCGCCTTGCCGCAATTGTTGCGCTTCATCAGCGAGGTCGATTCCGGCGCGGCCGTGCCTTCGTCGATCATGCGGCCGAGGCGGAGCGAGCCCTGCAGGCCGAGTGCGATCTCGGTCTGCATGTCGGCCAGCTTCTTCTGGATCAGCTGGTTGGCGGCCAGCGGACGGCCGAACTGCTTACGGTCGAGCGTGTAGGTGCGCGCGGCGTGCCAGCAGAACTCCGCGGCGCCCATCGCGCCCCACGAGATGCCGTAGCGTGCGCGGTTGAGGCAACCGAACGGCCCGCCGAGGCCGCGCGCGTTGGGCAGCATGTTGGCTTCCGGCACGAACACGTTGTCCATCACGATCTCGCCGGTGGCCGAGGCGCGCAGCGAGAACTTGCCTTCGATCTTGGGCGTGGAAAGTCCCTTCATCCCGCGTTCGAGGATGAAGCCGCGAATCTGGTTTTCGTCGTCCTTCGCCCACACGACCATCACGTCGGCGATGGGCGAGTTGGTGATCCACATCTTGGCGCCGTTCAGGATGAAGCCCCCGTCGCCCTTCTTGGCGCGGGTCTTCATGCCGCCGGGGTCGGAACCGAAATCGGGTTCGGTCAAGCCGAAGCAGCCGACGATCTCGCCCTTGGCCAGGCGGGGCAGGTACTTCTGTTTCTGCGCCTCCGAGCCGTATTGGTAGATCGGATACATCACCAGGCTCGACTGGACCGAAAGGGCGGAGCGGTAGCCGCTGTCGACGCGCTCGACCTCGCGGATGATCAGGCCGTAGGAGACGTAGTTGACGCCCGCGCAGTCATAGCCGTGCAGCGGCGCGCCGAGGAAACCCATCTCGCCCATCTCGCTGATGATGGCGCGGTCGAAACGCTCGTGGCGGTTGGCCTCAAGGATGCGCGGCATCAGCTTCTCCTGCGCGTATTGGCGCGCGGAGTCGCGGATCATGCGCTCGTCCTCGGAGAGCTGCCCTTCGAGGAGGAGGGGATCCTCCCACTGGAATGCCACCTTGGCCGACGGTTTGGCGGATGGCTTACGAGCGGCGGCGTCCGATGACGACATCGTGGTCACTCCTTGAGATCAGATTAGAAGGCTCGCTCACCCAGAGAGGAAAGCGTTACGCGGATTGTACAGGGAAGGGGGCGGGCGCGCCTAGAGGCGCGCCCGCAGAGCAGGGATTAGCCGCGCGACTTGCGCTTGCGGCCCGGCTTGCGCCCCAAGCCGATCTTCTTCGCGAAGGCCGAACGTTGGGCGGCGTAATTGGGGGCGACCATCGGATAATCCGCGGGCAGGCCCCATTTGGCGCGGTATTCATCGGGCGAAAGCCCATAGGTCGTGCGCAGGTGCCGCTTGAGCATCTTGAGCTTCTTGCCGTCCTCCAAGCAGACGACATAGTCGGGCGCGATCGACTTGCGGATGGGCACGGCGGGCTTGAGGTTGCCGGAAATGGCAGCGCTGTCACCCGACAGGGAGCTGAGTGAACCGTAGACGGATTTGATGACTTCGGAGACTTGGCCGACGGGCAATGTGTTATTGCCGACATAGGCGGAGACGACGTCAGCCGTCATACGCAAGATGTCGGAAGATTTCGGCTTGGAGTCGTCGTCACTCATAAGGAAAAACCTTCCTGTGGAGTTTCTGCGAATTTATTGAATTGAATTATAAGCGCCTTGTTACATGGAGATTTCTGAACGTCAAACGACAACTTTTTAACGTAGGACGCGGTAATCGAAATCCGATGTCGCCGTTTTTATGACGACACTTTGCGTCGTCTGAACCCGCACGGGAATGGGGTGGCGCGCGCCTCTTGGATGCATCCCGTTTAGGGAGATTGTTTCCCGCTGCCAGGGGATGGCGGGGCTGTTAGACCCCAGAGGGCGGGTTCCGAGCGCTTGTGGCGGGGTGGTGCCCCTATCCGAGATATGGTATGAAAACCCCTTCCTGCAGCCTTTAACGGGATTTTTTGATTCCGATGCCGTCGGACACCGTCGCCATTGCCGCCGATCATGCCGGTGTGGAGTTGAAGGCCGTTCTCCGCAAGGAAATGGAAGGCATGGGGCTGCGCGTGCTCGATCTCGGCACAGACAGCGAAGCCAGCGTCGACTATCCCGATTTCGGCGCCGCGGTTGCCCGCGCGATCATCGACGGCAAGGCGTCGCGCGGGGTCTTGGTTTGCGGCACGGGATTGGGCATCAGCATCGCGGCCAATCGGTTCAAGGGTGTGCGCGCGGCTCCGGTCGGCGATGCCACCGCGGCGCGTCTCGCGCGCCAGCACAACGATGCCAACGTGCTTGCTTTGGGCGCGCGCCTGGTCGGCGTCGAAGTGGCGAAGGATTGCCTCAAGATCTTTTTGGAAACATCGTTTGACGGCGGTGAGCGCCATTCCCGTCGTATCGGCAAATTGGGTTGAAAAGAGTTATGAACGTTAGCGTTTCAAAGCCGCAGCTCTCTTCCGATGTCCGGGAATTCTTTTCCGCCGGTGTGGCCGCGCGCGACGCCGCCCTGTTCCGGTCGCTGCAAGACGAACTCAAGCGCCAGCAGGAACATATCGAGTTGATCGCGTCCGAGAACATCGTCTCGCGCGCGGTGCTCGAAGCGCAGGGCTCCGTCCTCACGAACAAGTACGCCGAAGGCTATCCGGGCCGCCGCTATTACGGCGGTTGCGAGTATGTCGACGTGGCCGAACAGTTGGCCATCGACCGGGCGAAGCAGTTGTTCGGCTGTCAATTCGTCAACGTGCAGCCCCACTCGGGCGCGCAGGCCAACATGGCCGTGTTCTTCGCGCTGGCGAAGCCGGGCGACACGATTCTGGGCATGTCCCTGTCGGCGGGCGGGCATCTGACCCATGGTGCGCCGCCGAATTTCTCCGGCAAGTGGTTCGACGCCGCGGCGTACGGTGTTCGCCGTCAGGATGGCCGTATCGACTATGACGAGGTCGAGGCGCTGGCGCGCGCGAAGAAGCCGAAGTTGATCATCGCGGGCGGCTCGGCCTATCCGCGCGTCATCGACTTCGCGCGTTTCCGCGCCATCGCCGATTCCGTCGGGGCGCTTCTATTCGTCGACATGGCGCATTTCGCCGGGCTGGTCGCGGGTGGTGCGCACCCCAGCCCGTTCCCGCACGCCCATGTCGTCACCACGACGACGCACAAGACGCTGCGCGGCCCGCGCGGCGGCATGGTGCTGACGAACGACGATGAGATCGCCAAGAAGATCAACTCGGCTGTTTTCCCCGGCCTGCAAGGTGGCCCCTTGATGCACGTCATCGCCGCCAAGGCGGTCGCGCTGGGCGAGGCGCTGGAGCCGTCGTTCCGCGATTATGCGCGC
This sequence comes from uncultured Rhizobiaceae bacterium, assembly GCA_964477375.1. GTDB lineage: Bacteria > Pseudomonadota > Alphaproteobacteria > CADEGL01 > CADEGL01 > CADEGL01. The sequence continues at coordinate 10,001 of CAYZFH010000010.1, read as the reverse complement.
GCCGTCGTGGACAATGCGCAGGGCTTGGCCGATGCGCTGATGCAGCGCGGCTACGATATCGTTTCCGGCGGCACCGACACGCACCTGATGCTGGTCGACCTGCGCCGCAACAAGCTGACCGGCAAGGCGGCCGAAGCGACGCTCGGGCGCGCCAACCTGACCTGCAACAAGAACGGCGTGCCGTTCGACCCCGAGAAGCCGACCATCACGTCCGGCGTCCGGCTGGGCACGCCCGCCGGCACGACGCGCGGCTTCGGCGTGGCGGAATTCCGCGCGGTCGGCGGTCTGATCGCCGACGTGCTGGACGGGTTGAAGCAGTATCCGGACGACAACGGCGCGGCCGAGGCGGCGGCGAAGGCGAAAGTCATCGATCTGTGCAAACGTTTTCCGATTTATAACGAAGCGATCTAGAAAAACGCGGGGGAGGGGGATTCATGCGCTGTCCGTTCTGCGGTCATGACGACACGCAAGTGAAGGACTCGCGGCCGACCGAGGATAATTCGGCCATCAGGCGCCGGCGTTCGTGCCCGGCTTGCGGTTCGCGCTTCACCACGTTCGAGCGCGTGCAGTTGCGCGAGCTGACGGTGGTGAAGAAAGACGGTCAACGGATGCCGTTCGACCGCGAGAAGCTGATGCGCTCGATCAACCTGGCCACGCGCAAGCGTCCGATCGAACCCGACCGGATCGAGCGCATGATCAACGGCATCGTGCGGCGGCTGGAAAGCTCCGGCGAGAGCGATGTGCCCTCCCATGTGATCGGTGAGTTGGTCATGGATGCGTTGGCCAGCCTCGACCCCGTGGCCTATGTCCGTTTCGCTTCCGTCTATCGCAATTTCCGCGAGGCGAAGGACTTCGAGGAATTCGTGGGCTCGCTCGGTGGCATCGTCGAGCGCGACGACAAATAACGACGCACGGCTGATGCGTGTCGCGCTCGCGCTGGCAAGGCGCGGGCTCGGCACGGTCTGGCCGAACCCGGCCGTCGGCTGCGTGATCGCGGCGCCGGGTGGCGAGGTCGTCGGCCGCGGCTGGACCCAGCCCGGCGGCCGTCCCCACGCGGAGACCGAGGCATTGGCGCGCGCAGGCGCCCGCGCACGCGGGGCGACCGCCTATGTCAGCCTCGAACCCTGCAGCCATACTGGAAAGACGCCACCTTGCGCCGACGCACTCGTCGCGGCGGGAATCGCGCGCGTCGTCGTCGCCAAGACGGATCCCGATCCGCGCGTGTCGGGCCGCGGCATCGCGCGGCTGCGCGAGGCGGGCCAGCGCGTCGACGAAGGTGTTTGCGAGGCGGAGGCGGCGGAGCTGAACGCGGGATTTTTTCTGCGCGTCGGCGCTGGGCGGCCCTTGGTCACGCTCAAGGCCGCGACCACGCTGGATGGGCGGATCGCGACCCGCAGCGGCGACAGCCAATGGATCACCGGTGAAGTGGCTCGCGACTGGGCGCACGCGCTGCGGGCCTCGCATGATGCGGTCATGGTGGGTATCGGCACGGCTATCGCCGACGACCCCAGCCTGACCTGCCGGCTGCCCGGCATGGTGGGCCGTTCGCCCGTCCGGATCGTGGTGGACGGGCGCTTGCGGCTTCCGCTCACCAGCGTTGTTGTTCGCACCGCGCGCGAGACGCCGACATGGCTGGTCACGCGGGCCCACGGCGCTTCGGCGCGGGTCGAAGCCTATGCCCAGGCGGGCGTCGAGATCATCGAGGTGGACAGCGACACGGCCGATCAGCCGCCCATGGGGCGCATTCTTCGCAAGCTGGGCGCGCTTGGATTGACGCGCGTGATGGTCGAGGGCGGCAGCCATCTGGCTGCTGCGCTGTTGGCCACGGGGCTGGTCGACCGGCTCGCGTGGTTCCGCTCCGGCGGGATCATCGGCGGCGACGGCACGCCCGTGGCCCAGTCGTATGGCGCGGATAAGCTGGCCGACATCAGGCAATTCCGCCGTATCGCCATGCGCCGGGCGGGCGAGGATGTCCTGGAAACCTATGGGCGCCGGGAATAGTTTAGAGCGCACATGTTCACCGGAATCATCACAGACCTAGGCCGCGTCACGGCCGTCGAGCGCGCGGGCGACACCCGTTTCGCGTTCGCGACCGCTTACGACATGAATACAGTCGAGATGGGGGCCTCCATCGCGTGCAGCGGGCCGTGCCTAACCGTGATCGAGAAAGGCCCGGGCTGGTTCGCGGTGAAGGCGTCCGCCGAGACGCTTGCGCGTACGACGTTGGAATCTTGGAAAGCCGGCACGTACGTGAATTTCGAACGCCCGCTTTCGTTGGGCGCTGAATTGGGTGGGCATCTGGTCACAGGTCACATCGACGCGACGGCCGTGGTGGTTTCCCGCGAACCGGAAGGCGATAGCGTCCGGTTTGTGATCGAGGCCGGCGCTGAAGTGGCGCGCTATATCGCTTCCAAGGGGTCCGTCGCCCTCGACGGCGTTTCGCTGACCGTCAACGAAGTGCGGGATATTCCGGGTGGTGGCGCGCGATTCGGCGTGAATATCATTGAGCATACGCGCGTGCACACCACCTTTGGCGCTCTCGCTTCCGGCGATCGGGTGAATTTGGAGGTCGATCTGCTGGCACGCTATGCGGCACGCTTGGCGGGACGGAGCTGATATGACGACCTCATACCGGGACTATCTTTCTTCCATCGAGGAGATCATCGAAGACGCGCGCAACGGCCGCATGGTCGTGCTGGTCGACGATGAAGACCGCGAGAACGAAGGCGATCTGGTCATTCCGGCCCAGATGGCGACGCCCCAGGCCATCACTTTCATGGCGCGTTTCGGCCGTGGCTTGATCTGCCTCGCGCTTCCGCACGAGCGCGTCAGCAAGCTGGGCTTGCCGCTGATGTCACAGAACAACCTGTCGCGGCACCAAACGGCCTTCACCGTCTCGATCGAAGCGCGCGAGGGAATCGCGACGGGCATTTCGGCGTCGGATCGCGCGCGAACCATCGCGGTCGCCATCGATCCCAGCAAGGGACGCGACGACATCACGAGCCCGGGTCACGTCTTCCCGCTGGTGGCGCGCGACGGCGGCGTGCTGGTGCGCGCGGGCCATACTGAGGCCGCCGTGGATATCGCGCGCCTGGCCGGCCTCAACCCCTCGGGCGTGATCTGCGAGATCATGAACGACGATGGCACCATGGCGCGGCTGCCAGACCTGGTATCGTTCTGCCAGCACCACGGCCTCAAGATCGCGACCATCGCCGATCTGATTAATTATCGCCGCCGCAAGGAGCGCATTGTCGAGCGCCAGGTCGAGACGACGCTGCAGAGCACCCATGGCGGCGAATTCAAGATGTACGTCTATCGCAACCGCGTGGCCTACGCGGAGCATGTGGCGCTGGTGAAGGGCGACTTGTCCCAGCCTGGCCCGGTGCTGGTGCGCATGCATGCGCTCAACCTGCTGACGGACGTGTTGGGCGAGCGCACGCCGGGGCGCGGACATGAGCTGCATTCGGCCATGCGCCTGGTCGCGAACGAGGGCAGGGGCGTGATCGTGCTGATCCGTGAGCCGACGCCGACCAGCCTGTCCGACCGCGTCCGCATCCGGAACGGCGAACGCACGCCGGGCGGCGGCGAGCTGCGCGACTACGGCGTGGGCGCGCAGATTCTTCTCGACCTTGGCGTCAAGGAAATGGTCCTTCTCTCCAACACCCCGCGCACGATCGTCGGCCTCGAAGGGTATGGGTTGAAGGTCGTCGAACGGCGTGCCGTACCGTTCTTGGAAGGCTGAGATGGCCGAACGCTCCAACATCTTGATTGTCGAGGCGCGCTACTATGAAGCGATCGCTGATGAGATGGCGCGCGGCGCCGTAGGCGCGCTCGAAAGCGCAGGAGCGTCTTTCGAGCGAATCACCGTGCCAGGCGCTTTCGAGATTCCGGCGACGGTTCAAATGGCGGTTCAGACCGGCGCTTATGATGGGTATGTCGCACTGGGTTGCGTGATCCGGGGCGAAACGACGCATTATGATTATGTCTGCGGCGAGAGCGCGCGCGGGCTTCAGGATTTGGCCATCCGGCACGCCATCGCCGTCGGCTATGGCATCATCACGGTCGAGAACGAAGCCCAAGCCTGGGATCGCGCGCGGATTGACCGTCAGGACAAGGGCGGCGGTGCGGCGCGCGCATGTCTGGATATGCTGGCTTTGCGGCGTCGCTTCAAAATTGCATCGCGTTGATGAACACAGAAACCCGACCGAAGACCGAAGATCAGCCGTCGGCGCGCCGCGCCGCGCGATTGGCCGCCGTGCAGGCGCTGTACCAACTCGAGATTTCCGGCGAGAAGCCGTCCCCGGCTGTCTTGGACGAATTTCCCGGCCGCTATGCGGTCGAAACGTTGGAGGGCGGTGAAAGCCCGTCATTCGACCGCGCCTTCTTCGACGATATCGTCAAGGGCGTGGTCGAGCGCAAAGCCGAGATCGATCAGCTCATCGCCGGTGCCCTCGCGCGCGATTTGACCGTCGAGCGGCTCGAATTGCTGCTGCGCGTTGTCTTGCGCGCGGGAACCTTTGAGATCCTGGCGCGGATCGACGTGCCGGCGCGTGTCGCGCTGGCTGAGCATGTCGGTATCAGCCACGCGTTTTTCGCCGAGCGTGAGACCGGATTGGTGAACGGCGTTCTGGACAAGCTGGCGCGATCGCTGCGTGCCGGCGAGATGCAGGCCGATGCCAAGACGCCTCGATGAGTTCGAGGTCATCGCGCGCCATTTCAAGCCGCTCGCGGCGAAGTGCGAAGGTGCTCTGGGCCTGTCCGACGATGCGGCGACGCTGCGGATCACGCCCGGCAACGAGCTGATCGTCACGGCCGATGCGCTGGTCGAGGGTGTCCACTTCCTGCCCAACGATCCGCCGGACCTGATCGCGCGCAAGATGCTGCGCGTCAATCTCTCGGACCTGGCCGCCAAGGGCGCCAAACCCACGGTCTATTTGATGACGCTCGCGCTTGGTCCGGCGGTGGACGAAGGATGGATTGAATCCTTCGCGCGCGGGCTCGGGGAAGACCAGGAGGAATTCGGCATTTCGCTCGCCGGTGGCGACACGACCGCGACGCCCGGGCCGACAACCCTGTCGGTCACCGCCATGGGCGAGGCGCCCGCGGACGCTGCCCTGCGCCGGAACGGTGCGCGCGCGGGCGATGGGATATGGGTCTCGGGCACCATCGGTGATGGCGCGTTGGGGCTGGCCGCCGCGCGCGGAGAGGCGTTGGGAGTGACGGCCGATGCCATGGCGGTGCTGGCCGATCGTTATCGTGTGCCGCGCCCGCGTGTCGCTTTGGGCCCACGCCTTATCGGTGTTGCCCATGCGGCGATGGATGTCTCTGACGGGCTCGTGGGCGATCTGCGCCATATCTGCAAGGCGTCGGGGTTGGGTGCCGAGATCGAAGCGGCACGCGTGCCGCTGTCCGACAATGCCAAGGCCGTGCTGGCGCGTGAGCCGGGGCGCCTCCATGCGCTTCTCACCGGCGGCGACGATTACGAGATTCTGTTCACCGTACCGGCATCGCGGGAAGGCGTGCTTGCATCCCTTTCGCGGGAGGCGGGCGTTCCCGTGACGCGCATCGGACAGATGGTAGCAGGCGACGACGTCGTGGTTCGCGACGCGGCCGGCCGTGCGATGGAGACGGGGCAGGGCGGCTACCGGCATTTCGGAGCGCCCGGCCGCCCATGAGCCTCAAGAACTGGAAACCGATTCTGCTCCTGGCCGTCTGTCAGGGCCTGGGGATGTCCGGCACGTCGATGATTGCGACGACCGCGGCCCTCGTCGGCTACTCGCTGGCCATCGATAAGGCGGACGCGACGCTGCCGCTGGCGCTCCAATTTGTAGTGACGATGCTGACCACGATTCCGGCGTCGAACCTGATGCGCCGAATCGGACGGCGTTCAGGGTTCTGGTTGGGTTCGGCTGTCGGCATCGTGGGCGCCGTCATCGCTACGGTCTCGATCTTCCAGAACAGCTTCTGGGGCTTCACCATTGGCTCGGGCGTGATCGGGGTGTTCTACGGCTTCGCCATCTTCTTCCGCTTCGCCGCCGCTGACGTGGCGGAAGACAAGCACCGCGCCCGCGCCATTTCGCTGGTGCTGACCGGCGGCGTGGTCGCCGCGGTGATTGGGCCGAACCTGGCGCGTTACAGCCGCGATGTCTTTGAACCCGTGCTTTTCGCGGGCTGCTACCTGTCGCTCATTTTCCTCTATCTCGCCGTCGCCGCCGTGCTGACCTTCGTGCAGATTCCGCGCCCCACCGAAACCATCGGCGGCCGCACCGGACGGCCCCTGCTCGAAGTGGTGCGCCAGCCCCTTTGCTATACGGCCATGTTCTGCAGCGCCGCGGCCTATGGGGTGATGGCGCTGGTGATGAACGCCACGCCGTTGGCCATGCTGGCCTGCAACCACAGCTTCGGGGACACGGCCTTCGTCATTCAATGGCACGTGCTTGGCATGTACGCGCCGTCCTTCGTGACGGGCCATCTCATCAGCCGGTTCGGCGTGCTCAACGTTATGGTCGCGGGCGCCGTGCTGTTGACGGCCTGCGTCGTGGTGAACCTGTCGGGTGACAGCGTCAATTTCTTCTGGGCGGCGCTGGTGCTGTTGGGCGTGGGCTGGAACTTCCTGTTCGTCGGCGCGACCACGCTCCTGACCCAGTCGCACCGGCCCGCCGAGCGCGCTAAGGTCCAGGGCGTTAACGATTTCCTCATGTACGGCATGGTCACCCTGGCTGCCTTGACCGCGGGCAAGGTGCAGCATGATTTGGGCTGGGCGGCCATCAACCTGGGCGTCGTGCCCGTGATCGGGTTGGCCGTGGCGGCCATCCTGTGGTTGCGGCGACATCCGGCGGCGCCGGCCTGAGGGGCGCGGGCGGATGGGGAAAATCCGCCAAGTCCTTGAATCTTCGGCAAGCTATCGGGCTTTTCGGCGTTGCACGCGGTGCCTCGTTCTGGCATGTTCCCGGCCAATCAAGCGGCCGGGCCGCGCGATCGCGCGCCACCGTGCCCTTCGTCCTTTTCCTTTAGGGGGAATAGAAATATGTCCGGTATGGAATGGCTGATCATCGCGTGCGGCGTGCTCGCGCTGGCTTACGGAGTGGTCGTGAGCCGCCAAGTTCTCGCCGCCAGCCCTGGCAACGCACGCATGCAGGAGATCGCGGCGGCGATCCAGGAAGGCGCCCGCGCCTACCTCAACCGCCAGTACCGTACCATCGCCATCGTCGGCGTGATTGTCGGCGTTCTGTTGGGCTTGCTGCTCGGCATCAGCTCGGCGATCGGCTTCTTCATCGGCGCCATCCTGTCGGGCGTTGCCGGCTATGTCGGCATGAACGTCTCGGTGCGCGCCAACGTCCGCACGGCGGAAGCGGCAAGGGGCGGCCTTAAGCCGGCCCTGGCGATCGCCTTCAAATCGGGCGCGGTCACCGGCATGCTGGTTGTCGGCCTCGGCCTCTTGGGCGTCACCGTCTACTACTTCGTGCTCCAGCGGATGGGCATGGACCTCCGGCACATCATCGAGTCGCTCGTTGCACTCAGCTTCGGTGCTTCGCTGATCTCCATCTTCGCCCGTCTTGGCGGCGGCATCTTCACCAAAGGCGCTGACGTCGGCGCCGACCTGGTCGGCAAGATCGAAGCCAATATTCCCGAAGATGACCCGCGCAACCCTGCCGTGATCGCCGACAACGTCGGCGACAACGTCGGCGACTGCGCCGGCATGGCCGCCGACCTGTTCGAGACCTATGTCGTCACCATCGTGGCGACGATGCTGCTGGGTGCGTTGTTCTTCCCCGGCCCGGACATCATGGGCGTGATGCTGTACCCGCTGCTGATCGGCGCCGTGTGCATCATCGGCTCGGTCATCGGCACGTTCTTCGTGCGCTTGGGCTCCGACAACAAGATCATGGCCGCTCTCTATAAGGGCCTGATCGTGTCGGCATTGATCTCGGCGGTCTTGATCGCCGCGGTCACGCACAAGCTGTTCCATGGCTTCAACACGCCCATCGGCGAAAGCACGATCACGGGCATGTCGCTTTTGTGGTGCGGCCTGATCGGCCTCGCGGTGACCGCGCTTCTGGTGTGGATCACCGAGTACTACACGGGCACCGGCCATCGTCCAGTGACCAGCGTGGCGAAGTCCTCCACCACCGGCCACGCGACCAACATCATCCAGGGCCTCGCCGTCTCCATGGAGGCGACCGCCTTGCCGGTGATCGTGATCGCGGTCGGCATCATCGCCTCGTTCCTGGCCGCTGGCGTGTTCGGCATTTCGATCGCGGCGACCACGATGCTGGCGCTGGCCGGCGTAGTCGTCGCTCTCGACGCCTACGGACCTGTCACCGACAACGCGGGCGGCATCGCCGAGATGTCGGAACTGCCGCCGGAGGTCCGCAAGACGACGGATGCGCTGGATGCGGTCGGCAACACCACGAAGGCCGTCACCAAGGGCTATGCCATCGGTTCGGCCGGCCTTGCGGCGATCGTGCTGTTCTCGGCCTACACCCAGGATCTGACCCACTACTTCCCGGATGTCGAGGTGACCTTCTCGCTCGACAATCCGTTCGTGGTGGTCGGCCTGTTCCTGGGCGGCATGCTGCCCTACCTGTTCGGCGCTCTCGGCATGCAGGCCGTGGGTCGTGCGGGCGGTGCGGTGGTCGAAGAGGTCCGCCGTCAGTTCCGCGAGATCAAGGGCATCATGGAAGGCACGGCGAAGCCGGAATACGGCGCAGCCGTCGATCTTCTGACCAAGGCCGCGATCCGGGAGATGATCATCCCGTCGTTGCTGCCTATCCTGGCGCCCATCGCGCTCTACTTCGTCGTGCTGGTCATCGCGGGTCAGGCGGCGGCGTTCACAACGCTCGGCGCCATGCTGCTCGGCACCATCGTCACCGGCCTGTTCGTCGCCATCTCGATGACGTCTGGCGGCGGCGCGTGGGACAACGCGAAGAAGTACATCGAGGAAGGTAATTTCGGCGGCAAGGGTTCCGAAGCTCACAAAGCGGCGGTGACCGGCGACACCGTCGGCGACCCGTACAAGGATACGGCGGGTCCGGCCGTCAACCCCATGATCAAGATCGCGAACATCATGGCGTTGCTGCTGTTGGCCATCCTCGCCAAGTTCTGAGGATTGCCCGATTCGCGAAGAGGCCCCGGCGCAATCCGGGGCCTCTTTTCGTTTGTACCGAAGGAGTGAGGCCGCGCCATGTCACTGAAGGAAACCAAGGCGATCATCCTGGCCGCGGGCGTGGGTCGCAGATTGGGCGGCGCGGGACCGGGCGATCACCCGCCCAAGGCCTTGCTCGATTTCGGCGGCCGCAGCCTGCTGGCGCGGCATGTGGGCTTCCTGCGCGACTGCGGCGTCGCCGACGTCACGGTCGTGGTCGGCTATCAGGCCGAGAAAATCCGCGCGGCGCTGGATTCACTGCCGGACGGCCAGGCGGTCCAGACGGTCGCCAACTCGGATTTCCGCAGCGGCAGCGTCGTGTCCTTGGCTACCGCCGAAGGCGCGCTACGCGCGGGCCGTCCGACCGTATTGATGGATGCCGATGTGTTGTACGACCACCGGATGCTTTCGCGTCTTGTCGGTAGCGCTAAGCCAAACTGTCTTCTGCTGGATAAGGCCATCGAGCCCGGCGACGAGCCCGTCAAGCTGTGCATCTCGGGTGGCCAAATCGTCGACTTTCATAAGAAGCCGCAGGTGGATCACGAATGGCATGGGGAATCGGTAGGCTTTTTCCGCTTCGCGCCTAAAGTCGCGAGCGAATTGGCGGACCGTGCGCGCGGCTATGTCAATGCGGGAAAATCCCAACTGGAATATGAGGAGGCTATCCGGGATATGATCCTGGCAGCTTCGCCTGGCACGTTCGGTTACGAAGACGTTAGCGACCTGCCCTGGATCGAGATCGATTTTCAGACCGATGTCGATAAGGCGCGGGCGCAGGTTCTGCCCGCACTCGTGTCGTGAAAGGAAACCTCATGCTGCCGACGCAAAAGGATCACGCCGATTTCGAGCGCGACGG